>CASDVX010000054.1 GCA_949284545.1 uncultured Eubacteriales bacterium
TTGTACAGTTCCTCGGTGGCGGTCTGCCCGTAGGTACCGTACCAATAAGGCCGTCCTACCTGCTTTTTTGCATATTCGACCAGACCTGTATTTGTTTTTGCCATTTTTCATTTTCCTTTCTTTACCGGAAGCGGTCCGGACAGGCCGTCTCGGGTCGCTCCCTTTTTTATTTTATGTCTGCCATTTTGAAAATGACAAACACATACAAAACACCCTGCCCGGGAGAAATTTTCCCCGATGCAGAGTGTTTTGTATGTAACGATAATTAAATAAATTTATTTTGCCGTGCCGCCGCGCACGGACGGGCAGTTACGCCCCTGAGGCCTGTTCAAAGAGCGCGTTGACCTCCTCCCTTAGCGGCTCGTGTTCCGGTTCGGACAGGTCCGGGTCCGATGAATACAGCTTTTTCGCCTCCTCCGCCGCGGACTCAAGTATGTCCATGTCCGAGTGGAGGTCTGCTATGCGCAGAAGCGGCAGGCCGTGCTGACGGCTCCCGAAAAAGTCTCCCGGGCCTCTGAGCTCCAGATCCTTTTTGGCTATTTCGAATCCGTCGGAACAGGAACACATGGCCTTCAGCCTCTCCTCCGCCTCGTCTCCCTTAACGTCGCTTATGAGCACGCAGAAAGACTGCCTGTCCGACCTTCCGACTCTCCCCCTGAGCTGGTGAAGCTGACTGAGCCCGAATTTTTCCGCTTCCTCAACGATCATGAGCGTTGCGCTGGGCACGTCCACCCCTACCTCTATTACTGTGGTTGATACGAGCACGTCGGTTTTCCCTTCGGCAAACATTCTCATGGTCTTTTCCTTGTCGGCGGGCTTCATTTTCCCATGAAGCAGCCCGACCCTTGCACCGGGGAATCTTTCGGTGAGACGCTTGTGGCGGAGCACCGCCGAATCCTCGCTGCCGTCGTCTATGGCCGGGCAGACCACATAGACCTGTCTGCCGGCGCGGATATGTTTCTCTATGAACCCGTTTACGCGTTCACGCGCGCCGCTCCCCACGCAGTATGTGCGTATCTCCCTTCTGCCGGGAGGAAGTTCGTCAAGCACCGATATGTCAAGATCGCCGTAGATTATGAGCGCGAGCGTCCTCGGTATGGGCGTAGCGCTCATCACCAGCGTGTGGGCGGGGCCGCCCTTTTCCGTAAGCTTTCTCCTCTGCCTCACCCCGAACCTGTGCTGCTCGTCCGTCACTGCAAGGCCCACGTTGTAAAACTCCACCCTGTCGCCTATCACCGCGTGAGTGCCCACCAGAACGGATGTGACGCCGTTCGCGACCCTTTCGAGGAGTTCTTCCCGCTCAGCCCCCCTTACGGACGAGGTGAGAAGTTCTACGGTCATCCCCAGCGGAGAAAGCAGCTTTTTGAGAGTGGCGCAGTGCTGTTCCGCGAGTATCTCCGTGGGCACCATCATTACGCTCTGGAACCCGCTCTTCCACGCGAAATACATCAGTCCCGCCGCGACTACGGTTTTGCCGCTCCCTACGTCTCCCTGCAGCAGGCGGTTCATGGGCACATTTTTCATCATGTCGGCCGCAGCCTCGCGCATGGCGCGCATCTGCGCTTTGGTGGGCTTAAACGGAAGAGAAGCAAAAAACCGGCTCATGTCGCACCGGCCGACCGCTTTCCCGGTGGGAGCGCGTTCCCTCTTCCTCAGAGAAAGCAGACCGAGCTGCATACAGAAAAGCTCCTCAAAAGTCAGCCTTCTCACCGCCCTGTCCAATTTTTCCCCGCTTTCCGGCCCATGCACCGTCCTGACGGCTTCGTCGAGCGGACACAGAGAGAGCCTGACGCGCATTTCCTCCGGCAGCGGGTCGTCAATAACGTCTACCCGGGAAAGCAGGTCTTTCACGGCGCCCGATATTACCGTTTGCGTCAAACCCTGCCCTGCGGGATACAGCGGACGTATAGGCGGGGCGGAAGCCGACGGCATGAATTTCGGAGAACTCATGGATTTGGATCGCGGGTGTCCCTCTATCCGGCCGTAGAAAACGAATTCCTCACCCTGTCTCAGGCTGGCCGCAGCGTACGCCGTGTTAAAAAGCGAAATATTCATTTTGCCCGTGCCGTCGAACACGCTGCCTTTATATATGGTGAGGCCGCGGCGCACCATGTTCTTTTTCAGCGGGGCGGACACCGTCCCTTTTACCGCGCATACGCTCCCGGGGACCGCTTCCTCTATCGTTTTCACCGTCCAGTCCTCGTAAGCGCGCGGGAAATGAAACAGCAGATCGTAACAGCTGTATATACCCAGCCCGGCAAACATCCCGGCGCGCTTGTTTCCCACGCCCTTGAGCCTGTCCAGCGGGATCCTTTTCAGTTCATCCGGTCTCATGCGTCTCACCGTCCGTTCATGCCTCCGCCGCTCCCGGCGCGGCGCCGTGAGTCAGTAGCCCAAAAGCCACATCCTGCTTATCCCGAAAAACTCTCTCACCCAATATGCGGGCAATATATGGGCCGGCGTCGGCGCGGGCAGCACGCCTACATCCTCCAGCCCCGCACGTGACGCAAATTCCGCCGCTCTGTAAATGTGAAAATTGCTGGTGCATACAGCCAGCGGCCTGCTTTCCCCCAGCTGCGTGAGCAGCTCCGCGGCATACATCAGGTTTTCTCTTGTGGACGCCGACTTTTCTTCGGTGAATATCCTGCCGCCGTCTATTCCCAGTTCCATGAGGTAGTTTTTCATTACTTCGGCTTCCGAATACTCTTTCCCGTTTCCCTTTCCGCCGCAGCACACCGCCCTGGCGTCAGGATCGTTTTTCAGGTACTCAGCCGCCGTATCCAGCCTGCATTTAAGCATCATGTCCGGCTCGCTGCCGTCCGTCCCGCTGCCGAGAATGACGATATCGCAGCCCGCTTCCGCCTGCGGACGCAGCGCAGAGTGCGCCATGAGGACCGATACCGCCGAAAAATACGCGACAAACGCAAAAAACAGCGTCAGGAACACGGCTCTGGACGCTCTGTATATCCTTTCCCCGCGTCTTGACACCGCTCCCGCAATGGCGGGGAGGGCCAGACACCCCGCGCCGAGTATGCAGGAAAAAAACAGCGCGTAGTTAGTAAAACCGCTGAAAAGGGCCGGCGCGGGTATGAGGAGCAGGATTGCGCCGAGAACATACCATGCTCCCGCAAAGCTCCTGCTCATTCCGGTTTTACCTCCGGCTCATCCCCGGTGAGAAGCCTTTCGACTTCTTCCGTGTCGGCACAGATAAAGTCCGCCCCGCACTTTTCAAACTCTTCCCTGCTTCCGAATCCCCACAGCACGCCGACGCATTTCACGCCGAACCTGTGAGCGCCTTCCACATCATGGAACCTGTCCCCTATCATTATTGCCTCGGAAGCATCGGCTCCGAGAGACCTCAGCGCGTACTCTATCACCGCGGGCTTGTCCGTCCTCGCGCCGGAAAATTCCGCGCCCGCGATATACGTGAAATATCTGCTCAGTCCGAAATGATCCAGTATACGCCTTGCATATACTTCGGGCTTGGACGTGGCCACAGCCAAGATAAATCCCTTCGCACGCAGGTCCGAAAGCAGTTTCTCCACTCCGTCGTAGACCCTGCATTTGAGTATACCCGTATCGGAATACATCCGGCGGTAAAGCTCCACGGCGCGTTCGGTCTCCTCCGTCGTCATGCCGCAGCGGCGGGAAAAGCTTTCGCGCAGAGGCGGGCCGATAAACTTTCTCAGCTCGTCCCTGCCCGGAAGAGGCCTGCCCATGTTTTCCAGCGCGTAAAGCACGCACATGAACACGCCTTCCGACGAGTCCGCTATCGTACCGTCAAAATCAAACAGAATGTATTTTGCTTTCATGTATTAAACCGCCCCGCGATCAAGGAAATATTTCTGTCCTATTTCCATTGTAGCATATTTTTCCGATTTTGAAAAGGACGTTTGCAGCCGCGATGCTGTTTCCCGTTTTTCTCGCGATGTGGGAAAGAGTTTTTCCGGCGGCAGCTTTTGCGCCTGCGCGCTCAGGATAAAACGGTTCAAGGAAGGTTTGATTTCAAGATAAATTGAAAGTTTCCGTCAATCTAGCCAAAACTCACTCGGTATGAAAAGAGGGGGAACTGTTGTAACTCCTTTCTCCCTGTTGCTTTATATTTCATAGACTCATTTCCCTTAAAGTCCACTATAACTGTTCCTTTATCTGTTTTTGCATTAGCCATCCTCCTTTGCATTAGCCATCCTCCTATATGCCCGTGGGCTAAAATTCAAAATATAATGCAGCCTTATTCATTATGGCATAAAATGGGGCTCCGCTCGAAAGAGCGGAGCCCTGGCTCTATATTGTATTTTATCAAAAGGCGATATTTATAGGTTCTGTATCAACAATGGTTTCCCACTTATCGGAGTCAAAAACATGGAAGGACAGTTCTACATCTTCAATTGCAGTTATTGCATTTTCCTCCAGTTCAGACTCCATAAAAGTGATGGTATCCACGGCACGTTTGCCCGCAACTATATCACAAGAGAATATGGCTGTTACCATAAATCCGTTGATAGATACATCTCTGGTCTGGACGGTTATATCCTTATCTCCAGTGTTTTCAATGTAGGTTACAATACTGGGGCCGAATATGGATTCATCTTGTGCAAGTCCCTTAATTACAATCTTTACACCATTTCCTTCAAAGACTATATCTCCGCTATCATCATATGTGTATTCAAAAGTATCAGCTATAGAAGTTTCGATCCGGATTGCGTCAGTATCCAGATAAGTTTCCCATTCAGCCATGTCAAAGATGTGGAATGCAATTTCCATATCAGCAATTGCTTTAATTCCACATGCCTCAAAATCGGATTCCATAAAAGTCAGACTATCGTTTGCTTTCTTACCATTTACAACATCAACAGACATTATAGTGTCTACCATATATCCATTGACAGAAGCGTTGCGACATTGAAAAGTTAGGTCTTTACCAGAATTATTCTCAATAAGCAAGTTAATTCCGGGGCCAAACATCCCATCAAACTCAAGACTTTTAGCAGTAATTTTTACGCCAGCCTCATCAACAAGAACCATTTCATCAATCGTCGCCTCTTCTTTCCCTGGTATTTCTGCTTGCTCATCCTGCTGTTCTTCAGCAGAATTGTTGCCAGTAGAAACATCAGAAGTCTCATTAACTTCTCCATCAGAAGGGACAACGCACGATACCAATGACATAGTTAAAATAATTGCTAAAATAATTGCTGATATTTTTTTCATTTTACCTTCTCCTTTATAATTTATTTCATGGCATAGATACAATTCCAATATCAAATGACAAAACACATAATGCTCTTGCTATAACACGATCAAAGCAAACTAGCGCCCCAGGCATCATCAGTACAACAAAACGCAAGAATAATCAAGGGGCGATCACTTTGCTTTTCATTATAACACAACCTTTCCAAATTGAAAATAATTTATTGTTGATTTTTAATCTATATGACATATTTGAGATGGTTTTGGGTCTCCTGTGTTATTGGAAGATATAACGATTTCCTTTCCAGTTTTATACCCTGTCTGAAAGCATGTGCTTGGCGTCCAACATCAGCGGACGTCGTAAAAGGCTTTCCCAAGTAACCGGGTAGTAGAACTGTCCGGCGAGGTGGGTATATATCAACTCAACTTTCTGATTGATAGACAAATCTTTCTTTTTTCCAACTGCCAAAACAACATCAGTTGTAAATCCAAGTATTTTGTATACGGATCACGCTCAGCATTTTCAGGCCAAAATGCTGATAGCCTGGAGTGCGGCGGATTGATGGCGCCTAAATTCAATGCTCCCTTTGCATGTCGTTGTGACAAAATCTGTTGTATCTGGATATTCTGTACCTCAGCAAAGTTTTGTATGATGCATAGCCATCGGTAACCATTGGTTGCGTCAGATGACGTCTTCTTTGACAGATGTTTGAACACATGTTCATTTTCCGTCTTGTCTACACAAACAGCATTGATATAAAGATTTTCTCCGCGGTTCTTGCATAGAGGCTTGATCATGAAAACGCCCTGGATTTGCACCATGTGCAATCAATAGGTTTTCCAGTGTCACCGGGTTAGATTGCAGTCAATCTCATAATCCATACTTCTTCAGGTACTCCGCTTTTCCTGATAGGAACGATGGTTCTTTGGCATCCTGCCTAATTGATTGACAAGAAAATTTGGATCTCTTTTCCCCTTAAACGATAAGCCTTGCCATATACTCATCACGCTCAACGGATCCATTGGATTTATTATCCTGTTGCGGAAGCGGCTCACCCAATGCATTAGATATCTTTTACTTGTTATACCAGACTGTTCGCGCTGATGCTCCAATATCATCTGCAATTTTCCGAATGCTCAGGTTTAAAATGATACCTTTGCTTAAACCCAGCCACTGGGCTTCGGTAGTTTGGAGTGCTGATGCAAAGTTCCTGTTGTATCATTGAATGTCTTATGACAGTCCTTGCAGAGATCGTCCATTCTTGGTTCCCGTTTTGGCGATCGTAATGATTCCACAATATGGACCGGCGACAATCTTACCTGTCTCTGCATTGTGTACCAGCTTGGTTGCCTCATTTTCTTGTCCTGACTTTTTCTCGTTCAGCCTGGACAGCAAAATGTTGACTTGTTCTTCTGTTAGACTGTCCACGCTGCCCAAGAGTTCCTTGAACAGGTCAGCCATAGTCAGTCCCTCCTAAAATGTGTTCGGCACTCTCGGTGCCAGCCCTTCAGCCACAATCTATGTCCTTTAATACCACCTTTTTATAAATTTTAAGCGCTTTGTGCTGCAATCTGGCAGCCTCTTGCTGGAGTTCATCCACTTGATCCAAGTTATTTATGATTGTATTTCTGAATTCCTCGTCTGCATCAAGTTCTAGTGCCTCGGTTCTGTTTTTGACGCTTGCCCTAATGTGTTCAATGTCGCTGGAAAGTTGTCCCAATATAAGGCCCGGTAGGCCGCTGCTGTTTGGTTTTGATACTTTCCTTGTCTTTAAACTTTTTGCTGCCTCTTCTGCCTTTCCGTCACCAATCACATCCACTCCTGATCTGCGTGTATACTGTCGTGCTTTTAATGTGACACGGTTGTTTGCAAATACAGCAGGAATCCCACCTTGATTAAAATAATGCGAACCGGCATACACCTTCTGAATTGTCTTCATTCCTACGGTAGTGTTCCAGAATTTGCACTGAATATCAAAGCATGTAACGATGTCCGTCTGCTGTCTTGAATGCGATGATGTCAACGTCACGATCTTCTCGGCCAGTCTAATATGCCCCAAAATTCAGTATCTGTAATGTGTCCAGGACGAGTTTTTCAAAGTCCTCACCTGTCTTGCAGTTCAACCTGTGTATGTCCTCCAAAGGGATGTACCCACCTCGGATTGCTGAATTTGTACCTCCTGATACAGGCAGGATGGAGGTCAATTTAAGACACTGTCCTTGAAAAAGGTTAATGATTCAACGCAGTTGGGGCTGTATAGAGAGTGCTTTTCCCTCTCCTTTCTCCAAGATGAAAACTTTGTTTTAGATTACAAAAAAGGCTCTATAAGTGTGGGGAAACATTACAATAAAGAGAAGCAACCATGAGCATTTGGAAAACACCTGTTTCTCATGACTGCTTTCAGGTTAGTGACTGCAATTTAGTGAAACCGACGGACTTTTTCCATCAACACTTAGCTTGAACAGAGACCTCAGGATAAAACGGTTGACTTTTTGTTCGGGCTGTTATATAATTTTCCGCGTGTCCCTGTACCCTACCCTTATTGGCCGTGTTTGGGACGCGTTCTTCTGCTCTGGGATGTAGCCAAGCGGTAAGGCAACGGACTTTGACTCCGTCACCGCAGGTCCGACTCCTGCCATCCCAACCAAACCGCCGCGCGCCGGAACGGCCGCGGCGGTTTTTACGCCGTGAGGTGCCGTTTGTCTGCTTGTGCTGTAGTTGTTTGACGCCATTAGATACGAAAAGCCTTCTTCTCTGCACCTCGCGCATCCCCGCGGCCTGTGTTTACCGCTGCGTGCGGTACTCACACTTTACCGCCTCCGTGTTACGCGCTCGACCCGCCCTGCCCCCTTTCCTTTAAGGCGACTTCCTTGCTGCAAACAAAAGTTTTTCGTTGCAGGCAAAAAAGGTGTTGCTTTTTCCGTCCGTATGTGCTACAATACTCCTGCGGAGTAGAGCAGCATGGTAGCTCGTCGGGCTCATAACCCGGAGGTCGCGAGGTTCGAATCCCGCCCCCGCAACCAAACCGCCGCTTTCGCAACAGCATATGGCGACGTAGCTTAGTTGGTCTATAGCGGCCGGTTCATACCCGGCAGGTCGGCGGT
>CASDVX010000055.1 GCA_949284545.1 uncultured Eubacteriales bacterium
GTACACAGGGTCAAGGGCGTGCTCCGCGTCGATAAAAGCGCCCGTTCCGCCCTGCTTCTGGCACTGGGCAAGGATGTGGAGGGCAAGGGTGGTTTTACCTGAGGACTCAGGCCCGTATATCTCGATGATTCGGCCCTTGGGCACGCCTCCCACTCCCAGCGCCATATCAAGGGCGATGGAGCCGGTGGGGATAGCTTCTATGCTGAGGGAGGTATTTTCTCCCAGCTTCATGATAGACCCCTTGCCGAAGGCCTTTTCTATCTGCCCCACGGCCAGTTCAAGGGCTTTTTCCTTTTCGGGATTTTTCTCTGGCATACGATCATCTTTCCTTTCGTCCTGCGGGATTTTCCGCGCGCGGTCCGGCAAAAACGCGCCGCATGAGCGGCTGAAAGAGCGTTTCGCGTCAAAGCTTGCGGGGAAAGGCCCGTCCGCCTCTCCGTGCAGCCGGGGAGAGCACAGTCATCTCGCATAATTATATCAAATATCGGGTGTGTTTGCAATAAAAACATTCCCCCGTGTGCCTTGATTTTACACCGGCGGCAGGGACAAAAAGCGGACAGGTCCCGCGTCTGCCGGTATTTGAAAAACGTTTCCGCACCCCTCCGGCGCACGGGCTGCATTACCGTCCGACGCTGCCGGTGTCGCCCCGCCCGCGCCCGCGATACGCCGTCCTTTCACGCGCGGCCTGTACCCTCCGCTGGGTTATCCGCCCCGCCCGCACCGATACCGCCTTGCCACTGTGGCCGGGGCGATACGTCCCCCGCCCGCGCCCCAGACGGACAGGTACCCGCCGCCGTTCACGTGCCCGAACCCGCGCCGTATCATCCCCGCGCCTGCGTCTGCCGCACCCTGTTCCGACGTCTGCGTGGTTGCTTTCCTGTACGACCGCACCCGCTCCAACGCCGTCCAAACGCCCGCGCCCCGTCTATCCCCGTCCGCCCTATGTTCCAAGTATTCTCTTCCGTGTTACCTGAACAGCAGCAATACGGAAAGACGCTGCGTCTGCCTTGCCGCCCTACGCCCTGTCCCAGCCAAAACGGAAAAAGCACAGACCTGCAGCGTACCCTCGTTCATTTACAGGGGTACAGCGTCCCCGCCGTGCCGACCCAATGCTGCTCTTCCCCAACTCCGCTCCGCTCCAACGCCGTCCAAACGCCCGCGCCCCTGTTTCCACTCCAACGCCGCGCCCGATTCTGCTTTTTGCTCTCTTGTTTACACCCGCCACCGCGCTGCCGACGGAAGCCTATGCCCACGCCCTCAATTGATCTGATAAGTGGCGCCGTCCCGCCCGCGCCCGCCGCCCGAACCCGCGCCGTTTGCCGTGCCGGGTATGCCGAATACTTCCCGCTTTGCCTTTGACGGTACACTTCTAAACAAAAAAAGCGCCGGCGTTTCTGCCGGCGCTCGGGTTACAAAGATGTGTCCCTTCCCGTCATTTCCCTTTTTTGGGACGGGTGACAAGGTTCAGAACAGAGGTTATCGCAATGATGACCCCGATAACGATGAATATACACAGCATTCCCTCTCCCATGTAGGAAAGGTTTTCCACAAAATTCATAGGCTCAAATTCCATGATATCACACAGCATCCTTTCTTTTCATATTGTACCGGCTGCGGTCAACTCGGAGACGCAGCCGCGGCTCTCGCCGGACCGCCCTCATGTTTTCCCCGCACGTCCTGCGCCGCGCCCTGCCGGAAAACAGGCCCCGACGGCCCCGCCGCATGAGTCAGGCAATTCACATGAAGAACTGAAGTATCAGTCCGCCCGCTATCACCGAGGCCACCTGACCGGACACGTTCACACCGATTGAATGCATGAGCAGGAAGTTCTGAGGATCCTCCGCCAGGCCCATCTTGTGCACGATACGCCCCGACATGGGAAACGCGGATATGCCCGCCGCGCCGATCATGGGGTTTATCTTTTTCTTCAGGAACAGGTTGAGTATCTTTGCAAATATCACGCCTCCGGCCGTGTCCATGATGAACGCCACAAGCCCGAGCCCGAGGATGAGGAGGGTGTCATAGGCCAGAAACTGCTCCGCCTTCATCTGGGACGCAATGGTTATGCCCAGGAATATGGTGATGAGGTTTGCCAGAACCTTCTGGGCGGTCTCGGAGAGGGAATCCAGTACGCCGCATTCGCGGATAAGGTTGCCGAACATGAGGAATCCCACAAGCGAAACGGCGTCCGGGGCGACTATGCCCACCACCACGGTTATGATTATGGGGAAAAGTATGCGCGTCTGACGTGAGATCGACTTCTGTTCATACGGCATGCGTATGAGACGCTCCTTTTTCGTGGTGAGGAGCTTGATTATGGGAGGCTGTATTATGGGTACCAGGGCCATGTATGAATAGGCGGCCACCATTATCGCCCCGAGATACTGGGAGCCGAGCTTGTTTGCCACCACTATGGAGGTGGGGCCGTCCGCCGCGCCGATAACGGCTATGGAGGCGGCGTCTTTTATGTCAAAGAACATGGAGGCGAGGCACAGGGTGAAGAAAATGCCGAACTGGGCCGCCGCGCCGAACACCATGAGTTTGGGGTTGGACAGGATCGGGCCGAAATCTATCATTGCGCCGATGCCGATAAAAAGTATAAGGGGGAAAAGCTCATTTGCTATGCCCGCGTCAAAGAGAATAGACAGAGCGCCGCGCTCGGTCTCTCCGCCGATGAGCCTGTCCACCGCTCCCGAGCCCGGCAGGTTCACGAGTATCGCGCCGAACCCTATGGGGAGGAGCAGGGTGGGTTCCATGTCCTTTTTTATTGCGAGAAAAATCAGTATTCCGCCTATTGCCCACATCACAAGCTGCTGCCATTGGAAGTTTTCCATCAGATTTTGATAGAGGATCTCCATTTTTCACATCTTCTCCTTCAAAATTTCCCGCGCGGGGGAGGGCGGAGCGCGGGTAAAGACGTTGATTTCCGGGCAAAGGCCCGGCGGCCAAAAAAAGAGACCCTCACCGAAACAACGGTGAGAGTCTCGCATTTTAAGACAATGGCGGGATTTCTCCGTACTGACGCCGTTGTCACGGGTATTGTCCGACGGCTCTACGTCGGATATTCCCG
Source organism: uncultured Eubacteriales bacterium (assembly GCA_949284545.1). GTDB lineage: Bacteria > Bacillota > Clostridia > Oscillospirales > CAJFTT01 > CASDVX01. The sequence goes on from CASDVX010000055.1 coordinate 3,071, forward strand.
TTAGCTACTCCCTCTCAGTAACAGGGGGTATTTTACCACACGCCCGGCGGATTTGCAAGAGATTTATTCAAACCGTTCCGCACTCGTTCCCCCCGGGAAACGCGTCACCACGGACCGAAATAGCGATGAAGCTCGGTTTCCACAAGGCAGCGCTGCGTCTCGTGGAAGGAATCGGGTGAAGCCGACCTTACGGCGTAAAAGTACAGAAGGGGTTCGACCGTAAGCCGCTTGCCGTCGTCAAAAACATCGCTGACCGCGTCCTTGACGATGCTCGTGGGGGTGTACCGGTAGGTGGGATCCGCAAAGGCGTTTTTGGCGAAAAGCACCTCGGAGACCGAATCCCCGGAACGGACCATGCGGTCGTATATGCACTGGGCTACGGCCAGAGCGTCAATATATGAACGTCCGGAAACTTCCGCCATCACTACCCGCTCTATCAGATCCCGCTCCTTGTCGGTGATGGTGAAAAGAGAGGGGGAAAAGGGGCCGGTTGCGATGGTGCCCGAGGGCTTCTGAAGCAGGGGCTTGCTGGAATCTATCATGCCGCTGCCCGCAAACCCCTTGTCGCTGTCCGCGGAGACATCCGAATCGGCAGCATCTTCACTGCCGGAGGGGTCACCGTAGCCGGCGTCGCCGGAAACAACCGTTTCAGGGGTCAAATAAACTTCGTCAGAGGACTCGCCCTCCTCATCCGCAACAGAGAACCCCAAATCTGTAACCGGATCCGAAATCCCGGGGGTCATGTACATATCGAAGGTCTCCACCAGCTCCTTCAGGGCGTGAGCGGGGAGAGAACGGCACTCTTCCGAAGAGTCATTTTCAACGGCGGAAAAAACAAGGACCGCCGCCGGCTGTGCGCAGGAGGCGGCAAACACCGACGCCGGCGCGAGAGAAGCAAAAAACAAGGCAAGAAAAAACGCTGCTTTTTTCATTTGGGTACCTGTGTCTTTGGGAGCAAAGACTTCCTTTCTCCGATATTTGCGCCGTATTTGCGGCGCAAAGGCACAAAATGCCTGATGAATATGTGTAAACGTGTAAAAACATCGCGGACCCGGGGCGCAGAAAGGGGAAGAGGGTCAATCCTCACCGGCGACGGGCGGACGTCCTGCCCACATCGGCTCGCCGATCAGACCCGGCATTTCCCTTAAGCGACGGCATCCGCGCCTGCACCGGTGCAGCCGGACCGACAGCCGCCACAAAGGCCGCGCCGGGTCCGTCCGCGGTAAAACAGGACCGCGTGACTTGTCCGTCACAAGCAAAAAGTTACAAAAAACACAAAAATTGTAACTATTTGGACTATGAGAGTTTACCACACCGGCGGCAAACGTATGCGAATAAAGTATTAAAAATTTGTAAAACAGTTCAGGAAACATGGGTTTCAATGAGATTTTCCCCACTTGGCAGGAATTTTTTGGGGAAAAAAGCCGCAAAAAATGAGGAAAAAAGACTGAGAGACGTTTTTTTGCAGGCGGCTTTTCGGACGTCTGTACCGTCCGCTGCGTTGCCGGAAGTAACCGACCCCGCCGCTTTGGGCCTGACGATTGCTTCGCACCCGGTCCC
>CASDVX010000056.1 GCA_949284545.1 uncultured Eubacteriales bacterium
TCGAAGGCCTGCTGCCTCACGTCCCGCACAACTCTGTATACGATGGTATTGTTCACCGCGTTCACGATCCATTGAAACGCGGCCGCCGCTACGGCGGCTGCCCCGAGTTTCACGAGTATGACGGATATTTTGCCGAAATCAACTCCTCCGGCGGCGGCGACCACGTCCACCGCCTCGCCCACCAGCACCGGCGCGTACAGCGTCAGCGCCACGTTCGCGGCGGAAAGCAGCACCGACAGGCATATCCTTATGCGGTACGGTTTCAGGCTGCGGAGTATGTTTTTGAGAGTTGTGCCGTCCTTCTTCCCGACTGACCTGTTTTTCTGTTTGCTCATAAAGTTTTCACCGTGTCCTTTATATGCGTGATCCGCGGTTCGCCGCTGAGCCCGAAGGCCGTAAAATCATGCGTCTTCCTTTTTGAACTGCGATTCGTATATCTCCCTGTACACTCCGCACGTCCTGAGCAGGCTCCCGTGATCGCCCATGCCCACGGCTTTGCCGTCCTCAAGGACTATTATCAGGTCGCATCCGGCTATGGACGACGTTCTCTGGGAGACGGTAAACACAGTCATGTCTTCTGCAAAAGCCTTCAGGGACTTTCTCAGCGCCGCGTCGGTGGCAAGGTCCAGCGCCGACGAGCTGTCGTCAAGAATAAGTATCCTCGGGCGGCGCACAAGGGCTCTCGCTATGGCGATACGCTGACGCTGTCCTCCGGAAAGGTTCCTTCCTCCCTGCTCTATTATGCCGTCAAGCCCGCCCTTGGAGGCCACCACGTCCGCCGCCTGAGCGGCTTTGACCGCATCGTCCATGTCTTCGTCGGTGGCGTCCGGATTTCCGTTAAGAAGGTTGTCGCGTATGCTTCCCCTGAAAAGGCGTATTTTCTGCGGGACGACGCCTATCTCCCTGCGGAGGGAACCGGCGTCGGCATCCGCGACGTTTTTCCCGTTTACCGTCACCTCTCCGCCGGTGGCCGTGTACAGGCGGGGGATCAGGTTTACCAGAGAAGATTTGCCCGAACCCGTTGACCCTATTATGCCTATATGCGAGCCGGCGGGAGCGTAAAAGCTTATGCCGCTCAGCGCGTCTCCGCCGCTGCCCGGGTATCTCAGGCATACGTCCTTAAATTCCACGGGCCAGCCCCCGCCCAACGGCGCCCGGGGCGTTTTACTCACGATGTCGTCGGCTGGCATGTCCAGTACAGCCGCTATACGCCTGCCGCAGGCTGCCGCTCTGGTCACATTTATTATCAGGTCGGCAAATTTTATCAGTTCCACCAGGATCTGCGACATGTAGTTGTACAGCGCTACCAGCTGGCCCGCGGTGAGTTCGCCGGAATCCACCCTGAGAGCGCCGGAGTATATGAGAACGATGACCGCGCCGTTTATGATAACATAGGTAAGCGGGTTGAGAAGGGCGGTTATCCTGCCCACCTTCCTCTGCTCCTGCGTGAGTTCCTCGTTCCTGCTGTAAAATTCCTGTCTTTCCGCCTTCTCCCGGCGGAAAGCGCGTATGACCCTTACGCCCGTGAGATTTTCCCTCGCTCCGGACAGGACCCTGTCCAGTCTCCCCTGCACCTTTTTATACATCGGCAGGCTTATAAGCATTATCCCGAAAATCACCACCGAAAGCAGCGGTATAACTCCGAGGAACACCATTGCCGCTTCCGCGTCTACGGCAAACGCCATGACTGCGGCGCCCAGCACCACAAACGGCGATCTGAGCAGCAGCCGGAGCATGAGATTGAACCCTGTCTGGAGCTGGTTCATGTCCCCGGTAAGTCTCGTTATCATTGTGGCGGAGCCCATTCTGTCGGCCGACGAGCAGGAGAAGGACTGCATCCTGTCGAAAAGCGCCTGACGCAGACGCGTGCACAGGCCCGTGGCGGCCTTGGCAGCAAAATACTGCGCCGTCACGGAAAAGACAAGTCCCACCAGCCCCAGAAGGACGAGGAGCAGGCACATATGCACCGCATACGTTTTGTCCGACGACGGTATCGCCTCGTCTATTATCCGAGCCACCACCAGCGGGACGATAAGCTCAAGGCAGGCCTCCAGCAGCTTGAAAAGCGGGCTGAGAACCGTCTCCTTCCGGTATCCTTTGAGATATGCAAACAGTTTCCTCATGTTTTTCCTTTCCCGGCGC
>CASDVX010000057.1 GCA_949284545.1 uncultured Eubacteriales bacterium
CTGTATCTCCGAAACAAGGGAAAACGCCGCCCGCGCCGAGGTTATGGATATCTCGCCGCCCCCGGAGGTTATGGCTCTTGTCCTGTGATTGTCGTCCTTCACCATTCCGAACATCGGTATTTTCAGATTCAATTCCCTCAGAACAGCCGACACAGCGTTTACCTGGCCTATACCGCCGTCAAGAAGTATCAGGTCCGGCATGTCCCCGAAAGCTGCGTCCCCGTTGAGCCTCCTCACAAGCGAACGCCGCACCACTTCCGCAAGGGCGGCGGGATCGTCCTGACCGCACAGTGTCTGTATCTTGAACCGCCGCATGGCGGATTTGTCCGCCCGGCCGTCCACAAATACCGCCATTGCCGCCACCATGCCGCTGCCTGCCGTGTGGGAAATGTCGTAGCTCTCTATGCGTTCGGGCGCCTTCTCGAGGCCGAGAAAGGTCGCAAGTTCCTCAAGCGCCCTGCTCTTTCGGTCCGTCCTCTCGGCAAGGTTCTGCAGCTTTGCCGCGGCGTTGCTGAACGCCATCTTCATAAGTTCTCTTCCCTCACCGCGTACAGGCACACGTATTTTTACCGTTCTGCCCGCCTTTTCAGACAAAAACCGTGAAAGAAGGTCCGCGTCTTCCACCTCCCCGTCCACCAGAACGGCTTTCGGAACGTAGGTTTTCATCGAGTAATACGACTGTATGAATTCCGCCCTGAACGCGGAGAGCGCATCCTCTTCAGCCGCGTCCAGAATATATTCCTCCCTGTCGCACAGTCTGTGCTCCCTTACGGACAGAACCTGGAAGCACGCCATTCCCTCGGCCTGAGCAAGGGCTATTATGTCCTCGTCCTCCGCTGTGGCGGACACCACCTTCTGCCTTTCCGAAAGCTTGCGGAGCGCGTTTATCGTATCCCTCAGGGAAGCGGCTTTCTCAAATTCCAGCTTTTCCGCAGCGGCGTTCATCTTTTCCGTCAGTTCCCTGACCGTTTCCCCGCCGCCGCTTTTAAGCAGCTTCACCGCGCCTGCCACGCTCTCGCCGTAATCCTCACGGCTTATCCGGCCCGCGCAGGGAGCGGAACATCTGCCTATGTGATAATTCAGGCAGGGACGTTCTTTCCCTATATCCCGGGGAAGCACCCTTGTGCAGGTGGACAGTCTGAATACCCTGTTGGCTTCCTCCACCGCTTCCTTCACTGCGTATGATGAATTATACGGCCCGAGATACTCCGCTCCGTCCTCCTCTTTCTGGAAGCAGGCAGATATACGCGGGAAGGGCTCGTTCACCGTTATCCTCACATAGCTGTAGCCCTTATCGTCCTTCAGAAGTATGTTGTATTTCGGCTTGTGCTGCTTTATAAGGCTGGCTTCAAGTATCAGGGCTTCGAACTCGCTGTCTACAAGAATGTAGTCGAATCTGTCCACGTTTTCCACCATTTTTTCCACCTTGGGGGCATGGTGTGACGTTTTTGCAAAGTACTGGCTCACTCTGTTTTTAAGCATTTTAGCCTTGCCGATATATATTATCGTGCCATCCCGGTTTTTCATTATATACACTCCGGGAGAAAGCGGCAGCTTCATGGCCGTTTTTCTCAGCTCTGCAATCTTCGCCTCGTCGCGCACCTCTTATTTCCCTCCGTTTTCCGGTCTCCCCGTCTTAATTGCCACAGCCACGGCAAAGTTTCCGTACATGAAGGACTCGTACCTCCATGCACGCCTGTTGGACGATACCTTGAAATCCCCGTCCTCTTCCGATACAGAAAACTCAACGCTTTTCAGAGGTATGCGCAGCCCTTTCCCCACCGCTTTGACGTAGGCTTCCTTGAGAGTCCATATCCGGAAAAACCTTTCCTTTTTCTCCTCCTCGGTCTTCCCTGAAAAAATGTATTCCGACTCGGACTCCGCGGCGAACTTGCGCGATGCCTTGAGGTCCATGTCCCGCACGAGCTCAACGTCTATCCCTACCGGGACGTTGTCGGCAGCAAGCGCCAGCAGCCCGTGGCTGTGGGAAATATTGAAAAAAAATCTTTTTCCTCCCGAGACCGCGTACGGTTTGCCGTATTTTCCCGTTCTCAGCGTGTACTCCGTTACGCCGGCGTCATCCGCCGCGGCTTTTATCTGCATAAGGCCCGCGGCCTTTTCACACCTTCGTTTTTCGCTCATATTCATCAGCTTTTTTTGCGTTCTGTCCGGCAGTGAAGCCACAAAATCGTCGATGGAAGCCATGTCCTTTTCCATGTCGAAAAAATACAGTCTCATAGTTTTCCACTTCCGTATTTTACTGTCCTACAGTATAGCATATATCGCGAAAAAAAAGAAATACTATCACGGAAAATAATTTTATATCCGGTCGGCTGCGTGAAAGGACGATGAAGCTTATGAACAATTCGGAATACGATCGGCTCATGAAGGCAAAATCCCCGGGGTCCCCTCTGGCAAAAGACATGTTTTTTGCTTTTTTGGTGGGCGGCGCCATATGCGCGCTGGGGCAGGGGCTCAGCCTTCTTTACACTTATCTGGGAAGCGACGAGCAGACTGCGGGTACTCTGGTATCCGTCAGCCTCGTGTTTCTGTCGGCCCTGCTTACAGGGTTCGGCCTGTACGATAATATTGCCCGATTTGCCGGCGCGGGAACCCTTGTGCCCATAACCGGTTTTGCAAACGCCGTGGTCTCGCCGGCCATTGAGTTCAAACCCGAGGGATGGGTGATGGGTGTGGGCGCGAGTATGTTTAAAATCGCCGGGCCCGTCATAGTTTTCGGCGAGATAGCCTGTGTGATATACGGAATGGTGTATTGGCTTTTCACCATGTCCTGAGCGCGTCAGGGAAGCGAAAAGGAGTGTTTTTATGGTAACCCGAAATGGAAAAACTTTGATAACCGACGGAGCGTTCATCGAATCCTTCGCCGCAATAGTGGGAAAAAAAGAGGGAGAAGGCCCGTTGGGACGGGAATTTGACCGTGTGTACAGCGACACCACTCTCGGTCAGGACAGCTGGGAACGGTCGGAAAGCACTCTCCTTAAGGATACGGTGAACCTGTGCATAAGTAAGGCAGGAGCCTCCGTTCGAGATTATCAGCTCATATTCTGCGGCGATCTTCTGGACCAGTGCATGGGTTCGTCCATGGCGGTAAAGGATTTCGGTGTTCCCGTGCTGGGTCTGTACGGGGCCTGCTCCACCATGGCCGAGGCTCTTGTGATGGCGTCGGTGTATACCGCGGGAGGAGCCGCGGAAAGGTGCATTGCCGCCGCGTCATCCCATTTCTGCTCTGCCGAAAGGCAGTTCAGGTTCCCTCTGGGGTACGGCGGTCAACGTGCCCCTACCTCTCAGTGGACCGTCACCGGAGCGGGAGCCGCCGCGGTGACCTGCCGCAAAAGTTCGGTTACGGTTAAGGCCGTCACGCCGGGCACTATAGTGGACATGGGGGTCACCGACGCTAACAACATGGGCGCCGCCATGGCTGCCTCGGCGTTCGACACTCTCAACGCTTTCTTTACAGACACCGGCATGTCTCCGGAGGATTTCGATATCATTGCCACGGGAGATCTGGGGCTTGTGGGTTCCGAGATGCTCAGGGATATGATGTCCGCCGAGGGGAAGGCTTTGTCGTCCTCATATACCGACTGCGGTATACTCATTTTCGACCGGGAAAAGCAGGACGTTCACGCAGGCGGCTCCGGATGCGGATGCGGAGCGAGCGTTTTGTGCGGCTATATCCTTCCGCGCGTGTCTGACGGGCGTTTTAAGAGGGCGCTTTTTGCCGCCACCGGCGCGCTCATGAGCCCCACATCAAGTCAGCAGGGGGATTCCATACCCGGCATCTGCCATGCCGTGTGGGTTGAGCATGTATAAACAAACGGTAACACTGCAGAAGCGGGCGGGTATCCTTAAAGGATACACGCCCGCTTCTCTTAATATGCATTTATGCCGTCGGCAAGTCCCTAAAACGTCAGGCTGCCGTCTCCGGAGTGTACTTCTGCACGGTAACGTCGTCGCCTACTGCGTTTACGGTTATGGTAGTATCCAATCCAAACGAGGTCGCAGCACCGTCTCCGTTAGTGTACGCAACTCTGGCGTTTATGCCGAAAGATTTGAACTCGCCGTCTCTTGTGAAGCTCAGCACAACAATCATATCGTCGTATACCACGTCGGTAGCGGTGGCGGGATCAAAGCCGAACATCGTAGCATAAGAAGCAAGCTGCTCGGGCATCTCGGTTATCCCGGTAACGGTCATGGTCACGGTGATAACGCCGTCCTCCTCGGTTATTTCGGCTTCGGCAAAATCCTCCGCGGAGGTTTCGCTGCCGAAGAAAATGCTTCCCATGTCGTTTTCCGCCATGAACTCATCGTATGACATCTCGGTCTCGGTGACGGTCTTCTCCCCGTCTTCGCCCACTTGCTGCACATCATACTTTACTCCGTCGGAGTAGTAGGTCCAGTTCATGAGTATGGTA
>CASDVX010000058.1 GCA_949284545.1 uncultured Eubacteriales bacterium
CCACCACCGAGCAGAAACTGACCGCCATGCGCTCTACCATATCGGATCAGCTCACGGAAATGCGCGGCAGCAATGACAGGAAGCTTTCCGAAATACGGGAGACCGTCAATGAAAAACTGCAGAAAACCCTTGAGGACAAGATGAACGAATCCTTTAAGCTTGTAAGCCAGAGGCTGGAGGAGGTTTACGCGGGTCTCGGGGAAATGAGGAACCTCGCCAGCGGCGTCGGCGACCTGAAAAGAGTGCTTTCAAACGTCAAGACTCGCGGTATACTCGGTGAGATACAGCTCGGCGCCATCCTTGAGGAGATACTTTCGCCTGAACAGTACGATACCAATGTGGCCACCGTGCCGGGCAGCCGCGAGCGCGTGGAGTTCGCTGTTAAGCTCCCCGGGGAAAACGGCGACACAGTCTATCTGCCGATAGACTCAAAATTCCCCGCGGACGCGTACACACAGCTTCAGGACGCTTACGACAGCGGTTCTCCCGAAGCCGTGAACGCTGCGGTAAACGTGCTGGGAGGACGTATCAGACAGTTTGCAAAGGATATAAAGGAAAAATACGTCCAGCCTCCCCATACCACCAACTTCGCCATAATGTTCCTTCCGTTCGAGGGGCTGTATGCCGAAGTGGTGAACCGCGGCATGCTTGAAACGCTTCAGAAGGACTATGGCGTGAATATCGCCGGGCCGTCAACAATGGCCGCGCTGCTGAATTCCCTTCAGATGGGCTTCCGCACACTCGCCATACAAAAGCGCAGCAACGAGGTCTGGACGGTTCTGGGGGCCGTCAAGAGCGAATTCGAGAAATTTGACATCATACTTTCTGCCGCCCAGAAACGCATACAGGCTGTGGGGGACGATCTGGACAAGCTCGTCGGCACCAGAACCAGGGCTATCAGGCGCAAGCTTTCGGATGTGGAAAAACTTGACGATGCTTCCGCCGCCGGCGTACTTGAGACGGACGAGTAAATGCAGACTGTCTGATGACATATTTTGCATTTGTCAGACTCCTCCCGTTATGGGATAACCGGGTAGTGCAGACGGTTACGGCAAAACATGAATCCGAGTTTCTTTGTCACGGCAAAGGCGCTCTGAAAAGTTGAAGCTTTTCAGAGCGCCTTCAGGTTTGCCCCCGGGGCACTTATCGACTGCCTTTCGTCTGTATGTTTCGTTTCGCGACATCCACGGTTTAGGCGCACACCTCATTTGCGACGGATGCGTGCCGAAATAACCCTACGCAAATATACGGTGCAGGCGCTCCGGCCATTCCGGAACTCCTGCGCCGTGTTTTATATATTCACTGTTTCAGTTTGTCAGCGTATGCATACAGACGTTTCAATACCTCTTCTTTCCCCAGAAGCGACATTATGGTATTAAGCTCAGGGGTGTTCTTCTTTCCCGTCACCGCCACGCGTATAAACGTGCTCACATCCGCCGTACTGCCGGGATATGCCGCCGGGTCCGCGCGGTATGCCTTCATATCGGTACAGAACCCGAAATCCGCCGCCACCTGCTTCACTCTTTCAAACCACGCGGAGCTGTCATCCTCCTGCACATAGCCGTCAGCGTATTTCTTCACCACTTCGGCAGCCATTTCCGTTCCGGCAAGTTCTGCAATGCTTTCAAACTCCGTCGGGGCGTCAAACATATACCCCATATAGTCCTTTACCTCGCTCCACACGGCTATGTCCTTGCGGGGCTTTTTCCCTCCCCTGCCTATGGACAGAAACGCGGTCGCCTTCTCGCGGTTGCCCTTCAGAGCAGACGCGAATTCCCCGTCGTATACCTCCGCCCATTCAAGCAAAAGCGCGTAAACCTTTTCCGCCGGCATGAGAGCTATGACGTTTTTCGAGACGTCCCTGAGCTTCATGTAATCAAACAGCGATCCCGCCGGGTTCATTTTTTTGCAGGAAAACTTGAATTCCGACGCGGGAAGCTCCCGGTTCGCCGCGCGCCATTCCTCAAAGTTTGAATTAAGTATGGTCAGTATATATTCGTACACGCTCTCGGCCGGGAAACCCTCCTTTTGGTAGTACGTGAGGGCAAGCTCCGGGTCCTTCCTTTTTGAAAGCTTGCGCTTGGACTCACCGTCCATCTTCATGAGAGGGCCGATGTGAAGATACTTGGGGAGCCTGAATCCCAAATCGCGGAAAAGCTGTATGTGAAACGGCAGGCTCGGCAGCCATTCGTCTCCCCGCACCACGTGTGTGGTGTGCATGAGACTGTCGTCCACGGCGTGGGCAAAATGGTAGGTCGGTATGCCGTCCGACTTCAGCAGAACAAAATCCATTATATTCTCCGTCAGCTCGACTTCGCCCTTGACCATGTCGGTGAATTTGATTTTCTTTGACAGATCCCCCGTACTGCGGTACCTAAGCACCCATTTATCTCCCCTTAGGATGCGCTTTTCTATTTCCTCATAGCTCATATCCCTGCAGGCGGCCCATTTACCGAAGTAACCTATGCTGTCTTCCCCGGCCTCCTCCTGCCGCCTCTTCATGTCCGCAAGATCCTCCTCGCTGCAGAAGCACGGGTATGCATGTCCCTCCCTCACCATTTTCTTGGCAAAGACAGCGTAAATATCTCTGCGCTTGCTCTGGGTATACGGTCCGTAGGCTCCTACGTCTCCGCCGGGCATCGCGCCTTCGTCAAATTCTATCCCATAGTATTTGAGCGACTCAGTCAGCACGTCCACCGCGCCCTTGACCTCGCGCTTTGAGTCCGTATCCTCTATCCTGAGGAACAGTACCCCTCCGGTCTGGTGTGTCATTCTCTCCGAGGTTATCCCCTGAACCAGGTTCCCCAAATGAACAAACCCCGTCGGGCTGGGCGCCATCCTCGATACCACCGCTCCCTGCGGCAGCGCCCTTTCAGGATACTCGGATATCACCTGTTCGGGCGTCTTGACCACGCCCGGAAAAAGCAGCTCGGCAAGCTTTGTATTATCCATCATGTCAGCATCTCCGTAAACACAAAATCGCTTATCATTTTACGATATCCGTGGTAACATGTCAAGAGCGGCCGGGCTTGAAGCCCGGCCGCTCTGTAAATCAGTCGAGTTCCTTAACTCCGGTGTACAGCTCGTAATACCTGCCCTTCAAGGCAAGCAATTCGTCGTGGTTCCCCCGCTCGATGACCTCGCCGTGTTCCAGCACAAGTATGCAGTCCGCGTTTCTCACCGTAGACAGCCTGTGCGCGATGACGAAGGTGGTGCGGTTCTTCATCAGTCTGTCCATTCCGTGCTCGATATGCATTTCGGTTCTGGTGTCCACTGAACTGGTAGCCTCGTCAAGCACCAGAATAGGTGCCTTTGAAAGCGCAGCCCGGGCTATGTTCAGAAGCTGGCGCTGCCCCTGGGAAAGGTTCGAGCCGTCGCCGCTCAAGACAGTGTTGTATCCCTTTTCAAGGCGGGTTATGAAGCTGTGCGCCGATGCGGTTTTCGCGGCGGCGATAACCTCTTCGTCGGTAGCGTCCGGACGCCCGTACCGTATATTTTCCATCACGGTGCCTGTAAACAGATGCGTGTCCTGCAGGACCATTGCCACATTTGAACGAAGGACGTCCCTTTTGATATCCTTTATGTTTGTTCCGTCAACGGTTATCTCGCCTTCCTCGATGTCATAGAACCTGTTGAGAAGGTTGGTGACGGTAGTTTTGCCGGCTCCCGTGGAGCCGACGAAGGCTATCTTCTGACCCGGATGCGCGTACAGGGATATGTTTTTGAGCACTTTCCTGTCAGGATTGTATCCGAATGACACGTTCTCAAACGCCACGTCCCCTCGTATTGTTTCAGGTGCGAGCGCGTCCGGTGCGTCCTCCTTTTCTGGATCGGCATCCATAACCGCGAACACACGTTCGGCTCCAGCAAGGGCGGAAAACACATTTGACATTTGCTGCGCTATCATGTTTATAGGCATTGAGAACTGTCTTGAATAATTGGCGAAAACCGTCAGTCCTCCCGGCGTGAATCCGGACGTACACATCATTATGCCGCCGATACCTACCGTTACCGCATAGGATATCTGAGACGTATTCCCCATTACGGGACCCATTATCCCGCCGTAAAACTGCGCACGGAACTGTTTGTCTCTCAGGTCATCGTTGAGCGTTGCGAATTCGTCGATACATTCATCTTCATGATTAAATACTTTTATGACTTTCTGTCCTGAGACCGTCTCTTCAATGTAACCGTTCACTGCACCCAGTGCAGCCTGCTGGCCCCTGTAATATTTCTGAGAGGCTCGCGCTATGGCCGCTCCGCCGAATGTGAACAAAGGAATAAATACGACGGTTATTATGGTGAGTATCCAGTTTGTGGTCAGCATGAACACAAATGTGCCTATCAGGCTTACAGTGCCGGAGACAAGAGAGGTCAGCGAGTTGTTGAGCATTGTGTCCATATTGTCCACGTCGTTTGTAAAGCGCGACATTATCTCGCCGGTAGGATGCGTGTCGAAATAACGTACCGGCAGGCGCTCAAGCTTGCTGAAAAGGTCGTTCCTTATCTTTTCCAGCGTATTCTGTGTAACAGAAAGCATCAGCCGTCCCTGCAAATACGTTGTGGCTATACCCACAAGGTATACGATGAGAAGCGTAAGCAGAGCCGTTACAAGATATACGGTTATATCCGCCGCCGTGCTGTTTCCCAGCACATCTATTACGTCCTCGGTTAAAGAGGTTATTATTTTGTCTGCAAGCACCGCCATGGCGCCGTCGTCGGAGGTGGTAACATGACCTGCCAGATGGTTTATTATGGGCATGAGCATAAAGGAACCTATGAGCGACGTTACCGTGCTCACCAGCATACATATCAGCACTGCTATGAGCTTCGGAGTATGCGGTTTAAGATATCCCAACAGTCTGCCCACAGTCTTTCTTGTGTCCTTGGGTTTTCCTCCGTGGCCGCCGTGGCCCCGTCCCGGACCGCCTCCTCTCGGACCGCCTCCTCTCGGACCGCCTCCCATGCCCATACCGCCGGGGACGCGGGACGAACCGCTGTTATACTGCCTTTGCAGCTGTTCCAGAGTCCTTGCCATAGTCACGCCTCCTTCCTTTCGCTGCTCTTATCCATCTGGGAATAGTATATCTCCCTATATTCCGTATTGGATTCGAGAAGCTGCTCATGCGTACCCACGCCCGTAATCTTTCCTTCGTTCATGACTATGATCTGATCGGCATCCCTCACTGATCCTATTCTCTGAGCTATTATTATCTTTGTGGCATCTACAAGATCGGTACGGAAGGACTTGCGTATCTGCGCTTCCGTAGCGGTGTCCACTGCGGACGTGGAGTCGTCAAGTATGAGTATTTTCGGCTTTTTCAGGAGCGCTCTGGCAATACAAAGGCGCTGTTTCTGGCCTCCTGACACGTTCACTCCTCCCTGACCGAGTTCTGTCAGATACCCTTGGCTGAAGGAAGAAACGAATTTATCCGCCTGAGCGCTCTCCGCAGCGGAACGGATCTCTGCCTCCGTGGCGTTTTTATCGCCCCAGCGGAGGTTCTCCTCTATAGTGCCTGAGAAGAGAACGTTCTTCTGCAGCACCATGCCGACCCCCTCCCGCAGATGATACAGCGAATAGTCGCGCACGTCTACCCCGTCTACCTTGACGCAACCCTCGTCGCAGTCGTAAAGTCTGGGTATGAGCGAAACCAGCGAGGATTTGCCGCATCCTGTGGAGCCTATTATCCCCACCGTGGAGCCCGCCTCTATCTTCAGGTTTATGCTGTCCAGGACCTTATCCTCGCTGTCCTTGTAATAGCGGAAAGATACGTTGCAGAATTCAATATCTCCTTTTGACACGGTAAGCTCAGGATACGCGGCGTTCGCGTCGTCCAGCGTTATCTTCTCGTCAAGGACGTCCGATATACGATGCGCGGAAGCCAGCGCCCTTGAAGACATCATCAGCATGACGGTCATCATCATAAGGGACGAGAGTATCTGCGTTACGTATGTGATAAACGCAGAAAGGTCGCCTATCTCCATGCCGTTTGAGAGAACTATGTTTCCGCCGAACCATATTACCGCCAGCGTAGTGAGGTTCATCACAACCGTCATCACAGGCTGCATGAGTATCATTACCTTCATTGCAGACATGCCGCTTTGTTTCAGATCCGCGTTGGCGTCCCGAAATTTCTTCTCTTCAAAATCCTCTCTCACGAAGGACTTGACAACCCGCACGTTCGTGACGCTTTCCTGGACCGTATTGTTAAGGTTATCGACCTTCGCCTGCATCTTGGTAAACCGCGGGAAACCCGCTCTTATGAGCCCCACCACGGCTATCAGCAAAATCGGAATCGAGACAGCAAGCACCGTGGCGAGCGACGGCTTTATCGATACGGCCATTATCAGCGCTCCTATAAGCATTCCGGGAGCTCTCAGCATCATGCGCAGCATCATGTTTACCACGTTCTGGAGCTGAGTGACGTCGTTCGTCAGTCTGGTAACAAGCGATCCTGTGGAGAATTTATCAATGTTTGCAAAGGAAAAGCCCTGCACCTTCCGGTAAACATCCTCGCGCAGATCAGCGGCAAAATTGACCGACGCTTTCCCTCCGAAATACGCGCCGCCGACTCCTCCGGCCATCATCACTACGGCGGTAAGTATCATAAGCAACGCGGTCCCTATGCTTACCCCCACCGTAAGTGTGCCCTGCTCCCCTCCGTTTATTATACCGGCAAGAAACGCCGGCATGAGCACTTCGCCCACCACTTCCACTATCATGCATAGAGGTCCGAGTATGAAGTAAAGGGTATAGGGCTTCACATATTTAAGCCATTTTTTCATTTGCAATGTCCTCCGTTTCCTTTACTATATCGCCATATAATGCCGGATTTTCAATATTGGCCTTCATCCTTGACATCATGCTGACGAGCAGCTCCATCTCAGAATCCGAAAAGCCGTCAAATACTATTTCGTCGCACTTGTCGAAAATCAGCTTTGTGCGCGCAAGTATCCTTTTTCCTTTTTCGGTGACCCTGATGTGGTTTATCCGGTTGTCTCTTCCGAATCTGCTTCTTTCCACATACCCGTTCTTTTCCAGCTTTTTCAGCGTCACTGCAACCGTGGCCGCGCTGACTCCGAAATGATCGCACAGCTCCTTTTGGGACGGTTGATTCTCCGTCATGTTCAGGTACATGAGCAGCATGTTCTGGCTGCGGTGTATATCCAGAGCAGCAGTGAACTTATCGATAGCCGTCCTGTGCGACCTCCCTACTCCCATAAAAACCCTCATGGCTTCGGATACGCGTTTTTTCCTCTCTCCGTCGCTCATACCTTTCCTCCCCGTATCCAAATAAAAATTAGCGAGCTAATAATTAGCTCGCTAAAGATTATAGCATATACTTATCTACTGTCAAGCGGGTAAAAATTTTTTTACAAAATACGAACTCCGCTCTGGTTTTCAGCCCCTAAAACGATGATTTTAC
The DNA here is from genome assembly GCA_949284545.1 of uncultured Eubacteriales bacterium. Lineage (GTDB taxonomy): Bacteria > Bacillota > Clostridia > Oscillospirales > CAJFTT01 > CASDVX01. Next base: position 7,428 of record CASDVX010000058.1, read on the forward strand.
CGACTCTTGCAAATATCAATCCGCCTTTGCAAGCCTTGCGCATAGGACCGTTATATCATCGTCTTCGTTCGACGGGCGTCTTGCCTTTGCTCTTGCGGCCAGCGAGTCCGCCAGCGCCGCTATATCGTCGTTTGCCGCGGATATTTCGCGCATTATCCATCCGTTGTCGCCGTACAGCGCTCCGTCCGAGACCATGACCACCACGTCCCCCGGAGAAAGTCGGAAGGTTCTGCTGTCCGCTCCCGTATCCGAAAGTATTCCCACCGGGACAGACGGAAAGCTCATCTCCTTTACGTCATTCCCGTGTTTGACAAACGTGGACGGAGCGCCGGCTTTCATGATCTTCGCAGCACCTGTATACATATCCACCGACAGCAGATCCGCCGTGGCAAGTCTCTCGTCGCTTCCCTTTACCATAAGTGACCAATTCACCACCGAAAGAGCGCTTTCGTAGGAAAACCCGGCGCATATGAGCCGGTGCATAAGGGTCACGGTCATTTTACTTTCAACCGACGCCAAGCTTCCGCTGCCCATGCCGTCGCTTATGATACATATCCCGCTGCCGTTGTGATTGAACACGCACCTTTGGTCGCCGCTTATTTTTTCTCCGTTTGCCGGTATCCCGGACGCCGCGGTATCAAGTCTGTATTCAGTCCTCTCGCGGAATATAAGTTTCACGTTTCCGCCTGTGAGTGGAATTATCTGAGGTTTCCTGAACCGTCTGCCTAAAGCTTCCTCTATGCGCTCCATCAGCTTGTCCATATCCACTCCGGCAATTTCCTCGTCGCCCGTGACCTCAAGGGTCATTCTTTTTCGGCTGTCCAGAAGGCATACACATTCATCCGCGCGGAGGAATTCGCCGGAAAAAACATCATATGCCCTTCTCCCGGCCATTCTGTCGTACCCGCCGTTTTCACCCAGGTCAGCCGACAGTTCCATGACTATATCGGCAAGGCCTTTGAACTGTTTGGCAAGCATACCGCGCATCTGAAAAGCGTAATCATCGGTGGCGCGTTTGAGCGCAAACTCTCCGTAAAACCTGTTTATGGCGGCGGCCATTTCAGCGGATTTTGGACAATCCGCCGCAAATTCCGCAGGCAGATCGTCGCGGCTTATACGTCCGAATCGCGTCAGGGCCGGCGTGAGCACCGAGAGGCTGTTCATGGTATCGGAGTAATTCTCCGTCCAGCAAGTATTTTTCAGCCCGCATCTTGCGCACACCGATCCGGATGCCGCTTCATACACCCACGCCGCATTTTCGGAATTCACCTTCTTAAGCCTGTCCGACACCGCAGTAATACACTCAGCAGCTTCCGACAGTCCCTTCCCCGCGTTGTATAACCCCGCTGCGGCGCGTTTGTCGCAGGAGGTTTCCGTATTGCGTGAAAACACCGCGTTTCCCGCCCGCCTGAGTACGCCGTCCGGAATGAGCAGAAGCACTGCACAACCCGTGAGAAGCTCAAGCGTATATATAAGCGTTATATCGTCTGCGCCGCATACGGCAAGCGACAACGCACAAAGCACCAGCATGCCGGTGACGGCAGCAGCTTTGCCTGTCCTGCGCATCAGTCCGGCGGCCATGCCGCCTACAGACAGCGGAAGCATATAGAAAGGCGAGCCGGTCATAAGGGCAAACAGTCCTCCGAATGTGCTGCCGGCAGCCATCCCGGCCATAGCCCCGCCTTGCACTCCTGCCCACAACACGCAGGCCACAGCCAGAGAATCAAAAGGATTGAAGGCCGCGGGCCATATGGCGGTCAGTCCGCACAACCCCATCGCGGCAGCGGCGCAGAGAGCCGCCGTTTCGTTTTCCGTGAGCGCCGGACCGCTACGTGATGATACTGCTGCATCCATCCTGGATACCACCGCCGACACCGCTCCGACTGTCAGTGCCTGACACACGAGAGCCGCCGCCGCGTAGGCGTCTATCCCCTCCGAAAACATTTTCGGCAGTGAACATACAAGGACAGCTCCTCCATTCACGAAAGGGACGGCTTTTTCGGCCAGTCTCCGGCTTTTCTTCATAAGTATACCCTTAAATCCCGCAGCAACCAAAAGCGCCGCGCAATATATTGCAGAACCCGGTGTGAACGATGCAACATAGCCTAAAATTGCCCCGAGAAGGGCAAATATCATGCGTTTGCCTCCGAATGCAGCCGAAACCACCCCCAGCGGAGCAAACTCGCCCGCCAGCACGATATTTGCCAACAACGCACAATATACCGCTGTTGCCGCAGATGATACCGTATCCGACGCTCCGGCTTTCCCTGAGGCTATTCTGTGCAGCTTCATCGCAATTTCCCGGGTACTCATATTAACGACCTTTCCTTTCGCAACGGGCAGATATTACAACGGGATTATACAACGCCGAGGAAAGGATTATTGTCAAACCATGTCAGCTTCTCACAAGGCGGCTGTTTATTTCATGCCGGAATATTTTTTCTGTGTGGCGATCCCGCCTCTTATGTGTCGTTCCGCCTTGTTCTGCTCCAGAACCACCTTTACGCTGTTATAGAGATTGGGATCTATCTTTTTTAATCTTTCACTTACGTCTTTATGTACGGTCGTCAATTACCGGAACGTTTCGGTCCAAGTTCATCCCTTCAAACATTTGCAGATATACATCCACATTTCCGTTTGCATCTACATCTATTCTTCGAACTATTCTTTTAAGCTGTGCATTTGTCATGTTCCGTATGTCTGAAATATCCGCGATTTCTCGAAAAACTCCGTTCAATATTCTCTCAAGCTGCTGCCTGCCCACCGTGTGGCCTGAAACCGTTTTCAGCGCCTCGCTGAGCCTCTCGAGTTCTTTTTTGCTGTTGCCTATCTTAGCGTTCATTTCGTCCCGGGTTATGATATCCTCTGCGTACAGGTCCAGGTATTTTTTTCTCATTGTTTCTATTCTGGCAATTTGCGCTTTCAGTTCCCTCTCTTGACAAATATTGTCTTCTCTGGATCTGTACCCTTTTTGAAACTCGTCCGCAACGTATTTTATGATATTTTTCTTTTCCGAAAGTAATTTCGCGAAATAATTCTGCAGGATCTCAATAAGCTCCTCTTCATCAATTGTCACGGCGTTCGGGCAGCTGTCCGCTCCGTTTCCGTTGTGAGCCGAACAAACCCATTTTATGTACGTGTTCCTGTATTTGCGAACGCTTCGTCTGAATGACCTCCCGCATTCGCTGCATTTTATCAGCGTGGAAAACAAGTGTCTGTTGCTTTGTCTTGTGCTTTCGGTTTTGAAACGCTCACTTCGTTCCTTCATTATCCTCTGCGCCTGTTTATAAATCCGAGTCTCTATAATCCTGAGTTCGGGCTTTTCAGTCACCATCCATTCAGTCTCGGCCCGTTCCGTGCGCCTGCCGGTCAAAAAATCCGCGACCTCTTCCTTACCGTTTATTACTTTCCCCGTGTAAAGCTCGTTGGTAAGTATACGGCATACGGCATTCTGGCTCCAGCGGCAGTTTCTTTTTGTTTTTATACCGTTTTCATTGAGTATGCCTGCAATTTTGGACGCTCCGCAGCCATCGTTTATATATAGATCGTATATTTTTTTTATCGTCTCTGCCTCTCTGTCGTTTATCCTTAAATTGAAATAATCTCCCTGGATCTTGTCGTAGCCGAACACGATATTGGGCACCTTGCCTTTTTCCGCATTGATTTTTTTACCGAATTTCACGCGTTTTGAAGTGTTTGCGCTTTCTTCCTGTGCCAACGCGCCGAATATGGTGAGAACAAATTCACTGTTGCCCATACTTGTCATATTTGCCGTGAGAAACTGTGTTTCTATACCCAATGATTTCAGTTTGCGGATATTCTGCAAAAGGTCGACTGTGTTACGCGCGAAACGGGAAATATCCTTCACCACCACCAAATCAAATATTCCAAGCTCAGCATCTTTCATCATGCTCAGAAATTCCTTACGGTTTTTAATTTTTGTTCCCGAAATACCCTCATCGGCATAAAGGCGCACAAGCTTGTCCCCTGTGCGTGCTGTGTAATCGGCGAAAAATTTTTTCTGGGCCTCAAGAGAATTGAGCTGGTCGTCTTTTTCCGTGGAAACTCTGCAATACGCTGCTATGTTCATTTTCCCTCTGTAACCTCCCGTGATGCCCGGCATTCCGCCCGTCCGTAAACTTGCAACGCAGGCGCCGCGCATCGATTTTGCATCGTATTTGTTCGTCCCGTAAGATTATTGCCCGCCTCGAGCCGTCCTGCTGACGGCAGCGGTCCCATGCCTCTGCGTATATACCGCATCTTAAACATGTATGCAAATATTCTTTCTTGGGTTGTTTAAGCACATTTCCTCAGGTTTTTATGCTGCTTTTCTCAGTTAATTTGATAATTTCGGCATTCACCTTCGGGGCATTTGTATCAATTAGGATTCTGAGTATGTAGTCTGCGGACTTGTCCGGCGGATTTGGATTATGAAAACTGTACCTCAACTTAGGCTGATGCATTTTTGTACACCTTTTCCCAAAAATAATTTTGCTTAAGTTTATGAGGCACCGCCGCACGATAGTACACTGAAACATAACCCCTCTTGAAAATAGCGTGTTCTCCTGAACATCCCGCCGTAAACAAAGCGCCGCCCGCAAACAGCCTGCTTTTTTGCAAGCATACGCGGGCGGCGCTTAAAACCGCTTTAGGCTAAAATGTTTGGGATACGCCCCATGCCGTTTTTAAACACGGCCTCCTGTTATAATATCCATACCTTTTATAAATCGTGCGTAAAGCATCTTTGCATCCTCTGAACTACAGTCCTATATTTTCAAGAAACGAGCGGACGGCTTCGGCTTCAGAATCCGATATGCTGTTATTGCGTTTCAGCTCGCTGACAGAGCGCTTGGCATGGCCGCAGAAAACGAGCTTAAACCACCTGCGCACTTCCATTAACGGCGTCAGCCAGCGGTGCTTCTGTAAAATCGGGTAATGAAATTTAATTGCATCGTATGGGAGAAAAATCTTTGACATGGCATAGCTTAATCGGCCGCCTCTTTTCTGCTGCTGGACGGCTATGCGGTTCTCGCTTGTGCCGTATACGCCTCCGCGCAGAATATAATTTTCCATTTGCTTTGTTGTCTCGGTGTGCTCTGCACCGTCAAACCACACTTTACTTAACAGCCGGGCGACCTCCGCAAATTTTAATAACCCCCCTTGCTTAAGAAGACAATCGCGCTTATTACATTCTGCATCTTCAATCTTATCCAATATCCAAAGGTCAACAAAAGGTCTGATACCGCACCCGCCTTCTTCAATATGTTTCGCCATGTGCGCAATATGGTAAAAATAGAACATATCGTCAGCCATATCCTGCCAATACGTCTTGTTTACATGGGGCGCGCATGTCTCCCACACACTTTTTAACACCACAGAAGACTCGTTCGCTCTTCCGTCCTCGACCAGATTATAATGCAGCTCAGTATGCATCCCGTTTGCCGAGAACAGCGATACGTCGTGCGAACTTTGTGTCCCGCTGCGATAACCGCAGTTATCCGTCAAACATGCCGTTGCACGCTCCACATCTTCCTGATGAATCAGTATGTCTATATCACAGCTTGTCCGCATCCATGGTTCGGGATAATACCGCCGAAGCACCGCCCCTTTCAGAGGAACGAACGGCACCCCTGCAGCTTCAAGGTTTACGCATATTCTTTCAAATTCGTAATTTATCGTCTCATATCTGTATACCGCCGTGAACAGCTCTTTTTTAAAAGGTGCGAAATAATCTTTCGACTTATCCATAAGAGCGTTCTTTTCCAATGCAAACGCGATCAAATGAGCTATGTCATGCAGCTTTGAAATTCTGAACAGGCTCTGAATTTCTTCGGCTCCGCAATCGGATAAGCAATCCGGACGCACGCGGCTCTCTGTGACGGCGGAGCGAAGCAATTCAAACATCAGCTCTCTAACGCTGTACCGCATTGCCCTCCCGCCTTTCTTTAAATATTATCACCTGTCACGCATAATTTTGTCTGCATTCATCAACAGCTTTCTCTTTTCCCGCTGCGACAACCCCCTGATATTTTGTGCGTATTTGATGTTTTTCTCCAAAGACAGCTCCCATGTGGTAATCTTTTTGGCCGGGTTCCCTCCGATAATAATATTGCTCTCAAAAAATGATTTTGTGACGACACTTCCGGCGGCCACAACAATGTTATCAGCCAAAGTGACCCCCGGCAGAATGACGGTGCCTGCACCTATAAAGCAATTGTCCCCTATGTTGATCTCTCCGAATATATCCGTGCTTTCCCCGTGGGACATCTTTATTATGCTGTTGTCATGAGTAAGCAGCTGGACAGGCGCCGAAATGGTCACGTTATTCCCTATAGTAACCAGATAAGGCTCCGACGGCAATATATTGCAGCAAATCGTACAGTTATCTCCGATTTTCATACCGTTGCGGCGAAACCATTTCGAAATCGACTTCTTTCCGCTGATATGGAGAACAGAACCCGCTTTCCAAAACATCTTCATAACAGTGTATTCAAAGTTCTTCATCATATCTTCCTTCCGTACTGTCTGCATCCTGACGGTCTTCCTGAGGACGGGCGCCCGTGAAATCGCATACGTCATCAGCAGCGATATCAAAAAATCAGTCGTCGCGCAAATGATTTATATATAACGCCCGGAACAAAGAACCCGGGATCAATGTTTCAGTCGCCGTGATAACGACAGCGTGTATGACATATTATACAGAAACTGCATTGCGGTACAAACCTGATTATCCTGTTTTCTTCGCTGTTCCTTCCTAAAAATATAATCGATAAGCCCGAACATGTATGTCTTATAGTTGCCGACACGATAGCGACGGTCCTTTTCACATCCAATGCAAAAATCCTTACCCGAGCGTTCAATGCCGGTTCTGCGCCGCAAGCGTCTCCCGTCCCGGAAGACGGCGAGGCTAAGCTGTCAAAATTTCCGTGCGGGCCAACCTGATCACCTGCCGTTTTCTCCGCTTCCGCTTACAGTCTCCAATAGGTAAGGCCGCTGTTTTCAAGGTCTGACACCGCATAAATGCTTTTGACGTCAATCAGTACCTTTTCTCTCTGCGGTATATCCTTGAACATGGCGCTTATTCTTTGAAGCCCCAGCTGCTTAAACTCATCATGCGCCACCGCAAGAATAACGCAATCTGCATCCCGTGCTTCCTCCATTGTGCCGAGTTCAATGTTATATTCGCGCATCGCGTCGCTCCTACTTGCCCAAGGGTCGATGACGACAGGTTTTATTCCGTATTCGGCCAGGCCGTTATACACGTCCGATACCTTCGAATTCCTTGTATCGGGACAATTCTCCTTAAACGTCAGGCCAAGAATGATTACCCTGGATTTTGCGGGAGCTTTACCTGCCTTTACCATCTGCTTTATTGCCGCGTCAGCAATAAACCTGCCCATACTGTCATTGACGATACGGCCGTTGAGAATAATCTGGCTGTGATAACCGAGCTTTTCGGCTTCATATGTGAAATAGTACGGGTCGACGCCGATGCAATGTCCGCCCACGAGACCCGGACGGAAGCCCAGCGCGTTCCATTTTGTGTTCATTCCTTCGACCACTTCATTCGTGTCAATGCCCATACGGTCAAAGACCATAGCAAGCTCGTTCATAAAAGCTATGTTGATATCCCGCTGACTGTTCTCCACGACCTTGACCGCTTCCGCGGTTTTTATGTTGGACACAGGGTATGTGCCGACCTTGATCACAAGGTCGTAAACCGCCTTGATTTCTTTCAGAGCTTCCGCATCGCAGCCGGAAACAATTTTCCTGATGTTTTCAAGCCTGTGAACCTTGTCGCCGGGATTGATCCTTTCCGGGGAATAACCTATTTTGAAATCGGTACCGCACTTCAAGCCGGACTCCCTTTCAATGATGGGCAGGCAAACATCTTCCGTAACGCCCGGATAAACAGTTGATTCAAATACGACAACGGACCCTTTTGTGAGATTTCTGCCCACGATTTCGCTCGCACCGATCACGGGGGACAAGTCCGGGGTATGATCCTGGTTTACGGGCGTAGGCACCGCAACAATGTGGAACTTAGCTTTCCGCAGATCCTTTTCGTCGGCTGTAAACATCACGCTCGTCCTCTTTATGGCCTCATCTCCCACTTCATTGGTGGGGTCTTTGCCGCTTTTGTAAAGCTCAATTTTTGCATTGTTAAGGTCAAAACCTATGACCTTTACCCCTTCATTCGCAAAGGCTACGGCTATCGGCATACCCACATATCCGAGTCCGATAAGCGAAAGGGATTCTTCGCCGGATTTGATTTTCTCAAAAAGAGTTTTCATTTTCGATCTTCCTTTCTCTATTTACATCCGTTTTGGAAAACCACGCGGTTCCACTCGCCTCTTATTGCTTCTTCCGATGCAAGCTCTGTAATGCCTTTAATATTTATTTTTGCTTTTTCGATGTTTTCATCAAGCTTATCGATGACATTATTTAGAGTATCGCTTAATTCTGCAACTGAATTTATTGGGAAAGCAAAAAAGCTATCGTTTTCAATTTCATAGTAATTCAGCCATTTGCCATATATCAATATGTTTCCTGCGAGCAGTTCTTCCTGCAAAAAGCAAGACAAAGCATCGGTTCTTATCGTGGTAATATGAACATCACACGTATAATGCAATTTAGGCATGTCTTCGTATTTTATTCTTTTTTTAATCACTTTACCGTTCAGCTTGCTTTCGGTAAGCAGGTTTTCAATTTTGTTTTTATACTCTATGCCGTCACCATAGGTCATCATAAAAACAAAGTAGCACTTATCCAGCACGTCGTTCCGGCACTTTGACAGAGCATCTATCATCGCCTCATATTGCTCGGCGGCGGTTGCCGTGTGACCGCACAATACAATTACCTTATCAGGCGGCAAATCGAAGAACGCTCTGTCCCGTTCTTTATTACTAAACGGCTGATACCCCAACATATTTGCTACCATTTTTTTGGGGTACTGTATTACGCAGGATTTATTTGCATACACATTACCTGTTTTTTCGTTGAACTTTTCCAAAGTATTCAAATTTGGCAAAATGATGTGTTCCGCCACACGATTCATTTTGCTGTAGAAACGATTTGTCAGTTCCTTGTTTCTCAAAACATCGCTTCCGAAATATACGGGAATTACCTTTTTGAAATGCTTATGATACTTCGACACCCAAATAGCGGCCTGCCAGGTGCAGTAAAGTATGAAACACATATCGTACCGCCCAGCAATCCCGCATTCGTTACGCAAAGTGCGTCCCATTTTAATCAGATTCGACAGGGCTTTTATTAACCTGTTTTTTGCCTTGCTCAAATTACACGTGCCCACAACCTTTACATTGTTGGCGGTGTAGAACGACTTGAAATCCGGTTCCAACTCGGGATTATATTCTGTGTTAAAAAGCGTAATGCGATTTTCGGCATCATCCAGAAGCAGTGTGTTAATGAAATTTACCGTATGCTGGGAATTGGCCGCCGTGATTATCAATATTTTTTTCATAAGTCACCGTTCCTTTATGACTTTAGCCGGGTTGCCTGCACATACGCAGTATGCAGGAACATCCTTGGTCACCACCGCACCGGCTCCGATGACACACCCGTCCCCGATATGTACGCCGGGAAGGATGATCACCCTTGCTCCAATCCACACATCATTACCTATACTGACAGGTTTTTCCGGCTGGTAACCTTGCTTGCGCATCGGTATGTCTCTGTTCGCAAACCGATAATTGGTAGTGTAAATCAAAACGTCCGGACCCATCATAACATTGTCGCCGATCGACACGGCACCTTGAATCTGGCAGTTAACACCCAACCCCGAATTATCTCCTACAGAAAGGCGGCGACTAAACGTCGCACCTTTTTCGACGTTGATGTTTTTACCTGCCGAAGCAATAATATGTTTGGCAAAAAACGCCTCAATGCCCCGCCCCCGAATTTCGATGAGGAGCGCGGAAGGTGCTTGCATATTAAATATCCGGCATAATTTATGCAAAGAAGTATTTTTTTCATCTTTACCTCCGCTGTGATTGTCTTTTCTTACGGAATGCTTCGTTTTTTATCTGATTGAGATTTTTAAGTAATAAAACAACTGTTTTCGAGTACACACAGGCGGTGACGATAATTCCGATGCAGGATACGACAATTTTGATATAGCCGTCATTGAAGCAGTTACTGATAACGGCAGCGGCAGCGAAAAGGCCCATGCATAGGATCAACTTCGTGTAATTATCGCTGCATCTATAATAATGCTCGCCGATAACGGATTTGACGACCAACATCGTGAGCGAAGATATTGCATTTGCAATTGCAGCCCCGACAATTCCGTATTTCGGAATTAACAATATACACGACAGAGCATTAACGGCCACGCTGACCGCGTACACCGGAAGTTTCATATAGGTTTTTTTAGACAGCTCAATTCCCAATCCCAGGGTCTCGGATATGGTTTCGGATATCGGGGAAATCATCAATAATCCCATTATTGCCTTGCTTGCCCAATATTTTTCATTAACAAGGACGAGATAGATCAAATCTTGAAACGCGATTATCCCAAAGCCGCAGGTGATAAGCAAAAAGGATATTATGTGGTGCATTTTTTGTATCTTCGACTGTTGCTCACGGTACTCATATACAAACGGAGCCCAAAAAGTATTGAGGCCGGACTGTACGATGGTGATAATGCTTGCCATCGTCACTGCGTTGGAATATACCCCTATCATTTCATACTCAACATAATTTTTGAGAATGAGCTGAGCCAAAGATGTGTTGAGCATAACGATAAAAACCGTGGGAAAAAGCGGAATGCTGTATTTTAACAGCTCTCCCGTCACTTGTTTGTCTCTGTAAACTGGAGCCTTTTTACACTTTATTACCGCTGCCGACACAAATACGAAGCCGACAAGAAAAAGCAATGCCGCTCTAAAAAATATTGCATACTCAGCCGATGGTTTAATCAAAGCAACGCAGGCAAACGAAATTTTAATAACTATCGTCGAAAGCACCGATTGGATAAAAAAAAGCACGGTGTTGTTATCCATTCTTGCTTTAAGATTCGCATAACGCATCAGCATTACTGCCAATACATACAGGATCAAACAGAAGTAAATAAATACGGACGAATATCCGATAATCCCGTCTGAAATCGGCTTCCACATAATCAGGGTAACAAGCGTAGTCGGAACGGCCAAAATTGCAGAAAACGAAAGACAGAGCTTAAACATGGACCCGGAAGTGTTTTTCCCCAAGGGTTCGTTATAAAATCTAACATACGCCTGGTCAAATCCCATATAAATAAAGGGAATGATTATGTTCGCATACGAGAGCAGCATATTAACCTTTCCCAATTCTTCCGGGGCGAAAACCGCCGTCGTTATCGGGGTGGCAATCAGGCTGATAATGCAGTTCACCCAGGAAGCCATGGAAAATCCGAAGATTCTATTGACAAATTTTGACCCTGCATTTTCATCTTTCATTCGCCCTGTTCCTCCTTTCTGCTCTGAATTGGATTTGCTTGCGTTCAGTTGTTGTCGGAGGTATTTGAGCGTTCGGCCAGCATGTCAATCATCGGTATCAGTATAAACATTGCAGAATATACATGAAAATACTCAAATGGGTTGACAAAAACCATAAACAACATTGTGATGATATATGTGTTACAATTCACACGACATTCTTTTCTCAACGCTTTAACAAAAAACATAATGAAGGGAACAGCTCCGATCACTCCATGCTGTGCAAGCGCATCGCAGAGCGCAGAGTGCATTCCCACACCGTTTGCCTCCAAAGCATCAAACATATTGCCGTATTTCCATCCTACACCGAAAACGGGATTTTTGAAAAACGTTTCTATCGATTGATATACATAACTCAGTCTCTCGTCCACATAGTTTTCGTATGTTTCGCCCGTACCCATGTACATCAATTTTTCGCCTACCTTATTGATGCGCCTCAAAATGACATTGTCAATCCCGTCTGCCGTCACCCGTACCATCCATTCGCCGATATCCTGAAGGTTAAATAAAATCAGAACCAGCGCAAGAAAAATAATTCCCGCAAATACCACGGTTTTTACGCTGGCTCCTCCGTCCCGGCTGAGCAGCATCTTTCTGATAATAGCCGCGGCTAATCCAAGGGCACAGGCAATCAGCGTCAAAGTACTTTCGGTCTTGACCAAAAGATAGAAAAGTATCGCCACCGCCGCAAGAAGAAATATCTTCGTCCCCGTTTTTTTGAAAGTTTTGTTCAGGCACAGATCAAACAGGTACACGCTCAGCAATGCGGATCCGAAGGCAATCGCATACCCTCCTCCTATCGCAAGGTTTCCGTATGCATAAAAATCCGAAGCAAGCGTCCTTGCAGCCGACGGATTTGCTTCGTAAAACAATATGGCTCTGATCGCGACTATGATCCATGCAGCCGATATGATAAAAAGAATGAATCGGATTTCAGAAATCCTGTTCCGGCTGCGGTAGTAACTGTATTGGAAAACGCAGGAAAACAGCATTATATAAACAGCAATGTATTCCAGCGTATTCACAATGTCTCCGAAAAAGAGGCTTGTGATAAGGTAATACAAAATAAACAAAGCCGCCCATATGAAGGTTTTGTTTTCAACCGCTTTCACAAATGAACGATTGTCTTCCACGAACGCCATAAAAAGCCACAACGCAAACAACCCAACGGTAATATAGTTGTGGTAGACACCCGTATAACCCGTAATACAGTAGACGGCATATATAACGAAGAAAACGGAGCTTAGCCCTATTCCTCCGATTGCAGTGTGTTTTGCGTTGTCAGTCATCGAGATAATCTGCACTCCCATCATCTGCTTCATAAGCCGCATTATATCTGCGGACAATACCATCAACTTATGTCAAAACGGCCGTATCTGCATACTTAAAGCTCTTTTTGCTTTATTACGGATATTATTTTCCCGAATGTAAGAAACCCACGGATAAATCATGAATTTTAAGAGCATACACAGTCCTTCGCTCCCTGTTTCCGTCCCTGTAGAGCTCCCATGCGGCCTCGGTCATGTTGCGGGCAATCACCAAACTTCTTTTATGTCCACCGTATTTTTAGAGCAAAGGTTCTATTGACTTGGAATAACGGTTTTTGAATTCCGGCAACTTGGCAGCTGTCGGTCTGTTGCCGCTGTCGCCGCAAGCTGTTGCCGTCAGTACGCCGCGGGCAACCCTGTCCCTGTGGTTTCCGGCATTAACGCATATTCTCTTACCTTACTGACTCAGTGTGTCAACATACTTCCGGATGTACTCCAGCGCATCTGCATCATAATTCTTCAATGAATGCTTTACAGCCCTCGTCTTATCAATCACCCTGCGGAAAAAGTTTATGCACACAGAAGGGTAAATTAAGTACTTCATCAGCATACGCATTCCTTTCAGCTTTTCACCGTCACGGTAGTACGCCCACGCTACCTCCGTCATATGTTGTGCGCGAACAATCCTTCTTTTGTGTTTGCTGAGCTTTTGAAGCAACGGTTCAATTGCATGAAAGTAATCGGATTTGACTTTCTCCAGCTTGTCTGCTGACGGACGGTTTCCGACATCCGTGCCATCAATGATTGTTAATAATCGGTCGACAAAACCCAACTTATATTTCGAAGTGAAGTATGACAGCAACTGTATCTCCTGATGTCTCATGAGTGTTTCATCGAAATATCCCGTTTCATCCAGGCAGGTATGCCTCAGCAGAAGGGTACATGTAGAGACATTCAGCTGTTTTGTCATGATATCGAAGTTCTGACTTGGCTTAAAACTCCACTTTTCAGATATGTGATTCTGTTTTCCGTTCAGATAATATATCTTTCGCGTGCTGACTCCGCCGTAAGTATCGTCCAGCTTCGACAGCGCATCCACCTGCATCTGGATTTTCTCCGGCATCCACATGTCGTCGTCATCCAAAAAAGCTATATACTCCCCGGTCGCCCTGCGTATCCCTGCATTTCTCGCAGCTGCTCCGTTTATGTGCCGCTCTTGGGTAATCAGTACCAGATTGTCGTAGTTCAGCGAATTTACCAGCTCGGCAACATTGCGGCTGTACTCATCCCCGGGCTCGTTGTCGTCCACTACCAATATTTCTATGTTGCCATATGTCTGTTCTTCAACGCTCCTTATGGTCCTTGCAAGGGTGTCAAACCTCTTGTATGTCGGGATTATAACGCTTACTTTGCCTTTGATATATTTCATAACGATTCCTTCCCTTCATACTAATTTGTATTCGTCGGAATACGCTCCTCCTTCATTTATCGAAGCGTTTGTGTTCCACATAACGGCGTGCTGCTCCCACTTAATCCGGTCTTCAGAAGGCGGGGTCATGTAGTCGCCAAATCGTTCCGAAAGAAATTCGTGCAAACCGCCGGGAACTTTCAATTCGATTTTTTCAAACGGCATATTTTTGTTGTTTTCAAACCATTTTCTCTTATATATCCCTCTTTTATAGACTGCTTTGCCGAGAAAATTGCACAGGTAATCCGACTTGCAATTCCTGTATCTATAAACCTGCTTCAAGGCAAAATCCACCATCAATTTCCGCGGCAGTACTTTTGATACGGAAAGCAAGACCTTCTTCAGCCCCTTCTGCCTATTGTATCCGCGCATGGACATACCCTTAATCACCGCGCACTTCGCCCAGAAGCATTGCCAAAGCTGCTTTATTTTACTGTTTGGGCAGGCATGAAGAATGAAGATGTCTACAAAAACGCCCTGATGGATATCCCAATCCTTAGTAAGTTCTTCAAGATATGCGGTTCCGTTCATCCTCAATTTGGGAACAGTCACATATCCGTTTTTACACTTGCCGTATTCCTGAAGATAAAATTTCGTCGTATCTCCCTTGCTAAGAAACAATTCCCTGAATTTTTCGAAATTGTCCGGGGTCATGAAAATATCAAGATCGTCGTCCCACGGAATGAATCCGCCATGTCTTCTGGCACCAAGTGCAGAACCCCCCATCAGGCAGTAATTGATTTCGTGTTCCTCGCAGAAGTCATGTATATATTTGGCTATCTCCAGTATTTTGTCCTGTAACTCAAGTATTCCGTATGAATCAGGTAACCCGTCTCTCATATATTTCATAAGGATCACCTTACGATCTTTCCTGCAATCTTCCTCAAAGGTGCAGGCAATTTATAGTACAGCAATCGCTTCCAATCCTTAATCGGTCTCAAGTATTTTTTCACTGTGATGTCGAACGGCTCTGTAGCCACGGATTCCATAAAGCGGCGTTGTTCCTTCGGCCTGCCACTGCCGGGACGGAACCTGTTGTTTGCTTTCAAAAGCTCCCAATCAAAATCCTCAACAAATAATTCGCTTCTCACCATATCAAAGAATGCCTGCCCTTTTACGGTATTGCATACGAACATTGAAACCCCGGCAAACCGGTCTATTGATGGATCGTACTTTTCTATGCCATGGAAATCTCCTACTGTGATGTCTGCTCCGCGCGCTTCCACGGCATATCTGCAATCATAGCAGGCATCACGGCAGACAAGCTGTTTACAATACGCATTATAGTATGGGAAAAAAAGATACAAGCCATGTTTGTTGAAATTTTTCTTTTTATTTTCGCATCCGTAGAGATAATAATGTGAGGAGGCTCTTTTGTTTTTCTCTTTGTATCTGAAAATTACCCGCCGTATCCTCGACGACATCCGCTCTTCCGAATAATTTATAGATTTATCAAACAAAGACTGACTTCCAACTCCATGACAAACGAACTCAACCGTCAGCAAATTGTCATAACTTTTTTTTAAAAAAAGCCTTAACGCCGAAACTTGGCACGGCGATGAGCAATACAGAACTTGCCGCCCTGTGTCAAGCTTTTGTTTTATTTCAATAAATTTATCATCGGTGTCGCACAACAGGTATTTGGATTTGTACAGCTTGACAAGTTCGTCCAGGGTTTCGGCCGATCTGGTTTTAAGCTTAAGGCTGTCATCAAACGCCGCTCCGTATACGCAACCGCCGTTAAGCACGGTACGTCTGGCAAATACTCCAAAAAGTCCCCCGCTTGACCCCTGCTCTCTTACCTTTGCGTCGAGCGCATATGCTGCTCCGCTTGAATGCTTTTCAATGCTGACAGGCACATGGATTGCGGGGCAAACTTCCTCACACGCCCCGCATTCCACGCATTTGTCGGCATCGATCGATATCTGCTCAAATCCGTATCTATCCATTACAACAGCTACAGCATCAAATTTACACACCGTTTTGCAGGTACGGCATCCGCAACAGTTTTCACCCACTATCTTCACGGACATGATGTATCCCCTATCTTTTTGATTATTGCGGTGGAGGATGTGCCCTGTGTATGAGGAAGAAACACAAGTGCAACTCCTATATCAGCGAACTGCTTTTCATATTCATTGTACATTTCCGAGTTTTTCCAATCGTCGCCGTGAAACATAACGTCAAAATGAAATTCGTTCCACGCTGCAAGCTTATCCATGTTTGTCTGCGGTACAACTTTATCCACGTATTTTATGGCGCCCACTATTGACATTCTTTCCTCAAAAGGAATGATTGGGGTTTTATTTTTGTATGACCTTACCAACTCATCGGTACTCACTCCGACGATAAGAATATCACACTGCTCTTTGGCCCGTTTCAAAATGTTCAGATGTCCGACATGAAATAGGTCAAAAACTCCTGTGGTATATCCTACTTTATACTTCTTCATAGTCATTTCTTCCTTCTGAGGATGGTTTTATAGGCTATCTTTTTCATCCATGTAGGCATATAAATAAAAACCCGGATGTATATTTTATTGGATACGGCTTTTCTCTTGCCTATCAGTCCCGCTTTGAGTAGGTACCTCTGCAGCATGTCCCAGTCCTGTATCTCACGTTTATTGCTTCGCCGTTCGATAAATCCTTCCCCGACTCTGACATTTACCAATATATCCGGCAGATTGTGCAGTTTCAGCCCCGCAGATACTGCATCTACCCATAATTTATAGTCTTCCAATTTCCCGAAATCCTCGCTGTAACCGCCCAATTGCAGTATATCTTCTTTTCTGTACAGTACTGTCACATGATTCACGGCGTTTCTTGTTTTCAGCATATCCACGATTTTGTCGTGATTCTGCGGCACAATCCGCGTCTGTGACGGTTTCTTTTCGTCATCCTCGAATTCAGTTATTTCCCCACCCAGAACGGATATTTCCGGATGGGCTGACATGTATGCAAGCTGCAGTTCGAATCTTTCAGGCAGCGCTATGTCATCTGAATCCATTCTCGCCACATATTCGTATCTGCAATACTCAAACCCGGTATTTGAGGCCGCCGCAAGACCGGCGTTTGCTTCTTTAGGCACGACGGTAAACTCAATGCCGATATCGCTCAAAACTGACCGCATAGTTTCGATACAAGCGTCAATTTCCTGCGAAACGGGGCCGTCTTTAACCAGAACAAGCTGCGCGGGTTTGAGAATCTGGTCAACTGTGACGCTTTGTATGGATCTTGCAAGATACTCCGCATTATCGCTTTTGTAAACCGACATCAAAACAGAAAACTTCATAATCTACCTCAATAAACAGCCGTTATCCATTCTTTAAATTTTGGTATTTTCCCCTTAGCCGCGTCAAGATATGACTTGTGCAGTTTTGCTGTCAGTCTTCCCTCGCATCCTTCGCCCACTGTGTACCCGTCTACAGATAAAACAGGCGTGACTTCCATTGCAGACCCGCAAAGAAACGCTTCGTCGCATGTGTAAAGCTCTGTTCTGTCTATTGTTCTTTCCGCAACGGGAATGCCGGCAGCCTCCGCCAGCCTGATAATCGTATCCCTTGTGATGCTTTCAAGAACACTGTCTGTCAACAAAGGCGTAATCAGCGTCCCTTTAACAATTATAAAAAGGCAGGAACCCGGACCCTCGGAAACTTTGCCTGCATCGTTAAGAAAAATACAGGTGTCATAACCGTTACGGAGCGCTTCGCGCTGACCTGCCCGGCTGTTTATATAGTTTGCTCCGCACTTGATCCTCGGCGAAAGCGTGGTATCCGATATCCTCCTCCATGATGTGATACAGCATCTCAGTCCCTTTTTATTATACTCAGAACTCGTCCTGCCTCTGGGGATTGGAGCAACAAACATATCTACAGGTTCCGCAGACCCCCATGAGCCAAACCCGTCTACAAAGAGTGTTTGGCGTACCGAAAGGTTTTCATCGTATTCGTTTGCCTTTACCGCATCCACCAATGCATTTTTTAAGTCCGCCTTAGTGTACGGGCAATCTATTTCGATAAGTTTCGCAGAACGCAACAGTCGGTCATAATGGTCATCCAGCCTGAATGCGTAAAGCTGCTTTTCCTCTTCGTTCCAATAGCATGGAATGCCTTCAAAAACGTTGAGCCCGAATTGAACCGTAGGCGCGAGAATATTGATTTTTGCATCGTTTACGTTGATTATCTCGCCTTTATACCATATGAATCTGTTTGCTACATCGGTTTTCATAGTGTACCCCTTCAATTTGCAACTTCTGTTTTCTCCGGTATTTCCCCGTCCGGCATATGGGCAATACGAATTATTTCTTCTTCCGCGAGTTTGGCAGCCTCTGCGTCATTCATGGATTCATCGGCTTTTTCCTCGTAAATGTCCTGCTTTCTGAAGACTTTTGCTACCGTGCCCGCTATGATTTTGATGTCAAGCCATATCCCCTGCTTCTTGAATTTATCAATATAAATGTTGTCATAGGTAACTTTCTCGTCCCAAGAGTTCTCATTCCGCCCTTTGATCTGCGCAAGTCCCGTGATTCCCCCTCGCACCTCAAAGCGCTTTTTGTATTTTCTGTTCAACGTGTCAAAATCTCCGAGTTCGTAAACAACGCACGGACGCGGCCCGACTATGGAAATATCGCCTTTTACAACATTCCACAGTTGCGGCAGCTCGTCTAAGCTGCTGGTGCGCAGGAAACGTCCCGTCCTGGTTACACGCGGATCATTTTCATAATTAAATAATCCTGCTCCCATGCTCTCCGCATTAACCACCATTGACCTGAACTTGTACATCTTGAAAATACGTCCGTTTTTTGTGCGTCTTTCCTGTGCGAACAGTACCGGCCCCTCGCTGTCGCATTTAACGGCTATCGCTATGATAAGCCATACCGGCAGCAGGATGACAAGTGCAACGGAACAAAGCACGACATCAAAAAAGCGCTTTAGGAACCTGTTAAATAAATACCACATGCTTTACCCCTTAAAACTCAAAGGTCCTAAACAAATCGTCAAATGTTTCTCCACGTTTGACAATTTCAATTCCGCCGTCCGAGATGTCAATAATGGGGAAATTCGGAAGAATAAACGGGGGCTTCAAAACCACGGAATACGAACCCACGTTGCCGAACGCCACCATATCTCCCACGGCAAGTTTTCCGTTATAGTGGCGGTAGAGATAGTCTGATTCGATGCAGGTAAATCCTCCGAAATCCAGATCCGCGTACTCTTTTTGCTCTCCCCCCATGGGATATACCTTGATCGGCGGGTTCTTTTTATTCAGCGTAGGATTGATATTGTAAATACTGCCGAGCAGGGTCGCAATATTTTTCCCCCGGACCTCTTTTATGCTGACCACTTTGGAGATAAAATGCATACAATCTCCCACTAGGGCGCTGCCCGGCTCAATCAAAAGCATGGGCTTCTTCACCGTATCCTTGAAACGGCGGGCAAAAATCGGAGCAACCGCTTGCGCATATTGCCTGTATGTAGGAATTTCACAATCAAACTGCGACTTGAGCGAATCCGCCATTTTCCCGAATAGCCCGCCGCCTAAATCAATGCGTTCCGGAACAATTCCCATTCTGTCAATCAGCGCAAGCATACCTTCCGCGCGCGGCCTCCATGTGTCAAGCCTACGCGTTGCAAAATGGCATTGCATACTCATCAGGTGAAGGTTATCGTATTTTTCAAACAGTGCCGCTGCTTTTAAAAAGTCCTCGGACTCGGTATCAAAACCAAACCTTGAAACCACGCCGTCATTCACGTCAAAATTGCAGCGAATACCGACGTTCAGTTTGCAATCCGTGTGCTTCCTTGCTATCTCCGCTATCAGCTCAATCTCGTATGCCGAATCGATGTCAACCGTGCCGCCCGCAACCAGCAGTTGTTCAACTTTTTCCGGATTTTTAACCGGGCCGTTCCAGATTATATTTTGAGATTTTACGCCTGCGCGGAGCGCTATGTCCATTTCCATATCGGAAACGACTTCCGCAAAGCCTCCGAGTTCATTGACGATTTTGCAAAGTTTGGGGATATAGTTCGTCTTGTAAGAGTAAGCGATATTGAAATTCGGATATATGCTTTCAAATTCTGTTTTCAGCTCTGTATAGTTAGCCCTGAACTGCTTACTTTCAAGTGTATAGAAAGCGTCTCCGATTTTTTCGGTAATGCTTTTGATCATCTCTTCCGTCATAATGCATTCCTCTTATTCATCATGCTCACAATTTCCGACACAGAGTTCTGCACGGCCTGTCTGTTCTCCGCATATTCTTCATCAGTCTTAAATGCAAGAGTTCTTTCGTACTCACGCAGGCGAGTCATATTTTCTGAAAAAACAGTCTCAATCGTCTTTATGTCCCGGATTTCCTCCGCGTTGCAGAAACTCCTTGAAAGGATCGCTCTCGTGGAGCCGAGCCTGTAATGTTCCATCATAATACGCTCTGCCGGAACCGCTCCTTCTCCCATTCTCGCTATACCGCCGAATCCGTACGGGATACCTCTTGCCTTGATTCTTTTACACAGGTTCTCAACCGTTCCGTTGGAGAGAAGCTCAAACATGAACGTCAATCCATAGCTCAGGTGAAGGTCATTCAGACCGATATGTATCTCATCGAGCAACGGGTTTTTCAAAACTTCATCAAGAATCTCAACCGCCTCTTTTGTTTCAAGCAGCAGCGTTGTATGGACTCTCCCGTTTACTGTTTCCATAAATCTGCCGACCTCAGACACTGTCTTCCACATGGGGAGCATTATTCTGTCTGCTCCTGCCGAAATAACAGCTTCTATTTCATCGACGGACCCTTCGTTCCACGGGTTAACTCTTACAAGCGTTTCCGAACTTGTCAGCACGTTTGAAACCACAGCTACGTCTCTGACAGTGTGGTGCGACTTCACTGTATTCATGTTTTTCTGTCTCTCTTCTTTGCCGAGAGTCTCAAGATCAATCCATATCCTTGAAACGCCGCTTTTCTCTGCAATCAAAGCGACTTCAGGGTTATTGGTGATATACATGAAGTCTATTGGCATGCGCATTCTTCCCTCTGCTGTCGGTGTCAGAATAAATTAAACATTCTGTCTCATCTCGGATAAGACACTGACTGTGTTTTTGCTTTCTCAGGCGTTTTAATAGACGACTCTTTTTACCGTCAAACGGCCTTTATGTAATAACGTGATCACTCTGCATGTAATATCAGGTTCCCTCGTCGGTACCGCACTCTTACGAATACGGGTAAATCACCCGATTTTCAAGTACTTAAAACAACGAATTGCCGAGCGATGTTTAACATCCTCGGCCGATTCAACTTCATTATGGAATTTTGTGCTCTTCTAAAGCCGGAACAACACAGGCAGTCAAAAGCAAGGCTCAACCGCGCAAAATCTCTCTGTACCCCTTCCAGCCACCGCACAAAAATTCGCAGCGAAGCTGAATTAACCGCAACGCTCTCAAGGCCCCGGTTTCTCAAACCACGACGTTTCTTGCTTTTAATACGTTTATCTATCGGAAAAGCGTATAATTCCGAACCGGGCAAAGAAAAACCGGCCTCTGCTGCGTCGTCTGAAACGCAAACTTCCAGCCTATACATAGTAGCACAAACCGCCTGATAAAGCAAGCGGTATTTACTGTCTTTAAGAGTCGCTTTACAAAAGCCATCAACGGGCGTCAGCTGCGCAGAGTCAGCATTTTTACCGCAAAAAACAGATTCGGCGTGCTGATATACTGCACACCGAATCTGCTTTCCCGAGTTTTATTTTGCCTCGTCTCACACCGGACGGATATGACAAAACCCACAGCAATGATCATGCATGGGGCATGGTTTGTTCCTACACTTTATGATACGGCAAAATCACCGGACTTTAAACAGTTTCATTTTGTTACTTCCGTATGTACGGTTGATTTGCTTATTCCGAATTTTCCCGCTGCGCTCCGTACTGTGGATTTCGTTTCGGAAATGTATTCTCCCAGTTCTATCGCCCTCTCGTCCATAAAACATCTCATCTGCGTATACCTCTCTTTCTGTCAGATAATATGCCGTATGTCCGCGATATATGCAGCGTTAAGGGGAAAGAAAAACAAAACCCCCGCATATGATTTCACCGACGGCTTCATCCATATCGCCGGATTCTGCCGGTCTCCGCAACGCTCAAAGAAGTCGCCGGGTTTTGCATGATCGGTGTGTCGGTACCTGAGAGCGGGATTTAAGGGAAAATGATTGAGCTTTTGCATCCGGCACTCATGACCGCTGCAAAATCCTGTTGACTGTTGCAGATAATAATGTATAATATTATCCGTCGATTTTCGGTTTACTGCGTAATGAGGTGTTGTATGAAAAAGAGTTCTTCTGAAAAATTCTCGTTGCTGCGCATTCTGTTCAGCCTGTTTCAGGGCGCCCTGATAGGCCTCGGCGCCGTGCTGCCCGGTATTTCGGGCGGAGTGCTGTGCGTCGTGTTCGGTATATACAAGCCCATAATGGAGCTTCTTTCTCATCCTTTTAAGAATTTTAAGACTCATGTTCCGCGGCTGCTTCCGGTGATTATAGGCCTGATTGTCGGTTTCATGGGTGTAGCTAAGCTTTTGGCCTTCTTCCTCGAAAAGTATCCCGATCCTTCCGTGTGCCTGTTTGTCGGTCTGATCGCCGGGATGCTTCCGTCACTCTTCCGGGAGGCGGGTGAACAGGGACGCACAAAGTCGTCATATGTGTCGCTCATAACGGCTATGGTCATTGTGTTCGCGCTGCTGCTGAGCCTTGAATATTTCTCGGTAACTATCGTTCCCAATTTCGGGTGGTATCTTTTCTGCGGATTCTGCCTGGCCCTCAGTGTGATCGCTCCGGGAATGAGTTTTTCTACATTGCTCATGCCCCTCGGGCTTTACACCCCCTTTGTGGACGGTATAGGAAACATAGATATGGATATCCTGATACCGGGCGGAATCGGGGCGGTGGTTACCGTCATCCTGCTCGCAAAGGCCGTCAACGCTCTGTTTGACCGCTTCTACTCTCCTGCTTTCCATGCCATTGTAGGGATAGTCATAGCTGCTACGGTGATGATAATCCCCTACGGCAGCTTTGTGGCGTCGGCAGGGCAGTTTGCCGTAAACGCCGTATGTCTGTCCGTGGGAATCGTCGCGGCTCTCCTCCTGGATCGTTTTAATCGGAGCGTTCAAATGGACGATTAAGCACAGTCCGGCCTGCATCTGTGCATAAAGGAAAAACGCACCGCCCACTGCGGCCTGTACGGTCACAGCGGGCGGTACGTTTTTCAGTTAATCCGGCAGATTCCGGAATGTATTACTTAATCTCAAGCTTACGCGCGGTAGGCGCCGTCACGTCTTTCTTCGGGAGGTTGAGCGTAAGGACGCCGTCCTTATACTCAGCGGATATCTCTTCGCCCTTTACGGACGAGATATCAAAGCTTCTCGAATAGGTGCCCCAGCTCCTCTCGCGGCGCACATAACCGTCGTGGTCCTTATCTTCCTTCTCGGCACTCCTGTTTGCGCTGATGGTGAGATAATCACCGTCTATATCCACTGAGATATCATCCTTGCTGAAGCCGGGCAGCTCGGCCTCAAGCACAAAGCAATCTTTCTTTTCTTTGATGTCGGTCTTGAAGCTCAGAGCTTCCTGTCTTCCGAAAAACGAACGTTCAAAATCCTCAAAATCCCTGAACGGATCAAACACTGAAACGCGGTTCTTTCTGACAAACGGTGTAAGTTCAAACATACTGATTCCTCCATATAAAAATAATTTAACTTGATTTTATCGGTTTCCTTAAATCATGCAAGCTGGCCGCCGCACTAAACGGCAGATGCGAGGTATCCCGCGCACTGCCCTGCTGTCGCGCACATCGGCATCGCCCTCCTTCTTCTTGTTCCGGTACCGCACCGGCATACGCCTTCGGGTATCGGCCTTCCTTTTGTTTACGGCTATATTATATCCGGCAATTATTAACAAATTAACCTTCTAATGTCACCGCAATGAAAAAAATTAGCACTCATATGTGTTGAGTGCTAATTTTTTTGAGGGCAACCACGCTCTATGGTCGGCTCCGTCCTTCCCTATGCTTCTTCCGAATCCGGAGTGCCTGTCTCAGGAGGGTCGTCAGTTGTTTCAGTGGGCAAAGCGTTTTCTGCAATATACAGCTTCACTACATCGGTAAGCACGCGTTTCTGCACGTCGTAGAAGCCTACAGCGTATACAAGCTGTTCCACCGTGTCACATCCGAGCTCCTCGGCATATACCGAAGCAAATTCTTCAAAGAGTTCGTCGCTCATCTTATCAAAGCCTTCCGCTCTGGCAATGCTGTACACCGTCATTTCCTGGAGCACATCGCCTCTGGCATACTCCATCCCTGCAGACTCCAGATCGCTCCTCGTCATGCCGGACGCGGCAAGATACTCATCAAGATCCGTAAAGCCCGTATTCTTCGCGAGATCTTCCGTGTAGGATATATAATCTGCCACATACATCTCCATCTCGATTTGCGGGTAGGATATGAGAGATACCCCGTTCATTACCTCCATCCAGCAGTCCGCTATCTTCTTCTCCGCCGCCGCTTTCTTTTTTTCCTCTGTTATTTCCGACTTAACCGCATCCAGATAGCTGTCAAAATCCCCGTATTCTCCAAGACACGCGAGCTGCTCAGGCGAAAGCTCTTCCGGACATCCGTATCTTTTTTCAATGCATTTTACCGTCACCGTAAACTTTATTTCTTTGCCCCGCATTGAATATACCGAGTAATCCGAAGGGAGCCTGAGAAGAAGATCGACCTCTTCTCCCACCTGTGTGCCCACAAGCCCGGTCTCAAACCCGTACACCGAAACGCTCCCTGCGCCCAACTCGAGCGGCATATCATCGGCAGATGCGTCCACATAAGGGGCTCCGTCTACCGTAGCGGAACAGTCGATGATCACCGTATCCCCGAAAAGGATCTCCCCGCTTTCAATGTTTTCCGATACGAGAAACGCAAGTTCCTCCTCGTAAAACCCGGCCTCGCGCAGATCGCGGGTCACACGGTATCTTATTTCATCCTCCGACACCGTTTCATCCGCAGGCGTGTATTTCACGCCTACCACCTGTCCCACGCTGATGTAGGACGAAAGATCGTAATTATACGGTATGTACTGTGTCTCCGCAGGCTCCTCGTTGCATCCGTGCAAAAAAGCGGTAAGACTGAAGAACACTGCCGCCGACGCCTTGACGTACCGCTTCTCCACTCTTACCGCCTCCTGCAAAACTCTGTCAGTCTGCCGCTACGGCATTGCTGCAGACAAATTCCAGAACCATATCAGACATGACCCATTCCTTTACCTGGTACGCTCCGACCTGTTCACAGAGCTCAGCGTAATCGCTCATCCCGTAATATTCCACGTATTTCTGGGCTCCGGCCTCATATTCCGATTCGTCCAGCTTGTCAAGTCCCTCAGCCCGCGCTATCTGGTACATGACCATCATCCCGAATATGTCTTCCTGGGCCATCTCCTCGCCTTGGGCAACGAACTCGTCGTAGGTAAGGCCGTAATAGCTCAGAAAATCCTCCAGATTGTCATATCCGTAGTATCCCGCCAGTGAAACGTAATATTCCTCATAATCCTCCATGTAAGCCTCTATTTCCTCATCGGGACATGAAATCAGCGTACAGTTTTTCAGCACCCCGGCCCACACGTCGTTTTGCTTATCGGTCTCAGCCGCTGCAACGAGCTCGGCCTCGATTTCCTCCTTCACGTCGGCAAAAAACTGTGCGAAATCCGCCGTTTCCGAACCTCCGTACTCAAAAATCTGATCCATTATGTTCTGAGGTATCACATCAGGGTGGTCATACCGATATTTAACCATGTTTACAGTAACATTAAACACGACGGGTTTCCCGTTCAGCTCCTTTACCCCATAGTCCTCGGGAAATGTGAGGTTGAGGGTCACCTCGTTGCCTATCACCGCGCCTATGAGGCCGTCCTCAAAACCTTCTATGAGCGAACCCGAGCCTATCTCAACCGAATAATCCTCAGCACAGGCGTTGTCGTAAAGTTCGCCGTCTACAAAGCCTTCAAAATCGATGTTGACTATGTCTCCGTATTTTACAACTCCGGCAGAAATGTCCTCGCTGTAATACTCATAAAGAGTATAATCGTAAAAACCGCAACGCTTGAACTCATAGCATATCCTGTGCCATATTTCACCGTCTACGGCCTCAATTCCCATATCCTCAAGGTCCTCAACTATTGTTTCTCTGTACTCATCGAAATCGTCGTAGTCCCCGAGGTCCTCAAGCAATTCATCGCTGACCGCATCGGGGTGGTCATATCTTATGTCAATATGGGTGACGGCAGCTTTTATGGTATATTCCTTACCTATCAGGGTGTTGTCAAAATTATCCTCGGGGAACGTGCCGGATATCTCATATTCCTCACCCACATCGGTTCCTACCGCTTTATTTTCTATCTCCGTCATGAACTGGGTCAGAAAAGCATAGCTGATCCCGGCTTCCTCCGCATCGTCTTCGGTTATATTTGAGGTAAAAAAATTGCCTCCTATCTCGGTGGTAAAACCTTCCGTTGTTCCGCTGTCAAGGATCTCCCCGTCCACTGTCAGACTGATGTCCATTTTTACGATGTCCCCGTAACGCACTTCACCCTCGCTTATGTCCCTGAGAACGTATTCCGGGAAAACCTGTTCGGCGTACATACCGTAATAATCAAGTTTTTCTATTATCCTTTCCCATATCTCGTCATCCGTGGGCTCAGTACGCGACGGCACATAGGATATATTTTTATACTCTCCCAACGTCACATACTTCGACAAATCGTAATCGAAAGGCAGCCGTTCGCTGCACGAAACCGTGAATATCAGCAAAACCGCTGACATTGCAATTGCCACTGCTTTTTTCATCTGACACTCCATTCCCCGGAAGTTTGAGACAACCGGCTTCATTTTTGCCGGTATTCCGGCTGATACGGCGTTCAGGTACCGCCCCGTACCGTGGGGCAATTATACAACATAATTATTTCGAATTAAAGCTTTATTCCCTTACTTCTGTGCTTTTACAAAAATTTTTCATTCCCGTGAAAAAGCGGTGGCTTTGGGTATCAAAGCCCCGCCTTGTTCATATGCGCTCCGCGCCTCGCCTTTTAAGGCGCCGGACTCCTTTTATCCCACCGTCAGGTCTACTCTCTTCTGCGCGTCCACATCCACAAGGCCGCACGTCGTCATTTTCAGGTGCGGGATGACGGGAAGACTTACAAACGCCGTCGTCATAAACGGTTCCACTCCCTCAGGCACCCCGAGTCTGTGGACGCATTTTCTCAGGCTCTCGTTTTGGCTCGCAATATCCGCGGCGGCGCCGGCGGTCATCAAACCGGCCACGGGAAGCGGCATTTTGCACAGCACCTCTCCGTCTTTGACAACCGTGCAGCCTCCGCCCATGGCTCTGACTGTATTGGCCGCGAGAGCCATGTCCGTTTCCTTCACGCCGGCCACTATCAAATTATGAGAGTCGTGAGAAACAGACGAAGCTATAGCCCCCGTCTTCATTCCAAGGCCGCTGATGAACCCCAGTCCGCAATGCCCCGTGTTGCGGTGACGTTCCCACACGGCAATCTTTGCTATATCTCTTGAGATATCCGCCCCGTTGTCCTTGTCGAAATCAATTTCGGTTATCAGCTCTTCCGTTATCAGCTGTCCCTTCACGAGCTTCATAACACGGCAGTTTTTCTTTCCCGAATAATGCAGAGTGAAATCGTCCGGCGTGAGTTCTCTGATGTGAAACGTGTTGCACATTTCCTTCATCAGGCCATTGCCCGGCATAGTGGGCAGTTTTGCGGTCATCGCGCCGTTTTCGGCAACGATCTCGCCGTTTTTGTATACCTGCGCGGCAACCACATGTTCCAAATCGTGAAGCACAAGCAGATCTGCCGTGTAGCCCGGTGCAACCGCGCCGATTCTCTTAAGTCCGAACGCTTCCGCCGCCCACAGCGTCGCCATACGTATGCATGTGACCGGGTCCCTGCCCGCGCTTACCGCCGTGCGTATCATATCGTCTATATGCCCGTTATTAAGAAGATCGGCAGGATGCTTGTCGTCGGTAACCAGAAGGCATCTGTGCGCCCACGGCTCCTCAAATAACGGGAGCAGGTCGGAAAGATTTCTGGCAGCCGTCCCCTGGCGTACCATGATGCGCTGCCCCTTGCGTATCCTTTCCTTGGCCTCATCTGCCGAGGAGCACTCATGATCGTCGTATATGCCGGCGGCTATATACCTGTCGAGATCCTTGCCTGACAACAGCGGCGCGTGGCCGTTTACGGTGAAGCCCTTTTCTCTGGCCGAACGGATCTTATCCATTATTCCCGGCTCCCCTGCTATCACGCCCGGATAATTCATCACCTCGGCCAGCCCCAACACTCTGGGATGTCCGTAGAATTTTTCAAGCTCAGCAGCCGTCAGTACCGCTCCGGATTCGTCAAACCGCGTCGCCGGAACGCAGGACGGCAGCATGACGTAAACCGTCATGGGAATATTTTCGCTGGCCTCCAGCATAAACTCTATCCCTTTTACTCCACACACATTTGCTATCTCGTGAGGGTCGGTGACCACCGCAGTGGTCCCGTGGGGAACGCAGACCCTCGCCAGCTCCGGGGGCAGCAGCATGGTGCTTTCAATATGCAGATGCCCGTCGATAAAACCCGGACAGATGTATTTGTCCTTCACGTCGCGCACCACATCGGCCTCCGAGTCCGTATATTCTCCCACGCCGGCAATGACGCTGCCGTCCATGAGGACGTTTGTTTTTTCCAGCTCCCCGGTGAACACGTTGACGACAGTCCCGTTTTTTAGCAGTACTTTCATTTATCTTTCCTCCCGCACGGTCTTATCTGCCTTTATCCACTATCTGCGTCCAGCGCCGACACTGCGCTCAAAATCGCGCTTATCACTTTAATCTGCCTAGCATCCTGCTGAGGTTTATAATGTTTTCCTCTTTTGAAAGCGTCGGATCCTCCGTGAATTTTTCACACGGCAGCCTGTCACATCCGCCGCAGTTTTTTCTGCCGTTTTTGTTTACACAGCAGTCGTAAACCTCACACACTTCCCTGCCGGTATACCGAAGCCAATGTGCCTTTCCTTTTATCTTGCGGCATCCGGCGCACTCAGCCGGGAAGCGCAGGCATTCGGCGCAGCACGCCCCACACGGGGCGGGCTCTGTATACTCGTCCTTCCAAAGCCACCATGGGCATTTGCGCGGGTCCGGCTTTTCTGTGTTTAAAAAATATTCTACCGCACGATACAGATACAGTTGGCAGCGGTCAATTATTTCACCTCTTAGGGCGCATTCTTGATCGTAAAGTTCCTGGGCCTTTTTGCCCTTAAGAGATTCAATTGTCTCATATCCCATAGCTTTAAGGGCCTTTTCGGTCTGTTTGCCCACATTGGGAATCATGCGAAGCTCGCTCACCGTTTTCACTCCTTCCGGTTTTTTCTACGTTTCCGGAAAATTCCGTTGCCAAGCCTAATATAACACAATTACACACTTATGGCAACGTGCATTGCCGAAGATACTTTCCCGAATCCTTCCTCTTGTGAGATAAAAAGAGGCCCTCATATTTTCGTGCCGTTATTTCTCCTTGACTCTGTCAAAAAAATTGCCTCCGTATACCGACAGCATGCAACACTGTCTGATATGCGGAGGCAATTGA
Source organism: uncultured Eubacteriales bacterium (assembly GCA_949284545.1). GTDB lineage: Bacteria > Bacillota > Clostridia > Oscillospirales > CAJFTT01 > CASDVX01. The sequence continues at coordinate 37,327 of CASDVX010000058.1, forward strand.
ATACCAGCCTTTCTGCTTATTGGGCCGGCGCGTTTTCTGAGAAACCTGACATTCCCCAACTTCTCATGACGCCCTGATCAGAATAATAATCGTCAGCAGCGCACTTACATACGCTGTGGAATAACTTTTCAAGCAGATCCCGCAACGTTTCTGTAAAAGCACACCTACTGCGGGGGTACTTGTCATCCCCCCAGCCACTACAAACGCAGTGTATACTTTCCTGTTGTGCAATCTTGCAAGAACCGTACCAATGGCAATAGGCACTATGGTCATCAACAAACCATATAGAAAAATCTTTACCTCGAACCCATCGCGTAATGACATCCCGGCAGGTATACCGTTCCCGACAAAGAACATAACCAAGCCCAAGTTTCTAAATGTTCCCATCGTTTCAGCGGAGGCAATTTTTTGCCTTAAACACGTTTTGGCCAGTATACCGACAGCAATACCCGCGAAAAGGATTCCTCCGGAATTGCCGAGAGAGAAGGTTCCAAACCCGATGCCGCCGACAAGATATCCCAGCAACACAGCAATCCCAATCTGTATCAGTCCGCCCAAGGCAGCTTGACTTGTGTTACCATTTTGTTTCGCAGACTCGTTCCCATCTTTGTATTCCCGTGTAATTATTTGAACGAACAGCACCGTTGCCGCGACTCCGAATAAGTACGAGCTTCCGTAACCCACAGTGGCATCTTCGGCGACAATCCCAGGCAGTTCATTAACGGCTGATAATCCCGGCGTCGTAGTCAGCGCCCGCAAAGCGCTCCCAACAGTTTGGAGTATGGCACATCCGTATCAATGAACGCGATTACTTTCATGGAAGCAAACGCGGACACAACCATAAGAGCCCCTATGAGCATTGACTTTATCTCTTTCATGTTTTTCAGATCAAGCGAATATCCTGTCATTACCCCAATTGCAGACATAAAAAGCGATGTTCCCATCGAGGACAGCATATCCATGTCTTCCTTAAGCTCATATATGTTCAGAAAATTTCCCAACAGTTCACTAGAGGTTAAGACGAAACCGGCAAGAGCCGCAACCACCAATACCCCGGCTAAATCCAGTGACACGCCCTTGATCCTTATCCTACCCAGAAAATATCCGGCTATAAGCACTCCAAAAGTTATCGGGACGTGAGTGAGAAGGCTCTGAATCAATATTATCATTCCTCCCCGAACAGCCGCATATGAAGCGGCCTTATCTCACGGCACATCATGATCACCTTTTCAATCTGCTTATCCGCATGGTAATGCCCACAGTACCAGACCTCATAGTCAAGTTGCTGTTCCAACTTACCGAGCCACTCCTCTGTTGATCTGTCAATATCAGGGTGAAAGGAATTCATGGGTTTTGTCTTGCCAGGCTTTTTCACGATTTTTGTGTTTTGTCTGGTTGATATAAACATTTCTACAGGCAGATATTTCATAGGGCAGGTATGCGTCATCATACCGTAGATGCTGTTATTTTCCTGTGCAAGCTTTTCTTCCACCCTTGCCTTGGTTTCATCGTCAGGCATCTCATCGTCCCAGAACGGCTGATTTTCTTCCAGACAGCGAATCTTATCAACGCTGTGCGCTCCACCCACGGCCATGTATTTCTTACCGTCAAAGGTATACACTTCTCCGTCAACGGCAAAGAAAATATTGGGGTATTGAGGCTCATAATATACCTTACCGCCGCAAAAACTACGTATACCGTATGTACTTATGTTTTGAGGCCTGTTTTCCTTATTTCCGTGGATACAGAAAAGGGTAATGTTAAGATTGGACATTTCTTTTTTTAACTTATCGTCGCGGAAATCCTCATAGTAATTGAATCCGGCATCTCCGAGAATAATCAGCACATCCTTCCGGCGTGTGCTCATGCTCCGGCAGAAGCGTTTGACGTCATCAAAGTTGCGGTGTTTGTCGCCGGTAATAAAAAATTTAGGCGGCGCTCCGTCATCGTAATATGTGGGAAATATCTCTTTATTGCGAGAATTCAAATAAATGCACACCAAGGCCGCCGCGCTTAGAACCAAATTGATCATCATAATTGCTGTCATCATTTTCATTTCTCCTTTTTGTGGGGCTCGTCCCCAATGAGAGGCTGAGGGGGGCCCTCCTTGCCTTTACAATTTCTTCACACAATCAAGCGATATCCAGCCTGCTCCTGATTTTAGTCTTCCCCACAATGAAGCTCCGCTTCCCTTCCGTTCTTCCATGATAGTGTACACACCATGATCGACGATTTCTCCAACCGTAGCGGTATCGTTACCTGCACCTTTATGTATAAACAGGCAGTGGGATGTTACTTTCACCAGATACGGGCATGCATTCGCGTTAGTTTCGTGGGTTTCGTTTTCCATGCTCTTATCTTTTGCCTTTTTCACTAAATTCAGAAATTTTCTGTGGATTGGACTGCAAATAGAATTGGTTCCCTTTTCGTTCTTGTCAATCACAACACGGTCACCTTTGGGGGCGCTCTTCACATACCAATTCTGTGATATAACCCAGGAGGGAATCGTCTTCCCACCGTAGTAAGTGGCGTCATTTGCAATGGAAACCAGATCCCCCTGTTCAATGGTTTCATTTTTAATCACAGCTTCCTCTTTATTCTCCGTCTTCTCACTATTGCTTTTCAGAATCTCGGAAACTCTCTTTCTGAAATCATCCATTGTCTCACCAAAATTCTTCATCCAATGCTCGGGGTCCGCATGATTGCTTCCATAACCTAGGCGCTGCGCCTCGCAGTGTCCGACTATCCTGTCTGTGCTGATACCGTAGCTAAGGCAAAGGCCTGCACAATACTCTGCGGCAACTTTAAACGCTCCTTCATAATAACCTCTGTTGTCCCGACCGTCCTCGCAGATTTCAAACTGTATATATGCCGGGTCATAGTTGTAGCTACCGTTTTTACCGCTGCCGACTCCCCAACAGCAAATGTTGAGCGGGAGCAGTTCCGCTACCCTGATCTGTTCATTTTTGTCGTATCCGACAAAAGCATGAACGCAAACTTTTCTACCCCCTGGCTTTGCAGCGTTCCAATGGTTGCCGTAGCGGTTAATTCCCACCTCATCCGGTGCATCCACATATCGTTTCAAGTACGGATTATTCGCGCCGGTGGAATGCACTACGATTCCTTCAGGGACCATCTTTTTTGCTGCAATGTAACAAAGGTTATTCACGGCGTGCGCTTTAATAATATCAAGCATACTTTATTTCTCCTCTTTTGCCTGAATATACAGCTGATTGGCATAGACGCTCGCCCCGGCCACAAGAATACCCTGCGTTACAGCCGTAAATATTGCAGATGCGGCTTCCTGCAAACCGGATATTTCTGTAGTTGCAATCACCCAAACGGCTGACATTATAACCGCTGAAGTTCCAAGCGCCGCAGGAATCCACTTGTCGGGCATCCTGCTTTTTTTAAGACCGATCCCGATAAAATACAGTATCGGGATCAGAATCAGAAGCTCTGTTTTTATATAATCCTGATAATTCATACCTTTCCTTTCTCAAACGAGTATCATGCCTATGGCCGCTGAGATCAGACCGCCTGCCAACGCTGCAACAATCGCAGTAACGATCTGCTGCATTCGTTGCTTCGGAAGCGAATCTATCTCATCAATCTTTCGTTCGTGCCTTGCCAGATGCTCGTTGGTGTGTTTTAATTCATTTGCAAGGGTTACAAGCGTCTCATTCATTGAACGTATCTCCGCCTGTACCTCTTTCATGGCACTCATGTCACGCTCAAGAGTTTTTATTCTCTGCTCGTGACCTTCGATGATAACTTCAATATCTATTTATATCCTCCTTCCCGGGCTGTGTCTTAATTGTAAAAAACAACCCTGACACATATTGTCAGGATTAAAAAATTATAATCAGGTCTTGACGAGAACGACGTTCGCATTTGATGAAATAAGATAAATATAGTTCTCACTCACGCACATTTGCCTCGTCTCGTCTCAAATTACCTGCCGTGTGCTTTCTAATTGATGCCTTCACCTGTCACGGCATTTACTATTCAGTCCCTTTTGTGTTTGTCAGCCCGGTACGCCGGCTTTTTCGGAGTGTTTCAAAACGCCGTCTTTACAGTATGTGAAGCTTTACTGCCGGTGTATCTCAGCAGCTTTTGCGCATTGGTTTTTCACGTTCAGGCATTGTGAAATCGAGAAGTATTTTTCGAGCCCACTGATACAAAGGCACCCGCGTCCGACTCAGGGCGCGGGTGCTTCTGCGGTTTTCAGTTTCAAATAATTTTATTTTCCTTGAGAAATTCCAGAAATTCATCGGATACTTTCCAAAAATCACGGCCGTCTAAGGATATATACCAATGGCCCACATACTCTATCTCCGCGCAGAATGTGAGCCGCGGACATTTTTTCGATGTCAGGTTAATGCATAAGGGATCCAAGGCCCTAAACCTGTATTTCTCTGACCCGGCGATTTCATTAAATGCCATTTCGGTGTCGGTTCCCTCTATGACAAAGTGTCTGTCAAATAGTGGTAATCCGTACTCAAATATGCGCCTTGCTCCCATGCATCGGTAATGACATAAATGAACACCGGGTCAGACGCGGTGTATGAGTAATACTTGTCTACATATTTGTTGTGAGAGTAGCCCCAGCCTAACATCGCATCACTCTCCGGCGCTGTCTCCGGAATTATAATATTGTCCTGAATTATATACTGCGTTTCTTTGTAAACAACATATTCCGGCTCGCCCAGGTTATCCATGACTGGCATAAAAAACTCGACCTGCCCGTACAGACTTTCGTCAAAAGGACGTTCAATGATAAATGACCAGCATGAGGTAAAAGTAACAAGGAGCACAATAGCCATTATCGTTACCAACACTTTTTTGGTCATAAATATCTTCCTCCATATTCAGTACCGCATAAAGCAACGTGGACGCCGATACAGGTATGCCGAACCAATTGTCTCTTCCTTTGAGTCCTGCGCACTGCCGTCATCGGCATCCGGCACAAGGCAATCTTTGGCAATCGGCCGACATAACCCGTCGTTCATCCGTTTTATATGTAAGATCCCATGTCGGCAAGAAAAAGGCATCTTCGTTCCTCCGCGGTAATCAATCCATAGACAGATTTGATGAGACGTGATTACAAAATTTTTGTCCGATTCCATGACAGTACGCGCCTGAGCCCGGTCTGAACGCCGCTAAAAATGCGGTTTCAGGATCAGATAATCCCGTTTACCGTGAGAAATTCCAGGAACTCATCCGACACCGACCAAAATTTGCTCCCGTAAATTGATATATACCATTGTTCCACATACATTAATTGTGCAAAAATATTGACGCGGGGACATTGTCCGGATACCAATTTTATATATACAGGGTCCAAAGCATCGAACCCGTATACCTCATCGCCGAAAAGGCCGATGTCCAATGCCCTAATATTTTCCCCGGTGTCAATCATCCCGTCAGCGAGTGCGTCCACTGCCAAATCAGCCCCATGAGCTATTGACATTTCATACCCCCTTAATATCGGGATAGAGATCAAACCGCTTTTACCTTTCACGATTTGGCTTACCACATCATCAAAACTACCGGCGTCCAAAATGTCGTTTGCGTAATCAGCACAGTTATGGAAAAAAGGTTATACCTTCCATGATCCTGATCGGTATAGTATGACTCAGCAAGCGCAACGCTTTCGTTGAAATCTCCATGAAACACTACGTAATCAAGATCCTGGTCCGGTTTTATAAATTTTTCGTTTTCAGAATCATAAAAGGGAATGCTACTGGCAGCCATTTTTTCAAGGTGTATTTTAGCCGCCCCTTTCGCTGATTTCAGCACTATAAGCACAACGCATATGAGTAAGCCAATAGATACCTGCCCTCTTCAATGCCGTGTACGCAACAGCAGACGCTGCAACCACTACAGCGCCTATTGTTGCGTTTTCTCTTTTATACGGCACCTTACCGAGCCTTTAGATTGTTAACAATGACTTCCTTTGCCGGCTGAATTGAAAAAGCAGCAAAGGCAATAAGAGCAATCTTAAATTCATCTTACTGTACGTGGTATATAAAAGCTTGCTGGGGACAGTAAATAGTCCCCAGCGATGCGTACACTAACGCACGAGCTGGCTTTGACAGCATCCCACCCGGAAGTCTCTGTGTAAAACAGCAATTAATACAAATGAACCCATGGCCAATAATACCATCATGGCGGAAGACAATCCAAAAATCGCCTAACAGGAAGCCTTAAACCGTGCCTGTCGGCAAAAAATTGCTATGAACAGTCCTTAACGCATTTTTCAGGTTCTTTATTAGCTGTCTTTTCAATGAAAGAGTTTTATTCTGCAACCGAATTCCTTCCGAACAAACATGCCCGTTATTTCACCGGCAAGGTTAGCGTCCGCTTAACTCCCTTGCAACCTCTTGAATATATGAGGCATTTATGCACATTCCATCCAACGACTTCATCTCCTCATCATTGAATTCCCCTGACGAGAATCTTTCTAAATACGGTCTGATAAAACCC
>CASDVX010000059.1 GCA_949284545.1 uncultured Eubacteriales bacterium
CAGGGCGCTCAGCTTTAAAGCAACCGGTTGGGGAAGATTGTCAGGCGTGTTTCTGACCGGCATATTCCACACTGACCGTGAAACCGGAGAGGCTTTTTCAATCATGGACATGCTGTGGAATACCAACGACAACCTGATGGAGCTGCTCAGCGGGCGGTACACCTTTGCTCGTGAAGTGGAGGAATACCGCAGGCTCAAATTTGACGGCAACGGGATAACTCTGCAGGACTATCTGGAGGACAGCTATGCCTCGCCCGGCATCAAGCGCGCCATCCATCAGACCATACGAATAGTGAGCGAGATACAGAAAATCATGAAAGCGCCGCCCAAACGTATTTTTGTAGAGATGGCCCGGGAAGACGGGGAAAAGGGCAAGCTCACGGTCTCGCGCAAAGCGCAATTGGAAGAGCTGTATAAAAAATGCTCGGAGGAATGCGACGGGCTGTTCGCGATGCTGCAGAACGAATCGGAAGGGACGTTGAGGCGTGACAAGCTGTATCTGTACTATACCCAGCTCGGAAGGTGCATGTACAGCGGCGAGCCCATCGAGATCGGCAAACTGGACGTAGATTACGATATAGACCACATTTATCCCCAAAGCAAGACAAAAGATGACAGCCTGAACAACCGTGTCCTTGTGAAAAGGCAGCTCAACGCGGCGAAATCCGATACATACCCCATAGGAGGAGATATCCGTAAAAATATGCGGCCGTTCTGGGACCGTCTGCGCAAAAACGGCCTGATAAGCAAGGAAAAATACGACAGGCTCCTCCGCGCCGTGCCGTTTACCGCGGACGAACAGGCCGGGTTCATCGCGCGGCAGCTGGTGGAAACGCGTCAGTCCTGCAAGATCGTGGCCGAGCTTCTCGGGCGCAAATTCGGCGACGCCGCCGAGATCGTGTACGTAAAGGCGAAGAACGTCTCCGAATTCAGAAAGGACCAGCGTCTCACCGACAGCGGCGAGCAGCTGCAAAGCAGCCAGTGCAAAGGTATCCGCACAATACAGGACCCGCTGTTTGTAAAATGCCGGGAGATAAACGATTTCCATCACGCAAAGGACGCTTACCTGAATATCGTGGTGGGCAACGTCTATCACGTGAAGTTCACCCGCAGCCCCGCGAATTTTATCAGGCAGGGCAAGGAGCCGTACAGTCTCAACAGGATGTTCGATTTCGACATTGTACGAAACGGAGACCGGGCATGGACAGCCGGAAGCGACGGGAGCATCGCCGTGGTGCGTCGCACCATGGGCAAAAACAACATTCTGTTTACCCGCCGCCCGGCCGAGAAAGGCGGCGGCCTCTTCGACCAGCTTATCGTATCCAAGGGAAACGGGCAGTTCCCCGTAAAGGCCTCCGACCCGCGCATGGCGATCGAAAAATACGGCGGCTATAATAAACTTACCGGCGCTTACTTCATGCTGGCGGAGCACACGGAACATAAAAAACGGGTCCGGTCTCTGGAAGCCGTGCTTCTCATCCACAAGGCCATGTACGAGCAGGACCCCGAGCGTTACTGCCGCGAGATACTGGGGTTAATTGAACCCAGGATACTGATACCGAAAATCAGGATAGATTCGCTGGTTTCCTATGACGGATTCAGGATGCATATCTCAGGTCGGACGGGAAATCAAATCATATTCAAGGGCGCCGCCCCTCTGATGCTGGAACCGCGGTGGCACCGGTATGTGAAAAACGTCGTAAAATATCTGGAGCGGTGCCAGAAGGCCGGAAAGGACCCGGAAATCACCGTGTTTGACGGTCTGACCGCCGAAGAGAACGCGGAGCTCTACCGTCTGCTGACGGAAAAGCTGGAAGGCCGGCCCTACTGCGTCAGGCTGAAAGCGGCTGCCGAAACCGTGCGCGGGCAGCAGGAAAAATTTATCTCCCTTTCCGTTGCGGACCAGTGCCGCATACTTCGTCAGCTGCTTAATCTGTTCGCCGCCAACGCCTACAGCGCTGACCTGAAGCTGTTAAACGGCAAGGCGGGGATCGGGATACTTCGTGTATCCAAAAACCTCAAAAATCTCAAGGGGAAGTCTTTCAGGCTCATACACCAGTCCGTAACAGGCTTCTTCGAACGGGAAACCGAGCTTTCCGATGAGGTCTCCCTATGAGCTGGCGCGTGGTGATGATTTCCAGCAACGCCAAGCTCGACTACAAGCTTGATTATCTGGTGGTGCGCACGGCGGACGAGGTGAAACGCATACATCTGAGCGAAATAGGGGTACTGTTGGTTGAGAGCACGGCGGTTTCCCTCACCGCCTACCTGCTGTGCGAGCTGACGCAGCGCAAAATCAAGGTGATTTTCTGCGACCACAAGCGGGACCCGATGGCGGAGCTGGTCCCCACCTGCGGCAGCCACGACGGCAGCGCCCGCTTATACCGTCAGATGAACTGGCCCCGGTCCCTGTGTGAGGCGGTATGGACAGAAATACTGAGGGAAAAGCTGCGCCGGCAGCGCAATCATCTCCGCCGGCGCGGATTCCCGCAGGCGGAGATGATTAACGGCTATCTTGAGCAGCTTCAGCAAAACGACGCGACCAACCGGGAGGGCCTGGCGGCAAAGGTTTACTTTAACGCGCTGTTCGGCAGCGGCTTCACCCGCGCAGACGATACGCCTCTCAACGCGGCTTTGAACTACGGGTACAGCCTGCTGCTGTCCGCCATAAACCGGGAGATATCCGCAGCAGGGTACCTGAACCAGCTGGGCATAGCACACCGCAACACATTCAATCCGTTTAACCTGGGATGCGATTTTATAGAGCCTCTGCGCCCGCTGGTGGACGGCGCGGTGCTATCCATGAGCCCCCGGCAGCTCGGCAAAGAGGAAAAAACCGCGCTGGTGCAGCTGCTGAACAAGCCGGTGCTGTACGACGGCAGAAACCAATATCTTCTGTACGCTCTGCGGCTGTACTGCGCGGGCATTTTCAGGGCCCTGGACGGCGGCGGTATATCGCAGATAAAATGGATAGATTATGAGTGACAGATTTATGCGTATAATAGTGTTTTTTGACCTTCCCGCCGAAACCAGGGCGGACCGGAGGGAGTACGCCCGTTTCCGCAACGGGCTTATAAAGGACGGGTTTTTGATGATGCAGGAATCGGTGTACTGCAAGCTGGCTCTCAACCCCACGTCCGCCCGCAGCATTATCGACGGCGTAAAGGCACGCCGGCCGGCCGACGGGCTGATACAGATCCTGACGGTGACGGAAAAGCAGTTTTCACGCATGGAGCTTGTGCTTGGGGAATACCGCACGCAGATCGTGGACAGCGAGGAAAGGCTGGTGATCATATGAGGCTGTCTCACCCGCTCCTCTCCCGGCCTCTGCGCTGGAGGGAGGGCCGTACGCCGGTGCTTGTTGCGGAGCCGCCGCAAACGTTCCGGCAAATGGTTTTTTCTCTCGCCGGACAGGCCCGCGGCGAGGAGGGGGATTTTCTGCTTTCTCTGGACTACGAGCCGCTGGACTGCGCCGAGCACCTGCACGTACTGCTCGATTATACATATCTCCCCCTTGACGACCGCAGGCTCCAGAACCGTTTTCAGGCCCGGCTGCAATGGTCCGTCCGGGAAGAGCTGGCCGCTCCGTCACGGGAGCTGCAGCGGCAGATAACCGAATACCTGCGGCTGGTGTCGGAAAGCCTGTCATATCCGGTCTGCTTCGCCGACGGCGAATATGTTCTCCCGCTGCTGAAGGCGCTGAAATGTCAGCCTGCGCTTGACGGGAACCACCCTCTGGAAAGGCTGATGCAGTATATCGAGCTTTACAGCGGCCTGATGAAGGACCAGTGCTTCGTCCTGGTGAACGCCCGTTCGTATTTCACAGGCCCCGAGCTTGCCGAGCTTTACAGGATGGCCGCGTACCAGAAATGGCGGCTTCTTTTGCTTGAGCAGCGCGCTTGCGAACCGCTCCCGCAGGAGGATATATGTATCCTGGACGGTGATTTATGCGAGCTCAGACTTGACTCGGAGGAAGGTATGCTGTAAACTGTAGGTGTGCGCAGGCTCCTGCCGTCTGAAACGATACAGCGCGTGTCGTGGCGTTTCTCTCACTTTGAGGTTTGAGAGTCGTGTTGTTTTAGATGGTAGTCAAACAAATGGTCCCCGGAGGCCTACGTCAATATGGTTTGAGAGTCGTGTTGTTTTAGATGGTAGTCAAACAATGGGCGTTGCGGGTGTGGTGGTCAGTACGTTTGAGAGTCGTGTTGTTTTAGATGGTAGTCAAACGGCACAGCGGGGCGCGTCCTCTTTGCTATCGTTTGAGAGTCGTGTTGTTTTTGATGGTAGTCAAACATGCTGTCGCTCGTACATATTGACTCTTTCGTTTGAGAGTCGTGTTGTTTTAGATGGTAGTCAAACTGTTATATTCTTTGTGGGCTGAGAATTATAGTTTGAGAGTCGTGTTGTTTCAGATGGCAGTCCAACCGAGCCGGGGCGCTGCGTGGAAACGATCGAGTTTGAGATCCGTTTTGTTTTGGATGGCAGTCAAACGGTATGTGCTGCTTATGCCGGACGCGAGGGGTTTGAGAATCGTGTCGTCTTAAATGGCAGTCAAGCCAAATACCGCGTTGCGATAGTCTGCCGGCTGTTTGAGAGTCGTGTCGTCTTATACTCCAGTCAAACGCGAGCATCTGTTTCTGCTTATTCGTTTGATAGCCATGTTGTTTTAAACGGCAGTCGAACTACGCATTACAGTCTGTTAGAGGAACCTGAGTTTGAGAGTCGCGTTGCTGTCCGTGCGTCAGTTAAATTACTGCTCCGCATAGCAGGCGCTGTTGTACGCTTGAGGGTCATGTTGCTTTAGACGCCATACAAACTTCTTCGGGAATTGCACAGCAGCTTTATCAGTTTGAGAGTCGTGTCGTTTCAGACGGCAGTCAAGCCCAGGTATTCATCGGGGCAAAACCCGGACGGTTTGAGAGTTGTGTCGTTTCAGACAGCAGTCAAGCATGAGGTTCAGTCAGCGGGTCACGTCCGTGTTTGACGTCCGTGTCGGCCGGGATGTCCGTGGCTTTCCATGTCCGGCGGGACTTGGTTTGCGGAAATTGAGAGCCGTGCCTCTTCGGCCGGCAGCAGGAAACTCTGTTGCCGGAGTTGCCCTCGACGGTGGTTTGAGAGTCGTGTCGTTATCAGATGTCAGCTAAACCGTGTTTACCCTTTCCGCACCTCACCCCCTGTTTGAGAATCATGTCGTTTCAGATGGCAGTCAAACTCATAAAAAAGTCGTCGCGAACGATGAACAGTCCGCGACGACGTGAAAAATGAAACGGTATAGATGCCATAGGTTTTGCACCTACGGCATCTATACCGTTTTCATCATATGTAAAGAGGGACTAAAAAAGATGCCAGCTATAAGCACTGGCATCTCTGTTCAAACAAAAGAAAGAGCCCGGAGCGCGATTTGGCTCCAGGCCCTGCCTGGGAAGCATTGACAAAAAAGATACCCGCTAAAAATGAGAATTATGGATTTCTAAATGCTGTGAATCAGGTGAAACATATGACCGGGTGTGTTAACATCACTGGGCCGAAATAAATGCGGCATGAACTACCGTTTCTGAAAAATCATTATGGTTTCTTTGTTGATTGTCTTAAACCCTTGAACGGAAGTATCTACATAATTTTTATTCTTAATAATATTTCTCCGAAAGTCATAGCACATATTCATACCATAAAGTTCCGCAAGCTCCTTCAAAACAAGATGTAGTGGAAACTCTGTTTTATTAACATGTCGATTTCCTACCGTAAAAATAAGTAACTTCCCAGGCTTTACAATCGAAGAAAGGCTTTGCAACACCTCAGAAAAATCAAGAATAAAACTTGCTACTTTTCTTGCTTTATCTGTCATTTTTTCATTAAGCAACATATTTACAAAGTCATTTAGTTGATTAGATGCTTGCAAAATGCCACTTTGTTCAAGTTGCTCCAATGAATAATTCACTCCACCAAGGCTATCCCTATCAATCTTGCTAAGACTAATAATACTTTCCTCACTAATTGTATCTCCAATATCTGCTAGAGGTATCCAACGTAGAGGAAGTACAGAATATTGTCCATAACTTATGGTTGTTGCGTTGTCACCATACGGTGGTGATGTAATAACTAAATCGACACTATTTGGGGCGAAACTACGCCTGTTGTTAAAAATGGTTTTTGAATTACCACAATAAATACGTGTAGTTCCGCTATGCCTAAGTGTCTTGAATTCAAATACAGCTTTTATGTTTGAACATAATTTCTCTTCGAATTTTTGTACGCAATCAAATTCTGTTTCACGGATTGTCTCCTCAAGTTTTATGTGGAGTTTAAACGTACTGGTTCTAGCATTATCGGCCTGTTTAGCAATATCGGCAAATGTAACCCAAAAGAATCTTCTATATTTGACATCAGGCTCTTGCATAATACAAAGACGCAATTTGCTTAAATCACGAATAACATCATCTACATACCATTTATTAATTCCTTCAAAATTATGAAGCACGATTTCCTGATTCCGAATTCTTTTAATCCTTTGCAGCAATTGTTCCGCTTTTTCCTGTAAAGTCTTTTTGGTATATTTCTGCGTTTTGGAAAGCACTGTCAAGTATGATAACGGATTTATATCGACGCCAATTACATCAAGATTACGTATTAACCCTTCCACTAAGATAGTACCAGAACCCATAAAAGGGTCTAGAACATTATGAATATCACAATCATGTTTTAAAACAAGATCAAAAATTTCCCCCTGCATATTCGGTACCATAACAGCAGGATATTTAATCATAGAATGGACATGTTCTCTTTGATCATTCCGTCTGAAATCCCAATAAGCTTCTTCAGACTCTTTAGCCTTTAAGTCAGTAATTAATTCTGCTATTTCCATTGAGGTCCCCTCCCTTCAAGTAGTTTAGTTTTTCCATTACTTATTTATCAACCGGAAAGCAGTTTTTCAAAAACTCACATCCAATGCTCTCACAATATGCTTTACCTTTAGTAGGATCTTCTTTTCCCAGTTTGGGATAGTTCGAAGTTTTAATAACGCGATGACATTCTTCAAGCCTGGTCCTAAAAGCTACTTTGTCCGCTTGCTCAACCTGAATACGTGTCGGATCGTTATTATTGAAATCATATGATTCAATAAAATCAACTTTTTCACCTGTTAAGCTTTCGTAACCGAGAACATAAACCATTAACTGATTTTTTATTTGTTCTCTTGATAGCACTTCGGAGCTAGATTTGAAGTCCACAATAGTAATTGTGTCATTAAGACTATCTCGTATTAAATCAATTCTGCCATCAATGAAAAGATACTCATTAATGCTATAGTCTATGGTTTTCTCTGAAAAGAGTATATTTTGAAAATTCGCCTGATTATTCACTATATAACTACGCAAGTGTTGAAAGGCTTTTTCTTTCATCGCATTAACAAGCACAGGAGAACCATATGGCAAATATAAATATCTATCAACAATTCTTCGGATCACATTGTCTGAAAATTCAGGGATATTCTTGTAATGCTTATGTATATAATCCAACATATTGTGGATAGAACGTCCATATCCCATTCGAATATTAAGGGGGGAATGGAATCCAAATACATTCAACATTTCAAATTTGAACGGACAATCAAATAAGTCTTTAAGAAGCGAAAAATTCAATGTAATTACTTCATCATTAGAAAATTTTTTGTTTGAATATTGTGGGTATGTTCTATCTAAAGCTAAACCTTGATAAGCATAAAGAGAATTTTTAGCCTCTACATATGGTTGAGCTGCTTTCCTATACATTTTTCCATTTCCGTAAGGTTGGGGAGAACGAGTCATAAAAAGATATTTTTCACTTCGCGTAAGTCCTACATAGAATAGTCGACGATAACTTTCGTCATCATTCTTATAGGCTTTTTCTATAGAGGGATCATTAAATATTCCCCATGCACTTGTTCCACCCGGATTCTTGAGGGGGAATATGGAGTTTTGCGTTAAAAACGGTAAAAATACAACTGGGAACTCAAGCCCCTTAGACTGGTGATAAGTCATAATACGTAAGCTACGAATAGTCTTAAAACTTGGGGAGAGCCATCCCTCTGGATAAATAAACGGGGCATCGTCCCTAAGAAATGTCTGAAATGCTCTCAACTTATAAATTGGTTCCATATCAAGATATATCTTTTCAAAATCATTAATTATCTCGGTGAATTTCCCCCAATTATAAAGAATTTTTTCATCTTGTGTTTGAGAAATCAATTGTAAATCAGCAAATAAAGTTTTTAAATTTTGCTGGATAGTGTATTCATAGGCATCTGTTTCATGAAAAAATGCAACAAAATTCTCTAATACATTTTTAATTGTTATAGTATCTAGAGATGAATACTGTGTCCACTTTTGCACTAACTCATCATCAATTTGGATATCTGCCCGACTAAAGGTATTTATATCATAGATCTCCAAAATTTTAAATATTATCTCAAACGTTTTGCAAATAGTTTGTATTTCATTGGCCTCAAAAAGTTTTTGTGTTCCTTCAACTATGAAATTAATACCATTATCCTTTAAAGCTTGGATTAATTCCGGAATCTTTTTTACAGAGCTAACAAGAATCACCATATCATCATAGTCCAAGCCAAAAGTCTTATTGTCCTTGGTATATTCTGTTCCTGTTAACTGCTTAATTTTACTAACAATAAAATTGATCTCCGACTGGCGATCATCAAAATCATAAGTGATGATATCTCCCTGCTCATAGGTTTGAGTGTTATTACTATTCATCTGTTTGGCAAGACGATTACGGTTGTTTTGAATAACTTGGCGAGCAATGTCAGTAATTCCACAACTGCTACGGAAGTTAATGTCCAGATCTTCCCGCTTGACATTTTGGTAACGAGATTGGAAGTCGCGAATGTATGTTAGATTACTACCACGCCAATGATAAATTGTTTGGTCATCATCTCCAACAACGCAAAGTAATACGCCTTTGTTATAAAAATAGTTTAAAATACGCTCTTGAGCATCATTTACATCTTGATATTCGTCAACAATTAAATGCTTCACTGTCGATGTTATATATTCATCAAAATCACCTTGTTCTAACAGTGTAAGCGTTCTATATATGATGGATGTAAAATCAAATTTGCTCTTTGAGACAAGTGCTGATTCATATTTTTCAACGTACCCTCGCAAAGTAGCAGGAAGTTTTTCGACCCCATATTCGCGTGCGATATCAAGAAAAGTCTTGTATGCACTAATTGCCTCTTGAAGTTTGCTATTAGTCATATTTTGACGAGCCAAAGTATACGGCGATCCTGTCTTGGGATAGTATTGGACTTCATAGATTCCAATATCTCTACGAAAGCGTTTCATAAAAAGGCGAGTTTGTACATCTTGAAGAACTTCATAGTTTTTAAAGTCATCACTATAATTTTGGAGTAAATAAAAACAGTATCCATGAATGGTGCCTATATACATATCGGCAAGTCCTTCTAGGTTACTATTCAATTTTTCA
>CASDVX010000060.1 GCA_949284545.1 uncultured Eubacteriales bacterium
CCACAATTTGATATATGGTCGGTGTCTATTACAGCGAGGTCCCACCCGTTCCCATCCCGAACACGGAAGTTAAGCTCGTTTGTGCCTACGATACTCGGAGGGAAGCCTCCCGGAACAATCGGTCGACGCCGGCTTTATATAGAGAACCGTCTCGTAAGAGGCGGTTCTTTTTTACTGCCCGCACCGGGCCTTACGCTTGCCCGCGCCGGACTTTGCGTCCCGCGTGCCTGGGCCTTGAGGCTACCTGTGCCCGGCCTTACGTCCCCGCGCTCGAAGCTTACGCCTCGAAGCTTACGCCCCCACGTTCGGACTTTACGTCCACGTGACCATCCTGCGTCCCCCGTTGCCCGGGTCTTACGTCGCCGTGCCGGGACTTGCGGCCTTCGGACGCGCCGCCCGGAATTCAACGCGGGAAAAAATCGGCAGGTTATCCTTTAACCCCCGGCGTTTCGGCCCGGCGGTGCGGGAGGACGCCGCGCCGGGGCAAATATAAGATTTCATAATTCGACTTTGCAACTTGTAATCCTCCTGCTCATTTTAATTGAAGGAAACCGGCTGTAAAATATCTTCAGAAGTACAGAGACGGGCGGACGGGACAAAGGAACTAAAAATATTTGTTTCACTGATTCGCGCCGGCACATTGACCGTGCCGGCCTTTTACGGCCGCAACACCAAAAAAAGCACGGAGGTTTCGAATATGAAAGTAAACTATGCGGTAAACCCCATGGGAACCGACGATCCGTCCCCCATGTTTTACTGGACGATGCCATCCCCGGGAGTACGCGGGCAAAAGCAGAGCGCGTACAGAATACAGGTGGCGAGCACGCCGGAGGGACTTGAAAGCGGATCGCCGGACATGTGGGACAGCGGGAAGGTGGAAAGCGGCCTGTCGGCGGGCGTACGGTACAGGGGCGCGCCTCTGCAGCCGTCCACAAGATACTATTGGACCGTCACCGTATGGGACGCAGACGGTAAAAGCTTGAAGCCTGAGAATTACGCGTGGTTCGAGACCGGGTTGATGGACGGCGGCTTTGCTGACGCCGGGTTCATATCCAGGGACCTTTCAGGCAGCGTTGCCGTAGCTACGGACCTTTCCGGCGCGAACTGGATATGGCTGCTTGACGGCGCGGGCTTTTCTTCCGCCCCAAAGGGCACGGAATATTTCAGAAAAAGTTTTTTGATTGACGCGGACAGAACGGTGTCTGAAGCGCTTCTCATTTTCACCGCGGACGATTACGGCAAAGTATATTTGAACGGCGATCTCGCGGCGGAGGCTCCCAACAATGCAGACAGGTGGAAAACGGGCAACGCGGCGGACATCACCGGCAAAATAAAAAGCGGAGCAAACCTTATTGCCGCGGAAATTACCAACAGCGCGGCGGGATACGGCGGTTTCATATGCAAGATCCGGATAAAATATGCAGACGGGGATGAGGAGACCTGCGTCACGGATGAAAGCTGGAAAGTTTCCTCTTCACGGGCGGACGGTTTTGCAGACCCCGATTTTGACGACAGCGGCTGGAAGAGTCCGGATCAGGCGGCGGCCTACGGCAGCTCCCCCTGGGGGAACAGCGTTATCATGCCGGCTTATGCGGCGGAAGCTGACGATGTGTCGGCGCCGACGGTGCGGAAAACGTTTTCCGTAAACGGCGCTGTAGCTTGGGCGAGGCTGTACGCCACGGCGGCAGGACTTTACACGGCCGAGCTGAACGGCGAAAGGGCGGGAGACTGCTTTCTCACTCCGGGATTTACGGAATACGGCAGCCGCCTCATGTACCAGACCTTCGACGTGACCTCTCAGATCAGGCAAGGCGATAACACGCTCAGCGCCGCGCTGGGAAACGGGTGGTACATAGGGACGATAGGGGCGGCGTTCGGCGGCAGATATCCGGCCTTCATGGGTAAACTGGTTATTGCCTATGAGGACGGGTCAAGGCAGGTCATAGACACCGACGAAAGCTGGGAGATAACCGTTGACGGACCGGTGACGGCGAACGACCTGTTCGACGGCGAGACCTATGACGCGAGAAAACTCAAGGAGGAATTTGTTTTCGAACCGGTCGCCGTGACGGACGCGGCGGAGCTGAACATAGGCAAAATCGTCTCACAGACAGAGGGGACCGCCGTGAAATGCATGGATACGGTGTCCGTTAAGGAGATAACTTCCCCCGAAAAGGGGACACTGATATACGATTTCGGGCAGAACCTTACGGGAGTCCTGCGTATAACGGTCAATGCGCCCGAGGGTACGAAAATAACCATAAGGCACGGCGAAATGCTCAACGACGGGAGCCCCACCGGAGACGGCGCGAAGGGGACTCTGTACACCGAAAATCTTCGTTCGGCGAAGGCCACCGATGTGTACATATGCCGCGGCGGGGAGGAAACATGGAATCCGGAATTCACCTACCATGGGTTCCGCTACGCCGAGATCACGGGAATAGACGAAGAGGATATAATCGGCGTAGAGGCACTGGTGCTTTACTCGGCGCTTGAGGACAGCGGGACCTTCGAATGCTCTTCGGAGCTGATAAATCAGCTTGCGTCAAACGCATACTGGGGCCAGCGGTCAAATTTCC
The DNA here is from genome assembly GCA_949284545.1 of uncultured Eubacteriales bacterium. Lineage (GTDB taxonomy): Bacteria > Bacillota > Clostridia > Oscillospirales > CAJFTT01 > CASDVX01. The sequence goes on from CASDVX010000060.1 coordinate 2,580, forward strand.
TGTCCGTGCCCACGGACTGTCCCCAGAGGGACGAGCGCATGGGCTGGTCGGGAGACGCTCAGATATTTATGGGTACCGCCGCATACAACATGGACGTGAAAAATTTCTTTGAGCAGTACGTGACCGCCCTCAACGACTGCCAGAGGGAAAACGGAGCTTACCCGGACTGTGCTCCCGCCACCTCCCGCCCGGGCTACGAGGGCTCCGGCCACGGCGGATGGGCAGACGCGGGCATAATCATACCCTACACGCTGGCGCTGAGGTACGGGGACCCCACTCTGATAGAGACCTATTACGACAACATGGTCAGATACATAAATTATCTCATAGCCGACGCAGGAGACTATATCCGGGATACGCAGTGGGCGTACGGCGACTGGCTTGCGCTGGGAGAAAGCACTCCCGTGGAGCTGTGCGACACAGCCTACTGCGTCTACGTGACCGGACTCATGTCAAAGATGGCAGGATGGCTCGGCAGGGATGCAGACTCGGAAAAATTCGCGGAGGAGTGCGAAAAATTCAAGGAAGCGTGGAACGGGAAATACCTCAAAGCGGACGGAAGCACCTTCTGCGACACCCAGACCTCCTACGTCCTGGGACTGTATTTCGGCATAATCCCGCAGGAACTGAGAAAAGCGTCCGCGTCAAGGCTCAACCAAAAGATAATCTCAAACGGATACAGGCTCAGCACCGGCTTCATGGGGGTCAGCTACCTTCTGTTCGTCCTGTGCGGAAACGGGTACGAGGATACGGCCTTCAGGCTTCTTACGCAGACCGAATGTCCGTCGTGGCTGTACCCGGTGACTCAGGGCGCGACCACTATATGGGAGCGCTGGGATTCGTACACCTCGGCAGGGTTTGGGAACGCCGGGATGAATTCCTATAACCATTATTCCTACGGCTCCGTTATGGAATGGGTCTACACGTCCCTGGTGGGGATAACCTGTGACCCGGACAGCCCTGCCTATAAGCACTTTATTCTCGCGCCGACCTGCGGAGGAGGCCTGACCTACGCCGAGGGAAGCTACAGGTCCGCGTATGGGCTTATAGAGAGCGGATGGAGGCTTGAAGATGGCGACCTTGTTTACGGATGCACGGTCCCGGCGAACACCACGGCCACGCTGAAACTGCCCTGCAAAGAGGGGGC
>CASDVX010000061.1 GCA_949284545.1 uncultured Eubacteriales bacterium
CCCCTCACAATAACCTTAATCTAAACAGCTATGAATCCTGTTCGGATATATTTTACCAAATTGTTTCCTATTTGTCAATTGTTTTTCAACTCGGCTTACTGTGATCTGTCCTTCGCTGCTTCCCCGTACTTCTGCGCTGCAGGCACGACCGTTGTAATTTGCTCTGAAAAATGATATACTCGAGTCAGGAGAAGAACATATTGCCGCCCCGCAGCTGCATTGATATCTCTCCGTTTATTTTTTGCACGGCATCGGTTTGATTTGTACGCACATCCGTATGTTGCCGTGGGTAAACTACGATCATGACTCATGCGATTTTCATTACTTTCAAGAAACAGGTGTAAATATGGAACTATCGCGCAAAAGAATATACGTTTCGTCCTTCAGTTCCCCGGTTGGCATGATGACTGTTGCCGGCGACGGCGATCACGTGACCGGGCTCTGGTTCTGCGGCCAGAAGCACTATATGAGCGGCACTGAGACGTGTGATATTGTCCTGCGCGACGATACAGAGCTCTTTGGCCGTGTAAAGGATTGGCTGGGCGAATATTTTGACGGCAAAAACCCGGATGCAGCTGCTATACCTGTTTCCCTTGGCGGAAGTCAATTCTCGCTTGAGGTGTGGGAAGCTCTCAGGGAAATCAAATACGGCTCTACCGCAACATATAAGGATGTGGCGGAGGCTGTAGCCCGGAAAGCCGGAAAAAGCCGTATATCTCCGAGGGCGGTCGGCGCTGCGATAGGCCGCAATCCCGTCAGTATACTGATCCCCTGCCACCGGGTTATAGGTTCGGACGGTTCGCTCACCGGATACGCCGCCGGAACGGAAATCAAGCTCAAGCTTCTGCGTCTTGAAGGGGCTGAGACAGGTATACGGCCCGGTTTGAAAAAACGCACTCACGGGTAAAAGCTTTTTAATTTGCCTGTATGCCGTGTCCGACAGGTACAGCGGGTGATCATCTTTCCGTATCCGACAAATCGTTTTAAGGGCGGCGATATGAATGAAAATTCTTTTTGTATTTACCGGGGGTACTATAGGAAGTTCGACGAAAAACGGAATTATTTCCCCCGGCGGCAACGTCCCAGACAAGCTCATAGACAATCTTGTCAGGGAAACACGAATGGATTTTGATTATGACGTCTCAGTTCCGGAGGTTATACTGAGCGAAAACAGTTCAGGTGATTTTATTCGCGAAGTCGTTTCCTGTGTGTCCGGCGCCATAGACTCCTATGACGGTATAATAGTGATGCACGGTACCGATACGATCCAGTACACGGCGGCGGCATTGTCATACTCGCTGGGACTGTGTCCTGTCCCGGTCTGCCTTGTATCCGCTAACCGGCCGGCAGACTGTCCGGACTCCAACGCGCCGGGTAATTTTTGCGCGGCTCTCAGCTTCATACAGAAAAAACGCGGGCAGGGAGTGTTTGTACCCTATCAGAACCGCGAGGGCGAGGTATTGGTGCACAGGGCCTCGCGGCTGCTTCCTCACAGCCCCTACTCGCATGAGCTGTACAGTCTCGGCGGGGCTTACGGGGTTTATTTGGCAGGCGAGTTCTCTCTCTCCGAAAGTTATTTCGAACGTGACGACACATGCCCTCCTCTGCCCTTCGGCAGTCTTTGCCGAACCGCCGGCATACTGAGAGTAGCGCCGTACCCCGGCATGATTTATCCGGAAATTCCGGAAGGAGTGTCTGCTGTTCTTCACGGCAGCTACCATTCCGGCACTATCGGCGTGTCCTCTCCGGAGGCGGCGGCATTCTTTGAAAAGGCCCGCGAGCGCGGCGTGGCCGTTTACCTGACGGGGGTTGCTGTCGGAGACATATACGGCAGCAGTCTTGAGTTTAGCCGTTTTCATATCAGGGTTTTGCCGCAGATTGCTCCTGACGCAGCATATATGAAGCTTTGGATGTGCCTTTCGTCCGGGCTTTGCCCCGATGAATACCTGGGAATGTCGCTGGGCGGGGATATCCTTTTCCCCCGCGGCCGATGATGCGCCCGGGAAGTCGATTTCTTCTTGATACATTTTCATAAAGAGCGAAAGTCCGGGCGCAAAATGCGCCCGGACTTTGACTTTATAAATTTGAGCCCGGAACGCAAAATGCGTCCGGGTTCTGTCTGTATAGAGGGACTAAAAAAGATGCCGCCATGGACGCGGGCACCTTCTTCATAAACAAAGAAAGAGCCCGGAGCGCTTTTGGCTCCAGCCCCTGCCTGTAAAGAGGGACAAAAAAGATGCCGGCTGTAAACGCGAGCGAAAAGGCAAAAGAAAAAGCTGAGCTTGGAACGCGAATTGCGTCCAGGCTCAGCCTGGTGCGGCCGATCGGACTTGAACCGACAAGGCGGATGCCATACGCCCCTCAAACGTACGTGTTTGCCAATTTCACCACAGCCGCGCGACAACGATGATTATAGCAATGTCATTTGTATTTGTCAAGACTTTTTTATCAAAATGCTGTGTCGACAGTATATTTTTTACCGCCACAAGTGATACTAAATCCGTAAACCATTTAAAGGAGCGGTCGCTATGACGAGCACGCAGAATCTGAGACCGGCTGTGGCGTTTGCAATAGTTATGATCATGCTTTTGATTCCCACGGCACGAATAGCGGTAATCATCTCTCAGACCGACTATCAGGATGCCGCTGCCGCTCAGTCTGTCTATACCGTAAAAATAGGAACTGAACGCGGCACCTTTTATGACAGAAATATGCTGCCCATAACCAACTGTGACGTTAGGTATGTGGGGACTGCAGCATATTACAGTGACCCGGCTGCGCTGTCCTCGGCAATTTATGAAACCGCCATGGAGCCCACCGCCGCCCTTGAAGCCGCAAGGCTGGGAAAGCCTTTTATTTTTAACGCGCTCAAGGAATATTACGCCGACGGGATTCTGAGCTTTCCCGTGTTCGTGCGTTATTCCGGATACGCCGCTCACCTGATAGGGTATCCCGCATCCTCGGAAGAAAGCGGGTATACCGGCCTTGAAGCCGCTTTCTCAGACGTACTTGACAAGTATAGCGGTGAAATCACGGTTTCGTACACGGTGGACGCAAAGGCTCACAATCTTGCCGGATTCTCTCCGGAGATAACCGACACGACTTATAAGGCCTCAGGAGGAATAGTCCTGACTCTTGACAGAAGACTTCAGGATTTTGCTCAGCAGCAGCTTGAAGGCGTCAGCGGCGCGGTGGTAGTCCTGTCTTCGGACGGAGATATATTGGCCGCCGCAAGCTCACCGTCTTTTGATCAGAACGACATTGCGGCGTCTCTGGACGACCAGGACTCGCCGTTTGTAAATCGTGTACTTTCCGCTTATAACGTGGGGTCAGTCTTTAAAACCGTAGTGACTACCGCCGCTCTCGAGCTCGGCATACCTGTAAGCAGGACTTACGAATGCAAGGGCCAAATAGATATAAACGGAGTGGTGATACGCTGCAGCCGCAGAAGCGGACACGGCGTGCTTGATATGAAAGGGGCGCTTATCAATTCCTGCAATCCGTATTTTATAGACCTTGCGCTGGAGATAGGCGCGGAAAAGCTCCTTGAAACGGCCAGACTGATGGGGTTCGGTCAGCCAATCGAATTAGCGGACGGCGTTGCCTCCTCGGCCGGAAATCTTCCCACTGAGGAGGACCTCATTCCTCCCGCGGCAATAGGAAATCTTGCCATAGGCCAGGGCACTTTGCTTGCTACTCCCCTCCAGATTGCGGCAGCAGTCAACTGCGTCGCCACGGGCGGAATTTACGTTACGCCGCGGCTTGTGTTGGGAGAAAGAGACGAAAACGGCATGTTTATACGATACGACGATGACGGCGGCGAACGGATGCACCGGGCTATGAGCGAAAGAAGCGCCTCGCTGCTCCTTGAAAATATGGCCGCCGTTTTTACGGACGGTTCAGTCTCCGAATATCAGCCGGATTCCTTCCCGGCAGCCGGAAAAACGTCTACGGCCCAAACCGGCATCATTGCTCAGGACGGGCACAGTGTACTGCAGGCGTGGATAGGAGGCGTATTCCCGGCGGCAAATCCCGAATATACGGTGGTCGTGTTCGTTGAAGACGGTACCTCGGGAAGCGCTTCGTGCGGACCCATATTCAAATCCGTGTGCGACTTTATCGCCGACACACTCATGTAATCTGAATTGTCTCAGACGAGAATGCCCATGAGTGCAGAGATGCGCCCATGGGCATAACGGGGATTAAAATTAAACGAAAGGATGTTTTTATGAAAGCCGTAATCCTGTGCGGCGGCGAAGGCAGCCGTCTTCGCCCTCTTACCTGTAACGTACCCAAGCCCCTCACGCGCCTGTGCGGAAGGCCGATCCTGTCATATATACTTGACAGGCTGCATTCCTGCGGAGTTACCGAGGCGGCGCTCACAGTAAAATATCTTGCCGACGATATCGTAAACTGGTGTAACGAAAATTCACAAAGCAAAGTGCGTCTGACGTTTTTCAGAGAAGATACCCCGCTCGGCACCGCCGGCAGCGTGGGAAACTGCAGGGATTTTATCGGCAGCGAGGATTTTTTTGTAGTCAGCGGCGACGCGCTTTTTGATTTTGACCTGTCTTCCGCCGCCGAATTCCATAAAAAATCATCCGCGCTGGCCACCGTTGTAACAAGCCGTGTGGACGATCCGAGAGAGTATGGCTCCGTGATTTCCGGCTCCGAAGGACGGATAGAAAAATTTTGCGAAAAACCAGACTGGAGTCAGGCCGTGAGCCGAGACGCCAATACGGGAATATATGTGCTCAGCCCCGAAGTGTTCCGCATGATACCGGAGAACACCGTTTTCGATTTTGCGGGTGATCTGTTCCCTCAAATGCTTTCCAAAAAGCAACGTCTTTTTTCCTATAGGGCGTCCGGTTACTGGTGCGACATAGGAAGCATAGAATCGTATAAGCAATGCCAGTTCGACATTCTGGCAAAGCGTGCCGGTAATTTGCCGGAGGCCGTGGGACAGGACGGCGTCTTCTGCAGAGGCGGAAAAATGCCGGGAGGCGATTTTCGAATAATACCGCCCGTTTATTTCGGCTCGTCGGTGTCGGTGGGTTCCGGGGCATCCATAGGGCCGTATGCGGTCATAGATGACAATTGCTGTATAGGCTCCGGAACAAGCGTGCGTCACAGCGTCATGCTGGAAAACTCGTATGTCGGCAGCAACTGTGAGCTGCGCGGCGCGCTTATGTGCAAGGGCTCATCGGCCGAAAGCGCCTCGAGGATGTTCGAGGGTTCTGTTGTGGGCAGCAATTCCAGAGTGGGAGCCGGAGCAAAAATCTCAACAAACGTGCTGATATGGCCGGACAAGCTCGCGGAATCGGGGGCCTGCGTCAACACAAACATTAAGTGGGGCAACGCTTTCGCGGGAAGCTTTGACGAGGACGGCATAAGCGGCGAAGCCGGGACACTGATAACTCCGGAGCTGTGTTCCAGAGTGGGTCAGGCGCTTGCCACGCTGGTCTCCCGCGGGAAAATAGCCGTCTCCCACGACGGTCAGCTTTCTTCCGAAATCTACTGTCAGGCGTTTGCGTCCGGGGTGTCCTCAAGCGGGGCACGCCTGATCCACACCGGCATGGGCTGGGATTCCCTGCTTTGCTCGTTTGTGAAACAGATGGGGTTTGACGCGGGAGTTTTTTTCAGCAGCGCTGGAAACAGGACCTCTATTCACATCTGCGGTTCGGACGGACTTAATCTCACTCGCAGGCAGGAACGCAAGTTCGACGGCATCCTGCGTGGAAGCGAGTTCGCCCGTTGCGGATTTGACGAATACCGTCCGCCGGAAAAATTCGACGGGTCGGAGATACTGCTGGCTGACAGGCTGTCTAAAATGTTTTCCGGCAAGCTGTCCGCAGGCTGCAGGGTCACCTGCTGCACGGAGCAGATGGAACGTTTCACGGCAGATCTGCTGAAAGACATGGGAGTTTCGGAAGGAAGCGTCAGGTTCCACATCGCCTCGTCCGGTCACAGTCTGGCGGGCTTTGACGAGGAAAACAGGTTTATTTCCGTTCCGCGCATGAATATGCTCATTGCCTACGCCGTGCTCTCCTCAGGAGAAGACCTTGCCGTCGGCACCGACGCACCTCTTACGGTGGATATGCTGGCGGCCGAACGAGGCAGACAGGTGCTGAGATACGCGCTGTGTCCGTCGGACGACTCGGACGCCGCCGCCAGGGAGCTTGCCGCACGGCAGGGATATATGACGGACGCAATAACCGGGATGCTCAAGCTCCTCTCTTTCATGTCCTCCTCCGGTCAGTCTCTTCACGACATCGACATGTCCGCGCCGAGAATGGAAACGGAAGATATACGTGTGAGCGTGGACGGCAATGTCCAGGACGCTGTCAAAAGGCTGGCCGAACGCTTCGGCGCTGTTTATGAAAGCGACGGTATACGCATATGCGAGAAGGACAAGGACGTTTACTGCCGCCCAACAAGGCGCGGAAACGGGATACACATATGCGTTCGTGCCGGGGACATGGAGGTGGCAAAGGAGTTCTGCGCTGAGATACGCAAGAGCCTGTGATCCGCGCCGTATTTGCTGTTTTTACAGCTTTTCCGCAAGGTCAAATATGAGATTTTCCGTCTTTTCCCAGCCCAGGCACGGGTCGGTGATGGACTTGCCGTAAGTATGCTCATCCATGCTCTGGGCGCCGTCTTCAATGTAGCTTTCGATCATCAGCCCTTTGACCAGACGCTTTATATCTCCGTTGTGGTTCCTGCTGTGTATCACGTCTTTGGCAATGCGTATCTGTTCAAGATATTTTTTGCCTGAATTATTGTGATTCGTATCCACGATCACGGAAGGATTTTGCAGCCCCGATTTCATGTAAAGCTCGTTTACCTTCAGCAGATCCTCATAATGGTAATTTGAAGCGCTTTTGCCTGTGAAATCCAAATATCCGCGAAGTATGGCGTGGGCGTACGGGTTGCCGGAACTCTTGACCTCCCAGCCGCGGTAAATAAAAGTATGGCTGTGCTGAGCTGCGGTTATGGAATTCATCATTACAGACAGGTCGCCGCCGGTAGGATTCTTCATACCTACAGGTATGTCCAATCCGCTGGCGGTCAGCCTGTGCTGCTGGTTTTCCACGGACCTTGCCCCCACCGCCACGTATGAAAGCAGATCGGAAAGGTATCTGTGGTTATCCGGATAAAGCATTTCATCCGCGCAGGAAAAATCGTAATCCCTCAAAGCGCTCATGTGAAGTTCTCGTATGGCCACGATCCCCTTGTACATATCAGGTTTTTCATCCGGGTCTGGCTGATGAAGCATACCTTTGTACCCGTCGCCGGTGGTCCGTGGCTTGTTGGTATATATGCGCGGGATAATTATGATTTTGTCGGACACTTTATCCTGCACCAGGCGCAAACGTGAAATATAATCCAACACCGAATCTTTATTGTCCGCAGAACACGGTCCTATAATGAGGATAAATTTTTCGCTTTCTCCACTAAACACGGCTTTTATTTGCTCGTCCCTGGCCGCCTTTACCTCGGCCATACGCTCTGTCACGGGAAAGTCCTGCTTGACCTGCTGAGGTATGGGTAGTTTCCTGTAAAAGTGCATATTCATTTTAATTACCCCTTTATATCAAAATTTTTGCGACGCGCGGAGGAAATGCGCATCATTTCACGTATGCCTTCCCTGTCGCCCGTTTTTATATATCCGTACAGCTTGTCAAACGAGCTCCTGTATCTGTCCATTTCCTCAAGAAGGGATACGCGGTTTGTAAGAAAAAGCTCGCTCCACATAACGTCGTTTATATTGGCTATCCTCGTAAGGTCGCGGAACGAGTCACCCGTATATCTGACAAGCTCCGGATCGTCGCACGCGCACATGAGCGAGACCGCTATGCAGTGGGTGAGCTGCGACACAAACGCCACCATTTCGTCGTGTTTTTTCGGGCTGAGCTCCGTTATGCGCTCAAAGCCAAGAATCTCTCCCAGGTTTCTGCACAGTTCTATTGCCCCTGGTGTGTTTTTTCCCGTGGGCACAATGATGTAGTTTGCTCCCTTAAATATGTCCGGATCGCTGTTGCGCACCCCACATACTTCTCTCCCTGCCATCGGGTGAGCCGCAATAAATTCCGCTCCGGGTTTTAAAAGCTCCTGAATCCTATCTACTATGCCGCATTTAACACCCGTCACGTCCGTCACGACGGCTCCGGTTTTTATAAGATTTCCGTGTTCCCTTACCCATTCTATAAACGTGTGAGGATACAGTGCGAATATAACCACATCTGCCTCCGATACGATCTTTTCGTCCACTGTCCATGCTCCGTTTTTTATAATTCCCTTTTTCAGAGCGTATTCAACCGAATCTCTGTCATCGCTGACGGCACTTACGCAATATCCCTCACGAGTGAGAGCGGCAGCGTAACTGCCGCCCATTAGGCCCAGTCCCACAATGAGTATTTTCATAGACTTGTCAAGCTTCATATTTCTTCACCTTCACGTTTATCTGCTCTATCCTTTCAAAGAAGTCCGCAAAACTCTTTGAAACCGCTTCCGCGCCTTCTATTTCTCCGCCCGTGACCGAACAAAGAAGACTTAACGCCATAACTATGCGGTGGTCATTGTGCCCGTACAGCGGTATAAGCGGTTTTTTTAGAACGCCGTTTTTTATCGTAACGGTGTTTTCCCCTATGTCCGTCTCAATTCCGAATTTAGCGAGTTCTTCCGCCATGGCGGAACTACGATCGCTTTCTTTCAGCCTGAGACGCGCTGTCCCGGTGAATTCCGCTCCTCCCGTAGCCGCCGACAGCGCAAACATCACCGGAGCGAGATCCGGGCAGTCCGAAAGGTCGAAATCTTTTCTCCCCTGCAAAAGCTCTTTAAACATCCGGGCGTATACCCTGTCGCCCTGCAGTGTATCCGCCTTTAAGCCCGTCACCGAGACGTTTCCTCCAAGGACGTTAAACCCTGCCAAAAAAGCCGCGTTTGAGCAGTCGCCTTCAACCATATATTCCGTCGGTTTCGGGCGCTGTCCGCCCTTCACGGAGAAGCTGCACCCGCTGACGGATATCCTCACGCCGAAATCGGAAAGCGCCTGCATTGTCAGTTCCACGTACGGCCGGCTTTCAAAGCGCCCTGTCACCTCTATCGTGCTGTCCGTTGCCACAAGCGGAAGAGCAAACAAAAGGCCCGTGACAAACTGGCTGGAAATATCCCCCGGAACCGTAAACTTCCCGCCCGCAAGCCTGCCGCGTATGTTTACTCCTTCGCCGTCCCGCCTCATCAGTATTCCTCTTGCTGCGCATATCTCCTCGTAAACTTCCAGCGGACGTTCCATGAGCCGCTTGCTGCCTGTGAAGCGTATATTTGAGCCGGAAAGCATGCCCAGCGGCATCAAAAAACGCAGAGTGCTTCCGCTCTCTCCGCAGGAAAGCTGTACGTCTTTCACGTTGAAAGGATCAAGCCCGCCAATGCTGACCTGACCGTCTGAAGCCTCTGTTTGAGCGCCCATGGCCCGCAGACAGGCTGCTGTTGCTTTTATATCGTCCGACCACGCTATATTTCTTACGGTGCTTTTGTCCGACAGAGCTGCGCAGATCAGCGCTCTGTGCGCCATGCTTTTTGAGGGCGGCGCGCATACCGTGCCGGACGCCGTCGATTTTTCCACCGTTACTCTCATTCTGCCTTGCCCGCCTCATCTATAAGCCAGTCAATGGCTTCAGTATACCCGTCAAATCCATGCCCGCAAATCGTCTTTCCGCAATACGACCTTACATAGCTTATCTGCCTGAAGTCCTCCCTTGCCGATACGTCGGAAATGTGCACCTCCGCCGCGGGCAGCGAAACCGCCTTGAGCGCGTCCAATATGGCCACGCTGGTGTGCGTGTACGCTGCCGGGTTTATAACTATCCCATCAAAATTGCCGAGAGCCTGCTGGATTTTGTCCACTATGCCGCCCTCATGATTAGACTGGTATATCTCCACCTCCGCACCGCGCTTTGCGGCGTGCCCTGAAATCGTCCTGCACAGCTCATCGTATGTTTTCCTTCCGTATATTTCAGGTTCCCTTACACCCAGCATATTTATGTTGGGACCGTTAATCACAAGTATTCTCATAGTAAAATTCCCTTCCAATCATATCGGCCGCCTGTTCCGGGGTCTCCGGCTCCCGTATCACCGCGTCACTGCTGCTGCAGTACACGACGTAACGCTCTGCGTACCTGCGTTCGAGATCCTCCCTTGTTGAGGAAAGGGGTCGGTCGGGTGTGGCCGCCAGGTGCTCAGGCGCTCTGTCTAAAAAGTATATTCTCCCGTTTTCCCGAAGCAGATCGACGTTTATTCCGCGCAGCACCGCTCCGCCGCCTGTGGAGATCACGGTATGCTGAAACCTCGATACATCGGATATCACAGAGCTTTCGATATCTCTGAACGCGGTCTCCCCGCGGTTTTCAAATATGCTCCGTATACTTTGTCCCTCCCGGCTTACGATTTCGGAGTCCGTATCTATATAAGTGAACCCGTACCGCTGCGCCAGCATTCTGCCTACTGTGGATTTACCGCTTCCCGGCATACCTATCAGCACGATATTCTGCTTTGCTTTCAGGATACTCCGGTATGTTTCCTCGATTTTTGCCGCCGGAGCCGGCAATCCGGTGAATTTTTCACCGGCACGCGCCGCCTGGGCCACAAGCATATACAGTCCGCCTACGGCCTTTATCCCCGCTTTTCTCGCATCGCATACCAGCTTGCTCCTCAGGGGATTGTATATCGCGTCCACAACTCCTTCCGCCTTAGGGAACAAAGATATTTCCGCGGCGCTCCTGCCTATGTCCGGAAACATCCCGCAGGGGGTCGTATTGACGAGTATGCCGGCGTCGCTGTGTTTTTCCGCAGCCTCCGCGTAGGTAATACATCCGTCCTTTCCGGTACGCGACACGCGCAGCACCTCGGCGCAACACAGCTTTCTCGCCGCCGCGACGGCGGTTTTGGACGTTCCTCCGCTGCCAAATACCAGTACCTTCCGCCCCTCAACCGCTATGCCCGCTCTTTTTATCAGCTTGCACATGCCGTACAGATCCGTATTGTATCCTCGCAGTCTTCCCCCGTCGTTCACCACCGTATTCACCGCGCCGATCTCCGCCGCGGTTTCGTCTATTTCGTCCAGATACGGGATCACCGCCTCTTTATACGGTATGGTAACGTTTATGCCCTTAAACTCACGCCTTTTGAGAAACTCTTCCAACTCCCGGCGAGGCAGTTCTTTTAGCTCATAAGAGTATCCGAAAAGGCTTTTGTGTATCTCCGGCGAAAAGCTGTGTGAAAGCTTTTCCGCAATGCATCCGTATTCCATTTACTCACCTAACCAATCCGTTCCGTAATGCGACGCTATGATATCGCAGACCGTAAGCGCCGCGGCGCAGTCTACAACTGTTCTGGCTCTGTGCACTATGCACGGGTCGTGCCGCCCCGCCGCCTTTATCTCAGCCTCCCTGTTAAGACGGAAATCCACGGTGTCCTGGGAAAACAGCACTGTAGGCGTGGGTCTGACCGCACATCTGAAAATCACGGGCATCCCGTTGGTTATCCCCCCGTTTATGCCGCCGCTGTTGTTTGTGGACGTTACCACGCGTCCTCCGGAAATCCTGAACGGGTCATTCGCGTTTTTCCCGGTCATGTCCGCAAACCCGAATCCCGCTCCGAATTCTACGCCCTTTACGGCCGGCACAGAGAACATCATATGCGCTATCATGCTTTCCACCGTATCGAACCACGGCTCGCCCAGACCTGCGGGGAGCCCTGCAATGGCCGTTTCAAGGGTCCCTCCGAGGCTGTTTCCCTCCGCTCTGGCGGACTTTATTTTTGCGACCATCTCTTTTCCCGCGGATTCGTCGAGCACTCCGAAGTCCCGCTCGTTGAGGGCGCGGATATCAGCGTCAACGTCCTCGAAGTCCCTGTCGGAAACGCCGCCGCACCTGAGGATATGGGTTGCGATGCGTATACCCTTTCTTTCAAGCGCGGGAATGACCACAGCTCCCGCAGCCACAAGTCCGGCCGTGATACGTCCGCTGAAATGTCCTCCGCCCCGGAAATCCTCATAGCCGTGATATTTGCAGTACGCAGAATAGTCAGCATGAGACGGGCGCGCCAGCCACCTTGTGGCTTCATAATCGGACGACTTTGTATCGGTGTTTTCTATTCTTATGCATATGGGCGTACCGCTGGTCCGCCCTGAGTAAACCCCGCTTTCAAAAATAACGGAATCCGTTTCTCTCCGCGGTGTGGATATGTCGGCTGCTCCGCGCCGGCGTAAAAGCATTTTTTTCACATACTCTCCGTCAACTGGGATCCCCGGCGCGAGACCGTCCATTACAACTCCCACAGAGTTACCGTGACTTTCGCCGTATATCGTAACCAAAACGCTTGTCCCGAAAGTGTTCTTCATCGGCAATCACTCTCCCTTTTCGTCATCCGCGCATTCCGGCCCAATATGTTTCGGAGCATGCTTTCAAGCTCCGAAAACGGCATTTTGCGCAGCTCATACCTTCCGATGTCGGGCACGAACACCACAGTTATATCTTTGCCGGACAGTTTTTTGTCGTGTCTGCACGCCTCGAGTATTTTTTCCGGATCACAGCGGATTTCCGTAGGCAATCCGAGTTTTTTCAGGACCGGTTTCAAACGCGCCGCGACGCTTTCGGAACACATGGGCAGCATTCCCATGCTCACGCATTCACCGTGGAAATAGTTGCCCATTCCGTTGACCGATTCTATGGCATGGGCTATGGTATGTCCGAAATTCAGCACCCTTCGCAGACCCGTTTCCTTTTCGTCCGCCTCTACCACGTTTTTTTTGATCATCACTGAGCCGAGTATCGCTTTGTCAAGGAAATCTTCAGTAAGTGCATCACAGCTTTCAAACAGGGAAAAAAGCTCCGCGTCGCAGGTAGCAGCCATCTTTACCGTTTCCGCAAGGCCGTTTGATATCTGACGCGCCGGCAGAGTACGCAATGTATCAGGATCTATGATCACCGCTTCCGGCGGGTAAAAGGATCCTACTATGTTTTTAAAGCCCATGAAATCAACCGCCGTTTTTCCGCCCACAGACGAATCAACCTGAGAAAGGACTGTGGTGGGAATGTTATAAAATTTTATCCCGCGCATATACGTAGCCGCAGCAAAACCCGCCATGTCCCCTACGACTCCGCCGCCCACGGCGATCACACGGTCCGTGCGTGTGAAATCGTTTTTCACCAGGGCGGCAAGGATCGTTTTATACGTATCCATGTTTTTGTTGGGTTCACCCTGCTCTACCGTAACAATTACCGCCTCAGAGCATCGTTCTGCTACCCACTCCGAGTACTCTTTGGGTACGCCGCTGTCCGTCACCACAAGAGATTTGCCGGAAAGGTCGATGTATTCGTGTATCGACGCCAGCGTTCCGCGTCCGAAAATAACATTATACGTTCCGGTTTCAACTTTTACCGGTATTATCACATGTCATCGCCTCTTTCTTCCTCAGATTTTTATCTCGTCGTCAAAGCTTCCCAATACTTTGAGCTGCTTGCAGCACTTGCTGAGCTCGCTCATCATGGCCGTGCCCCGCTCGCCGCCTATGTTTCCTTCCCCCTCGGCGTAAAAATAATAGTTCCACACAAGTTCCTTCGTGGGCCGGCTCTTAAGCGCCCTGAGGTTGAATCCGTACTCTCCTATCACCGAAACCGCGCGGCCCAGCGCGCCCACGGAGTTGTTCACGGTAAACAGCATTATGAACCGGTTATCCGTCGGGGACGACGCCTTGCGCGCTCTGGTGAAAACCGCAAATCTGGTTGTGTTTGCGCTGCTTTCGTTTATATGTCCCTCAAGCTTAATGAGCCCGAATTTTTCCGCCGCCTCCTCGCTGCCTATGGCTGCCGTATCGTATCTTCCCATTTCCGCAACGTCTCTGGCGGCCACTGCCGTATTTACCGCTTGCACCGTTTCAAAGCCGTGTTTTCTGATATACTCCGCACATTGTCCCAGAGCCTGAGGGTGGCTTATAACACGCTTTATCCCGTCTATGGTCGCGCCTTTCACAGCCAAAAGGTTCTGTACTATCTCCGCCTCGTATATACCGCTTACGTAAAGCGAACCGAAAAAGGCAAGGTCCATCACGCGCTCCACGTCGCCGTTATAGCTGTTTTCAATCGGCAGCAGCGCACAGTCGCATTCCCCGTTGACCACCGCGGAGTATGCTGCGCTGAAATCCTGGTATGCCACGCACTCCGCGTCCGGGAACACCTTCCTGGCAACTATATTGGCAAAAGCTCCTTCAACCCCGCTGAAGGCTACCCTCATTCCGTCAAGCAGCCTGTGCTGAAAGTGTTTAGACAATTCCACGGTGTTTTTAAGAAAATTAACGTAATAGGACCGGTAATCGTCGTCTGTTATGTAAACGGCGTTTTTTTTCACCATGCTTTCTTCTCTCGACGGATCCTCCACCGGGATTCCGTGCTCCTGCTTGTAGGCTGCAACGGTTCTTACGGCGTCCATCCTTCTGGAAAAAAGCTCCGCCATCTGCCTGTCAATTTCATTGATTGTTTTTCTGGCTTCTTCAAGTCCTGTCATGTGCAATCTTCCTTTTTTGTTTTTTCTATACGTCCCGGCCCGGACGGGAAATAAAAAAACCGCATACCAAACGTGCGTTTATGCACATGCGGATGCGGACTGTCCGTGGTCATATGTCTGAAAGGTTTCATTCCGTCAGATCAAAATGAATACGGGCAGCGCCTGGTAAAGTAAAAGTAGAAATAACAGGACTCAAAAAACATACCGCCCGCTCCTTTCAGATTTAATACTGAGATGTTATAACATTTTAACCCTAATGTCAAGTGTTTTTTTCTTTTCCGGCTCTCGGCCCTCTCGCATGAAAATATGTTGCGCCGCGGCTTGACACACATCGCTCACCCCACCGACGGGCAGGACAAAAAATGCACGGAAAATCCCCGTGCATTTTTCGGTTGCTCTGCTTTCGCGGACTTGCAATACTGTGTCGGTCAGTCGAGCTGCGATTCGTGCTTTGCGAAAAAGTCCACCCTGGGGTACAGGAACCTGAGCTTCCGGCCGGGCTCGACAAAATCGCCCATCGTGTCAAATATCCTGTCCCAGCTCCAGAAACTCTCGTCGGCCCCGAGATATTCTCTTATCATCTCGCACCCGGCGGGAACGATAGGGTGTGACAGCACGACAGCCGTGCGGAGCATATGGAACGCGTCTATCAGAGTGTTTTTCCTCAGCTCCCCGTCATCTTCCCTGTCCGCCTGGGTCATGTTTTTGGACCAGAATTTGTTGCAGCCTCTTATATATTCGTCCAATATATTCATCACTGAGTGAAATTCCGTCCTATACATTGCGGATTCGTAGGCGAGGACCGTGCGCGCGGCTCCCTCTGAGGTTTCCGCGCTTACGCCGCCTTCGGGAATGGTTCCGTCGAAATATTTCTGCGCGGTGTAAAAACATGAACGCGCCAGTCTGTTGAGAACGTTTGTGAAAAGGTTCCCTTCCTTTACCACCGGGTCCGCGTCCCGCTCGGAGGCGGACGGGTCGTAAACTTTGGGTCTGAACGAAACGCTCTTCATACCGAGGCCGAGAGCCGCAAAATGCGCTCTGAGCTGCTCCGCCGTGTAATGGTCGAGAAGCTCCGCCGCCATAGGCGGTTTCACTGCGCCGCTGCTCGACGCCTTTTTATCCAAAAACAGTATGTGATGGTTAGCTACCACCGTCGTAAGCTGGAGGGCTCCCTCCGGCGGTTCCAGGCTGGGGGCTCCGTTTTGCGTGGCCAGCCACATGGCGGTTTGAGCATTGCCGTAAAAATAAATGTTGTCCTGTCCTATAATCTGATAGACTCTGGCCTCTTTGCTGCACCAATACTTCTTCCACTCGTCGGCGTCTTTTCCGACGGAGGCAAGGTACGCCTTCGTAAACGATATGGGCGCCCACAGGGATTCCGGCCACACCCACACCGTGAGGTCCTTTCCGCTTCCGTCAAGCTCCGGCGCTTTGACGCCCCATGAGATGTTTCCGGTCAGTCTGAACGGCACAGTGGTTTTACCCTCACGATACCTGATTCCCCCCGCTGCAAGAACCGCGCAGGCTCTGTCTCTGTCCTCAAGGCGGTCAAACGTGAGAACAAAAGACGTCTTTCCGTCGGAAAACACATGCTCCGGCAATGTCTGTCTAACGCGCTCGTAGTCGCTCATGAACTCGGTCTTTACATACAGCGCCGGCGCGCCGAGAAACTCGCTGATCGTGTCCGGAACTATGCTTCTCACCGATTCGTCTTTTCTCAGCTTTTCCACGTATTCCGTCATCAGGCCGTCAAACGCCTTCAAATCAAAATACCAGTTGCTCACGTCTCGCATCTCCGGCGTATTTCCGGTAAGGGTGCTTTTCGGGGCGATAAGCTGGCTGGGCATGTACTGATGTCCCAAATCGCATTCGTCCGCATATGCCTTCTCCGATTTGCATCCCTGTACGGGGCAGCGGCCTACCACCTGCCGGCCGTTAAGAAACGTTCCCGCTTCGGCGTCGTAGAACTGTTTGTTGGTTATCTTTTTAAGGTACCCGTTTTCGTACAGTTTCGTAATGAACTTATCGGTCACGTCCCAGTGGAATTTTTTGGTCATTCCTATGCCAGACGCGCCGAACAGGTCCAGGCTGATTTCAAAATCCCTCAGGGTGTTTTTCTGGTCGGTATGGTTGCGCATAACATAGTCTTCTATTGTACCGTCAAATTCGCCTGATTCCTTCAGCTTCCGGTATCCCTCTGCTATCGGCGAGCCGTAACAGTCCGTTCCCGAAATGAATATCACATTTTCCTTTCCGATTCGGTCGCGGAGAAACCGCGCCAGTATGTCCGCCTGAACGAACACCCCGCCCACATGACCGAAGTGCAGGCTTTTATTGCCGTACGGCATTCCGGCGGTAACTACCGCCCGTTTGGGGAATTCCGGTCTTTCGGGAAAATCGACGCTCATTTTTGCCAAACCTCTTTTTCAAAAAATACCATGTAATATTACCATATTGTCCCTTATGTGTCAATAAATGCATGGTTATGCAGCCTGCGGAAATAAAAAAAGCGCCTGCATTGCAGACGCTCTTTTCCTACTGTATTACTCCTTGGAAATCGCTCCGACGGGGCATGTGTCGGCACAGGCGCCGCATTCCACGCAGGAATCGGGATCTATAACACATTTTCCGTCGTTCTCGCTGATTGCGGACGAGGGACACGCGCCTTCACATGCGCAGCATCCGAGGCACTCATCAGGATTAATCTTGTATGCCATTATGTAACACCTCCCAAAGTTGCTGCAACTATAATATCACATTTGGGCGAAAATGCAAGTCAAATCGTTGCCAAATAGAGAATTTTTTGGAAGCAGTCACTGCACGGCGCACAAATTGTTACTCCGCAGTTGTTTTATTGCTTTCCCCGGCGGCTTCGCGCGGTGTCCTGTTTCTTCTTCCGCCCCTCCTGCCTCGGCTCCTCTTTCTCTCTTCGGCCTTTTCGGTTTCCGGATTTTCCTGCTGCGCGCTTTTTATCGGCTCCTTTTCCCTCTCTCCGGCGGGAACTTCTCTCTTGTCCGGCTTTTTCTCCTTGCGTTTCTCCGGTCTTTTCAAAACGGTCACATCGCCGCTCTTAAAGGTTCGCAGTACCCCGTCTGCCGATGATTCCAGTTTGACCTTGATCATCCCTGTGAGAAGATGCTGTTCGGCTACGTGCCCTTCACCGTCGGGGGTAGATACATAGGCTCCGACCGGAGCCGTGTTTCGTATGAGATCTTCGTATGCTTCCTGCTCATACTTCAGGCAGCACATGAGCCTGCCGCAAGTCCCGCTTATTTTCGTGGGATTCAACGACAGCCCCTGTTCCTTGGCCATCTTTATGGATACGGGCTGAAAGTCCGTCAGAAACGACGAGCAACAAAACGGCCTTCCGCATATGCCCAGGCCACCGAGTGCCCGCGCCTCGTCGCGCACGCCTATTTGTCTGAGCTCGATACGAGTGCGGAACGTTGACGCAAGGTCTTTGACAAGGTCACGAAAATCCACTCGGCCGTCGCTGGTAAAATAAAACAACATTTTCCCACCGTCAAAAGCGGCCTCTACGTCCACCAGCTTCATGTCCAGCCCGTGTTCTTCGATCTTTTTTGTGCATATCCCGTATGCGTTCTTCTCAAGTTCCGCGTTTTCCCTGATCTTTTTTATATCTGCGTCCGTCGCTACTCTGACCACCGGCTTGAGAACGGTCTCAATACTGTCGTCCTCCTGCTCCCTCACCGGAGAAACGACCGTGCCGTACTCTTCTCCCTGTGACGTTTCAACTATCACCGCGGTGCCGACCGGAAGATCAAGTCCGGCCGGATCAAAGGAATATACCCGTCCGGCACCGCGAAACTGCACTCCAACTGTTTTTATCAAATTCTTTTCCTCCTCCGGCGCCCTTTCACGCGCCGATTATCCCTCTCAGCCGCACGGACATCCACACCGATGCGGACACTCTGTTTGCGTTTGCGTTCATTTTGGAAACTCCTGCATCACACCACGCGCAAAGCTCTACAAGCTCCTTTTCCGTCAACCCGGCGGCGGCCTCAGACACTCTTGCATCCTCACACTCAAGGCCGTTTTTAACCGCCAAAGCCCAACTGAACGCCTTCTTCAGCTCCTCAAACAACCTCGTTGCATCTGTCCTGTCCGACATTTCACTATACAGCAGCACCAGGGTATCGTACATTTTTCTGCAGGATATACTGCTGAGGAGTCCGGCGGTACGGCCGGATAACGCTCCGCTCCTCGGAATGCAGCCTTCGCCGTCAACGTTTATCTGCGTCAGTCTCGACCTCACTGTGTCTATAAGTCTTGACCTCGACGACGCCGCGAGAATGATTGCTGCCGTATCCGGGGGCTCTTCCAACAGTTTCAGCAACGCGTTCTGAGCTTCCTCATTCATTAACTCGGCGTTTTTAATTACGAAGACCCTTGTTTCTGCCTCGTTCGGTTTAATATACGCATTTTTTCTCACGTTACGTATATCGTCCACTCTTATGTTCTTCTGCTTTTCGTCTCCGCCTATTACGGAGATGTCAGGGTGTATGCCCGCCGCGGCTTTAACGCAGCCCCTGCATATTCCGCAGGGTTTCCGCCCGCCCGTACACACTATTGCCGCCGCGAGATAATCCGCCGAAGAATTCCTAAGTTCCTCGTTGTACCCGTCTATAAGAACGCTGTGGGGTATTCTGCCGGATTTCGCAATCTCCACTACCTTTTCCGCTGCTTTCGGCGAACTCATATCAGAATTTCTCAAACCTCTCTATCGGCAAAACAAATATCGTCGCCCCTCCGGCCTTTACTTCAATGGGAAAAGACGCAAAGCTGTCCGCCGTGCCCCCGTTCATTATTTCAAATGACGTCTCGCTGTTTGACCGTATCAGGGATATGAGCTCATCCACCCGCTCGTCTTCAACGCCGGTGAGGAAAGTAACGTTCCCGTTTTTCAGATATCCGCCCACCGTCGAAAGCTTCGTGGCATAAAACCCCGCGGAGGACATCGCGGCGCCTACCGACTCCGCTATATCGCTGTGAAGTATTGATATGACAAGTTTCATGGATATCCCTCCTCAATATTCTTGACAGCAACTGAGTGTTTATTTTACTCCCGATGTGCTGTTTTGTCAATCTGTCCGCACCGTCGGCTCATTCGTAATTTCTTACGCAGTCGGCAGTAACCATGCGCGGATCTACGGGAAATCTCACCGCGTCGCCCGCCTGTATGCCGGTTTTCGCTCCGTCAATCAGCACAAGGCCGCTGCCGCAGGTCCCCTCGGCTTTCATCCTTTTTTTGCCCCAGAAGCACACAATCTGCCTGTCTGTAAAAGGCAATGCCTTGTCAGCTGCCGCTTCCGCTGCCTGAGGGCAGCCGAGAGACGCCACCGCGTATCTTCGTTCCCGAGGGCTTTTCAGACTCTTATCTTCTTCCGCGGGAATAACGGTAAATCCTATTACATCTGTTTCCACACATCCTACGGGTCTGAGGTTCCAACGATCCTTTTCTCCCATCCTCCCTATCACTGCATCCCCTGTCCTAACGGCGTTATACGCAAGTTCAGGGTACCTGAGTGCCGTATACGCCTCTGCCATATGAAGGAGAGGTGTCCGGATACCTGCCGCGTTAATCGCGGCTACCGTCCTGTCAAAGACGTCCTTGCAGGCGGCAACCGCCTTCCCGCGCGCGCGGTAGCGTGAGCCTATGTGCGTATAGGCGCCGTCTACCTCAATGTTATGGCAGTTCAGAAGCGAAGCCGCAAGGCCCTCCGCCTGGGAGAAAGATATCCCGCATCCGTCTTTATGCGTGCGTATAAGCAAATGGGCCTTTACCTGCGTGCCTGTCTCTTCCGCCGCCGCGTTCAGCCTCACGGCGTCTTCGGAATTGCTTATCGTCGCCACCGCCCCGCGTTTTATAATACACGCCAGCTCTTCCCTTCCTATTACGGGACACATGAGCAGCGTGCTCACCTGAGGAAATTCGTTAAGTATGAGATTGACCGTATATGCGTCGGATGATGCCAGCATCTGCACTCCGGCGTTCACATATGCCCTCGCAAGGAACCTGTTCCCGCACCCGTATCCGCCGTGTTCCACGGTCCCTATAAGCTGCACGCCGGCATATTTCCGCAACGCGCCTATGTTTGACTTGATATCCGCCGTATTGATAATCAGCTTTTCCATATTATCACCCGCTGCAGTTTCCTGTAATTTTTAAGCTTCCCGCCCCTTCACGGTACCCTTGAATTATACTATTCTTTTCCCTTTTTGTCAAAAGGTATCGACATGCGGTGTGCATGAGGGTATAATTATCCCGGCGGCGATTATAGCTGCCGGAAAGGAGCGTGCGGTTTTGATGACCGTGTATAAAAAAGTTCTCCGTGCTCTCGGCGGCGTCGGAATCGCCCACGCCGGAGCGACGGATTTCTCGCCGTCTCTGATTTTTCCCCGCAGCCGCGGGCTAAAACGCGTGCCCGCAAATTGCCGGAGCATAATTGTCTGCGTGTTTCCGTATTTTACCGGGGAATTTCCTGACAGAAACGTTTCTCTCTATGCGGTCAGTGAAGATTATCACGATATCCTCAAAAAATACCTGTCTGACGGCTGCGCGGCTCTTTCAGATTTGTTTCCGGGATTTTCCTTTGTTCCTTTTGCTGATTCGTCCCCGGTTTCGGAAGTCCGTGCGGCTGCGTCCGCAGGGCTTGGAGTGATAGGATTTAACGGCACCCTTATCACGCGTGAGTACGGAAGCTACGTCTTTATAGGCGAAATACTCACCGACCTCCCGGTGGAACACGTCGGCGCGCCCGCAGGCATATGTGATATGTGCGGAGAATGTGCAGCTGCGTGTCCAGGCGGCGCTATTTCCGCCGACGGCGTCTGCACTTCAAAGTGCGCGTCGGCGATAAGTCAGAAAAAAGGAGAGTTCAGCGAGGAGGAGCGCCGCATTTTTCTTTCCTGCGGTCTGGTCTGGGGATGCGACATATGCCAGCAGGTATGTCCTCTCAACAGGAACGTTGCGAAAACGTACATACCTGAATTTTACGAAAATCCTCGCCCGGTGATATCGCCGGAAAACGCGTTTGAGGATTTTGATCGCCGCGCCTATTCCTGGCGCGGAAAAGAAGTGATAAAAAGGAATCTCGCCTTAAAAAATTCACCTCCTCCAAACGAATAACCGCGCCGCCGGTACATAGAATAACTACTGATTTAAACCGAATGGCGTGATGATTTTTGAAAGTAAGCGAAATAATGAGCAGCCGCATAATTTCCCTGCGGCATAACGACACTGTGCTTCAGGCGGCGGAAATTCTGTCTAAGAATAATATCGGATCCATTCCGGTGATTACTGACGGCGAGCTGGTGGGGATTATCACGGACCGAGATATAGTTCTCAGGTGCGTTGCCGGGAGGTGCGACGCCTCACAGATGAGGATAGGAGAGATAATGTCCACACGGCTTGTCACCGTGTCTCCAGACGACAGCGTCGAGAGCGCCATGGATACCATGGCGCGCAGTAAGGTCCGGAGGCTTCCCGTTACCGAAGGCAAAAAGGTCGTTGGGATACTTACCCTCGCCGACGTAGCCCGCGCCCGCGCGGGCCAGCATCTTTCCGAGACCGTTTGGGAAATAAGTCAGCCCAGGAGCTCATACGGGCGGTAGGCGCCATGGGCCTACTAAAAGGGCGTCGCCCGCGGATATTTAAAGATACCCGCGGGCGACGCCCTTTTTTATGTGTGACTATCTTTTCCCTTATATGTGAACGTACCCGTCAACGCCCATTGCAAGCCCCCACTTTACCCTGTATGACAGTTCTTTTGCCATTTGCTCAAGCTGCTCGTTTGTAAAGTCATTCTGCTTTACAATAAGCGTTATGTTGGCTTTCATGTCAGAGGTCTCCGGTTGCGTCATCAGGGGACCGTTGGTAACGCACACAACGGTATCGGCATACTTTTCCGGGATGTTTTCCACGTCCACCCAGAGCTGTCTGAACTTTACCGGCGTGAATTTGCTCATATCTATGACCACGTATATCTCCCTGTAATCGGAAGCAAGGGCTTCCGGCGTATAGTCGTCAATGAAGTGATCAACGTCTTCAATATACTCCTGGCTGAATTTGTCCAGATAATACGGCACGACGGTGTCCTTAAACGCCTCGTTGCTTATCCTGCTTACAACCACTTCCGATATTTTTGCATTGACAGGAAGCGCGAACAACCAGACAAATATCAAAGCAACAGCCACTGCAGCGGCAGCCGTCCCGAGCACCTGCTTTTTTGTCATTTCCATATAAATGTCATCTCCCCGATAACCTTTTTGGCCGTATGGTATACCGCAATACGATTATATCAACTGCGCCGCCTTCGGTCAATCGTGATTTGCGGCTGCCCGATGTGCCGACCTGCATTCCGGCGCCCTGCTCTTTTTATATGCGTCTGTCGATCACACCTCTTTGAGACGCGGCAAATTCAGCAAAAGATCCCGCGTCTATGCTGTCGCGTATGCGCTGCATCAGCTCATTGTAGAAATAAAGATTATGTATGACTGCAAGCCTCATGCCCAGAATCTCGTTTGCCCTGAAAAGATGCCGGAGATACCCGCGGGTATGGTTGCGGCAGGTATGGCATCTGCAGCCTTTGTCCACCGGGCTGTCGTCACGCTCGTATTTGGCGTTGTTTATGTTTATTATGCCCTCCCTGGTAAAAAGGTGCCCGTGGCGGGCGTTGCGGCTGGGCATGACGCAATCGAACATATCTACGCCCCTTGCCACTCCTTCTATTATGTTCATCGGCGTGCCCACTCCCATAAGGTACCTGGGCTTATCGTCCGGCGCTTCGGGGCAGACATGATCCAGCACGTCGTACATTACCTCGGTTGGCTCGCCCACGGCAAGCCCGCCTATGGCATACCCGTCAAGCTCCATTTCTGCTATCGCCTTCATGTTCTCAACGCGCAGGTCATTGAACGTGCATCCCTGATTTATGCCGAAAAGCATCTGGTCGGGATTAACTGCGCTACCTGAGCCGTTAAGAGCCCTCATCTCCTCACGGCAGCGCAGCAGCCACCTTTCCGTTCTTTTTACCGATTCCCTTGCGTAAGAATATTCGGCCGGATTCTCCACACATTCATCAAACGCCATGGCTATGGTGGAGCCCAGGTTTGACTGTATCCTCATGCTTTCCTCGGGGCCCATGAATATCCTTCTGCCGTCCACATGTGAGTTGAAGGAAACGCCCTCCTCGCTTATTTTTCTCAGCTTGGCAAGAGAAAACACCTGAAATCCCCCGCTGTCGGTGAGCGTGGGCCCGTCCCAATTCATAAACCTGTTGAGGCCTCCCAGCTTCCTGACGGTTTCGTCGCCCGGGCGCAGGTGAAGGTGGTATGTGTTTGACAGCTCTATCTGGCAGCCGACTGCGCGCAGGTCCGAGGCATCGAGCCCGCCTTTTATGGCGGCCGCCGTGCCCACGTTCATAAACACGGGGGTCTGCACCGTGCCGTGTACCGTCACAAGCTCTCCGCGCCTCGCTCCGCCGTCCTTTTTTAGTATTCTGAACATTTTACCCTTCCTCGCATTTCCGCATCTTTTTGCGCCCGTCCGTTTTCGCCTCGTTCACAGCCGGCGTTCGTTTATGCACGCCGGTGAGACGCACCAAACACCTCAGAGGATCATCATTGCGTCCCCGAAGGAAAAGAACCTGTACTTGTTTTCAACGGCCTCCCTGTAAGCTCGCATTGTATTTTCATAGCCCGCGAAAGCAGACACAAGCATTATCAGGGTGCTTTCCGGAAGATGGAAATTTGTTATAAGCCCATCCATCACCTTAAATTCATATCCCGGATATATGAAAATGTCAGTCCAACCCTGGCAGGCGCAGACCGAACCGTGGTATTTGACGGCGGATTCCACCGTACGGCAGGCGGTGGTTCCCACGCATATTACCCGTCCGCCGTTCGCTTTTGTTTTTGTTATCAGCTCCGCAGTCTCCCCGCTTATCTCGTAGTGCTCGCTGTGCATCTCGTGCTTCGTGATGTCGTCCTCTTTCACGGGACGAAACGTCCCGAGCCCTACATGAAGCGTCACAAACCCTATATTGACTCCCTTTTCCTTCAGACGTTTCAGAAGCTCCGGGGTAAAATGCAGCCCGGCCGTGGGAGCCGCCACGCTCCCTTTCTCTCTCGAGTATACGGTCTGGTAACGCTCGTTGTCCTTGAGCTTTTCGTGTATGTAGTGAGGAAGCGGCATTTCCCCTATTTTCTCAAGAATGGAAAAAATATTGTCGCCGCCACTTTTGTCAAAGTTAAAACGGCATACCCGGTTGCCGTTATCCAAAACCTCTGTTATTTCGGCTTCAAGTATGTCCCCGAAAGAAAACACGGTTCCCTGTCTGGCTTTTTTCCCGGGCCTGCAGAGGATCTCCCACGAGTCTGGCCCCTTCTGGGTCAGAAGAAGAAACTCTATGGGTGTCCGGTTTTCTTTCTTTACGCCGTAAAGCCTCGCCGGTATTACCCGTGAGTCGTTTAGAATAAGTGTGTCTCCAGGGGCGATGATATCGACTATGTCCGTGAATTTCCTGTGCTCGATCCCCCCGGTCTCTCTCGACAGATACATAAGCCTTGAGGCGTCGCGTTTCTCAAGAGGGGTCTGGGCAATAAGCTCCTGAGGCAGATCATAATAAAAATCGCTTTTGTTCACTGTTATTTCATCCTGTTCTGGCAAATATGGATTGACACAATACCCGAATAATGGTAATATACTGTTACTATCGGATAGAGGCGCGGTGTTGCGTGTAGCTGCCCGGCGAGAAATGCCGCCGGACGCGAAGGACAGTACCGCCGAAGGAGGATGCGGAAAATCCTTCTGGCTGCCGGGCGCACGGCTCGTCGGCTGTCATCATTGCGTTATGATGGAGAACTATCTTTACAAACAGCGTCTCTTATTATATTGCATTGATGACCGGTTTTCAACCGGTTTCTTTATTTTCAGCGTTTTTTTGAAAGGATCTGATGCAGATGAAAAAATACAGCGTGGGCGTAATCGGCGCCACGGGAATGGTCGGGCAGCGTTTTGTCACCCTGCTGGCCGGGCATCCGTGGTTTGAGATAAAGGTGCTCGCCGCGAGCGCGCGTTCAGCCGGTAAGAACTACGGCAGCCTTGTGAGCGGTAAGTGGGCTATGACATCCCCTATTCCGGAATCTGTCCGGGACATGATTGTTTTGGACGCTCAGGCGGATATGGACCGTATAGCGTCGCAGGTAGATTTCGTATTCTGCGCCGTGAACATGAAAAAAGAAGATATCAAGGCTCTTGAGGAAGCGTACGCGCGCAGGGAATGTCCTGTTATCTCCAACAACAGCGCGCACCGCTTTACCCCCGACGTCCCCATGATAATTCCGGAGATCAATCCCGGTCACGCTGAGGTCATAGCGAGCCAGCGTAAGCGTCTGGGCACAAAGCGCGGGTTTATAGCGGTCAAATCCAACTGCTCCATTCAGGGATATGTGGCGGCGCTTGGAGCTCTCAAGGAAAAGTTCGGCATAAAGTCGGTGCTTACCTGCACCTACCAAGCCATTTCCGGAGCCGGCAAGACCTTTGAGCGCTGGCCTGAAATGGTGGATAATCTTATCCCGTACATCGGCGGCGAGGAGGAAAAGTCCCAGCTTGAGCCTCTCAAGGTATGGGGAACTTTGGAAAACGGCGTTATTGTTCCGGCGACCAGGCCGGTTATCACCGCGCAGTGCCTGCGCGTTCCGGTTACTGACGGGCATATGGCGGCTGTATTCGTCTCATTTGACAGAAAGCCGTCTGAGTCCGAAATACTTGAGTGCTGGAAAAACTATTCCGGCAAGCCTCAGGCTCTCAAGCTCCCCAGCGCGCCGCAGCAGTACATCACTTATTTTGAGGAGGACGACAGGCCACAGACCAAGCTTGACCGCGATCTTTACGGCGGCATGGGCATTTCGGTGGGTAGGCTGCGCCCGGATACCCAGTATGATTACAAGTTTGTCTGTCTCGCCCATAACACTCTCCGGGGCGCCGCCGGCGGGGCGGTCCTTCTTGCGGAGCTTCTCTGTGCGGAAGGGTACATTGATTGATTGATTCGGTCCGTGTGCGTACATACGATGAAAGGTATGATCATTTATGAAAAAAACCGTTTTTAAAGGAGCCGGAGTCGCCATAGTCACTCCCATGAACCCCAACGGGTCCGTAAACTTTTCGAAGTTTGCCGAACTTATTGAGGCGCAGATATCGGGAGGGACCGACGCGATAATAGTCTGCGGCACAACCGGTGAAAGCTCTACTCTTTCCGAAGAGGAGCACATGGCTGTGATAAAGTTCTGCATTGACAAGGTCGCGGGGAGGATACCCGTTATCGCCGGCACCGGCAGCAACGACACCGCGTTTTCGGTAAAGCTGTCCAAGGAAGCCGAAGCCTGCGGTGCAGACGGTCTTCTCCTTATAACCCCGTATTACAACAAAACCTCCCAGCGCGGGCTGATTGCTCATTTTTCCGCGGTGGCTGACACGGTGAATATCCCGTGCATACTGTATAACGTGCCCGGAAGGACCGGTATGAACATTCTTCCGGAAACGTGTCTGGAGCTGAGCAAGCATGAGAACATCTGCGCCGTCAAAGAAGCCAGCGGAAATCTCAGTCAGGTTGCACGCATCGCCGCCCTGTGCGGGGATGATCTTGACATTTATTCCGGCGAGGACGGCCAGGTGGTGCCTATTATGTCTCTCGGCGGTATCGGCGTAATCTCAGTGCTGTCCAACGTGGCCCCGAAAGCTGTCAGCGACATGACAGCTGCGTGTCTTGCCGGGGATTTCAGATCGGCGGCGGCGCTGCAGCTGAAGTATCTCGCGCTTGTGCACGCTCTATTTTCTGACGTAAACCCCATACCTGTCAAGGAAGCCATGAACATCATGGGTATGGATGTGGGGCCGTGCCGTCTGCCGCTCGTTCCCATGTCCGGTTCCGGCAGGGAAAACCTGAAAGCGCAGCTTGCTTCCGTGGGGCTTATCTGAGCTGCCTTCGGTCGGACCGGCGACCGGCCGACGTCGTATAATTTGCCGGAGAAACGGATGTTAAAATATGACAAGGATAATTTTGTGCGGGGCCTGCGGAAAAATGGGTAAAGCCGTGGCCATGTGCTGTGAGAACAGCTCAGAATACCGCGTGGTGTGCGGCGTGGACGTAACGGATGGCGGAAAGTGCGGATTCCCGGTATATCCTTCGATAGACCGGATTACGGAAGCAGCGGACGCTATAGTGGACTTTTCGCACCCGTCGGCACTTCCGTCGGTGCTTTCCTATGCGGTGAGCAATCATATTCCCGCTGTGATCGCCACAACCGGTCTATCACCGGAGCAGATAAACTCCGTCAACGCTGCGGGCGAATCGGTACCGGTGTTTTTCTCCGCAAATATGTCTTTGGGGATAAATCTCATGATTGCGCTCGCTAAAAAAGCCACGGAGGTTCTCGGAGATACCTTTGACATCGAAATAATCGAAAAGCATCACAACCAGAAGATAGACGCGCCCAGCGGGACCGCTCTCATGATAGCGGACGCCGTGGCCGAGACCCTGCCCAACAGCTGTCAGTATATGTATGACCGGCATTCCCGCCGCATCAAACGCAGCAAAAACGAGATAGGCATTCACTCGGTGCGCGGCGGTACGATAGTGGGCGAGCATGAGATACTTTTTGCCGGTCGCGACGAGGTGCTGAGCATAACGCACAGCGCGGCAAGCAAAGAGGTATTTGCCACGGGCGCTCTCAAGGCAGCCGCTTTCCTCCGCGGCAGGGAGCCGGGAGTATACGCCATGTCGGATATGATAAGCTTCTGATATGTGTCACAAAACGTTTTTATGAAAGGAATGTGTGCCATGAAAAATGTATCTTTCATTGAGGATGTGGCTCTGGTTACGCTGAAAGGTTGTCCGGCGGACATAGATTTCTTTGCACGCGTGCTCCGCATGATATCCGCCGCCGGTGTAAACGTAGATATGATTTCCCAGACTCCTCCCAGCGGCGGACACGTGGATATGTGTTTTACCGTTTCAGACAGCGACGTGCCCTCGCTGCTCACGGTAACCTCCGCTCTGTCCTCGCAGTTTCCGTCTGTCAAAACCTCCATAAACGGGAACAACTGCAAGGTGGCGGTTTTTGACGAATCCATGGCGAACGAGCCCGGGTATGCCGCCGGTATTTTTGAAAAGGCCGCCGCGGCCGGGGCGGAAATACGGCTCATAACCACTTCCGAGAACGATATATCCATGCTGATAGTTAACGACGGACTTTATCCGTTGCTGGAAGCTTTGAAGGGCTGATCCCTTTTGGGGGGAAGGCTTAGTATTCACAGGATACGGCGGCAGCGAGGAATCGCTGCCGCCGTATCTGTTTACTTTTTAATTTTGCTGAGTCGGGCTATCCGCTTTTAACTCCTTTTATACCTGCCGCAAGAGCGTCAAAGGATTATGCATATGAGTCCGGAACACCCTTCGTTTATTATCCTCTCAAGGGTATTCTGCAGCTTCATCTGCGCGTCGTCCGGCATTCTGTAAAGCTTATTGTGAAGCCCCTCGTTGACAAGCTCGTGCAGCGTTTTGCCGAATATGTTGGATTCCCAAATTGAGGCCGGATCCTCCTCAAATTCTTTGAGTAGATACATGACCAGTTCCTCAGACTGCTTTTCACTGCCTACTATCGGATTTACCTCAGTTTCGATATCGGCGCGCAGCATGTGTATGCTCGGCGCGGAGGCCTTGAGCCTCACTCCGTATTTGCCTCCCTGATGCATTATCTCGGGCTCTTCCAGAGTAAGTTCGTCAAGGGACGGCATGACTATGCCGTAACCCTTAGCCTCCACTTCCTTGAGCGCAGTGTCAAATTTTTCGTACCTCTTTTTCTTTTCGTTCAGGTCAAGTATCAATCCCACAAGGTCGGCGTCGCCTTTTATTTCTATCCCTGTTTCCTCGCTGAGCACCCGGTAGAAGAGTTCGCCGTTAACGTTGACTTTGAGCGTTACATACCCGCTGCCCAGGTCCATTTGCGAAACGTACGCCGATTCTATGTTTTCAGCTCGGTTCATTGCGTCAAGAAGCCTGTTGACCTCGCGTATTTTCACTATGCTGTCGGCTTCCTTCATTATTCCGTCCACTATGGCAGACCGCAGCCAATGATCGCTGTTGAGGTTGGTTATCCAGCGCGATATATCCACGCCTATCTCGTGCACGGGGAATTCAAACAGGATATCGGTGAGTATTTCGCGTATCTGTTCCTCGCTTATCTCAAGACAATTTACAACTATTACCGGGACATCGTACTTATCCTCCATCCTGGTTTTCAGGCTCTGTGCGTCGGAGGAGGTGGGGTCCACTGTGTTTAGTATGATGACAAACGGCTTGTTTATCTCTTTCAGCTCTCCGATTACCCTTTCCTCGGCCTTCTCGTATTCGGCTCTGGGGATCTCGCTTATGGAGCCGTCCGTCGTAACCACAAGGCCTATCGTGGAATGCTCGTTTATTACTTTCTGAGTGCCTATTTCCGCGGCTTTATCGAAAGGTATTTCGTTTTCGGACCACGGCGTCATCACCATGCGCGGCTGATCGTTTTCGATATAGCCGAGCGCACTTGGCACAACGTAGCCGACACAATCTATGAGCCTCACTTTAAGCTTGGCGTTGTCCTCAAGCTCGATACCCACCGCCTCGTTGGGGATAAATTTCGGTTCGGTAGTCATTATCGTCCTGCCCGCAGCGCTTTGCGGGAGCTCATCCACCGCCCTGTCCAGCTTGTATCTGTCGTCAATATTGGGAAGAACCAATACGTCCATGAACCGCTTGATAAACGTAGATTTGCCTGTCCTTACCGGTCCCACCACTCCTATGTAAATATCTCCGCCGGTGCGCGCTGCTATATCACGGTAAATGCTTGTATTTGTCATATGACTTCCCCCGCTAATCATTACTTTTGCTTATTCTTATGCTTAGGGAAAGTTTAATATGACAAAAAATCCCGCCGGTCACCCAGCGGGATTTTGAATACATCTGACGATTTTAATCACTCGGCAACCACGGTAAGGCAGCCGCTCACTATATCTATGCTTCCGTCGCAGTTAGTGATCTTGTCTTCCGCGCTTGCGGTTATCTTCCCGGCGGTGACAACTATGGACGAGAAAGCCTGGAGCGCGTCGTCCCCCGCCTTTATGTCTATTGTGCCTCCTATAACGCTGATATATCCCTTTTCAAGCTCATTGTCCGACTTTATTCCGTCGCTTCCTGCGTTGACGCTTATGATGCCGTCCGCAATCACAACGCTGTCCTTACCCTTTATACCGTGATTCTTGGCAACCACGTTTATTATGCCGCCGAGTATCCGGATATCGTTCTTGCTGGCGATTCCGTTATTGTAATTGCCCGTCACGTACAGCGTGCCCGATCCGTTTATGGTAAGGTCGTCCTTGCTGAATACACATCCTGTAGGCTCATTGTCGTTGACAAACTCCGCGTAGGAAGAGGCGTCCGTCATCCTGTTCACGGTTCCGTCAGCCAGCGTGATCTTTACCTTGTCCGCGCTCATTATGTGAATCGCCGCAGAATCTTTGCTGGTAAGGTCAACGCCGTTAAGCACCAGCTGAACTTTGTCATTCTTGGTGACATTGACGACTATACGTCCGTCGGAGGAGGTGCCTGATATGACATACGTGCCCGGAGCGGATATTGTGACCTTGCCGCCTGAAGCGGACGCGCCGCTGCCGGTGGTAACCGCTCCGCTGTCTGAAAACTCAATTTTTACCGCAGACTCATAGTCATAGCTGTCATCAAGGTCATAATCCGAAAACGAACCCATGGTTATATCGGGAGCTGAATTTCCCGCGGCTCCGGATGAATGTGTGCCTCCTGAACCACTGCCGCCCGTTCCCCCTTCGTCAACCGTACACGCCGTAACCGAAACGGCTGTCAGTGCGGCTATCAGCGCCGCAAGCAATCTCTTTATTTTCATTCTGCTCTCCTCCTGTCTGTAGTCGCGCCGACGGCCATTATACAATTCCGTGCCCGCGCCGAAATGCCATGTCAGGTCACAGCACCTCCTGCGTATCCTCCACACGCCCGAGAGACACATCCAGATTGCCGTTTCTGCACCTGATCTTGTCAAGCATTTCCTTTTCTTTTCTGCTGTCTTTCATAACTATATGATAACTCAGCTTATACAGGCTTCCCATATTGGCCGTTCTGACCTGTACCATTTCGGCTGACTGCGTGTATTCGCCGAATATATCAGCAAATATGTCGGTATAATCCAAGCTCTCCGGTATGAATATTTTCAAAACTCTGACGGCTTTCCTGGGTTCGCCGAAACGGAGAACGGAATAAAGCAGTGTGAGAAGGCATGCGATGACACACAACATTGCCGCCACCCATACGAACCCGGCGCCGCACGCAAGCCCAATACCCATGGCGATAAATATAGCGGCTATCTCCTTTGCGCTCCCCGGGGCAGATCTGAACCTTACAAGATTAAACGCCCCCGCAACCGCGATACCGGTACCTATATTGTTATTGACTATCATTATTACTACCTGCACAGCCAGCGGCATGAGCGCAAGGGCAAATGTAAACGATGATGTCGCCTTTCCCCTTACGGTGAAAGTGAGCGCCACAATTATCCCCAGGATTATTGCCGTAACCGATGAAATCACAAAGCTTTGAAACGTCACAACTCCGTCGGTCATGACAGACTGTACAAGAAAATCAAGCACTGGTTTTCCCTCCGATAGTTATTTGTTTCCTGGCCAAGAGAGATCTGTAGGCGTTTCCGTATTTAGAATATGATACGGGACGGATGCCGAGCTCCGTCAGCGCGCGGACGAGCCATATCGGCATCGCGCCGGGTATTTTGATCTCCATCAGCCAACAATCATCCCCGATGAGCTTATCTCCGTAACTGCCCCTGCAAATGTCAAGTTCCGTCATTCGGTACGTTATATTCTGATCGAACGTAACGCGAAGATTCGGGTCCTCTCTCGAGGCCATGGCTACGCGTTCGTAGGAAATATACATGGCAGGACCTATTCCGGGATAAGCCTTGAAAAACCAATCTATCTCATTGGTTATCTGGCAAGGGCACGGAGGGTCTCCGCCGCTGAGATAACTTAAAGCCTGAGCGTACTCCATATTCACCCTCCGCTTGTAGACCACGCCCTTAAACTTTTTCTTTATCTCCACAAACACGTTGTGCCCGTCGTCGCATTCCCCGTAACAGCGTACGCGCAGTTTTTCCTTGTAGAGGGGCTTCTCAATAGATGCTCTGATAAGACGGAAATCCGGCGTGTCGTAATATATATTCTGTATGAGCGTCCTCCCGTAGCGATCCACTTCCATGTGCAGATCAAGCACGCGCCGCAGGGCCTCATATTGCTCGGGAGAAAGGATGTACTTCATTTCATACCGCTTGAAAACGGTTATAAACTTAGCCGTCGGGATCTCCCCCATCAGTGTAAAATTTATGTTAAGCACGTCGTATTATACAATCCGCCGGCATCACAATGCAATAGTTTTTTTATAAACTTAACGTAATATTAATATGTCAGGAGATTCTGCACAGCTCCGTACTTGTCACGTGGTTTGCTCGGCGCTCCCCTCATC
>CASDVX010000062.1 GCA_949284545.1 uncultured Eubacteriales bacterium
AAAAATAAATTTTGCTATTGACAAAATCGGAATTTTGAGTATCATGAAGGGGACAATAATATCGTGTTTGCGCCGTTTGGAGCAAACGGGATAAAAGCAGCACAAGGAGGAGAAACAGCGATGAAAAAAATAATTGCGTGCGTATGCACGGCGGCGCTGGCGCTCTCACTGGGCACGGCCGCTTTTGCGGATTCGAAGCTCGCGATCAAGGCCACCGCTTTTGCGGATTCCGTCAGCGACCAGTACGGACCGTACCTGCCGTATATGCTCAACGACGGAAACGACAGTACGCGCTGGCAGGGCGACAAGAACATGCTTGACAGCGGCTTGTCGGACGAGGAAGTAAATGCCGCGGATGTTTCCACGCTGCCCTATTTCGGTCTTGCGTGGGACGAGACGGTCGCCATCGACTCCCTGCTCATAAAGTACGAGCAGTCGGATCCCGCCGACGGTTATATCGCCATCTATTATGCCACCGGCGATGTTTCCCTCAAGGAGGAGACCGAGCCCGACGGAACGAAGGCTGCGGGTGAAAAGTGGATGACGGACAACGGTACGACGTGGGCTAAGCTTGACACTTCCGCGTACACCGCGGTTCGCGGCGGCGGCGTTGAAAACGGCTATGCCAGCACGGATACCATAACCTTCAAGACCCCGCTCAACACCAAGGCCATAAAGATCGTGTGCCTGAAGGCCCAGGACTCGAAGAACACCCTGTCCGTCCACGAGATAGAGGTCACCGGCGACTATGCTTCCGGTGAGCAGCCCCCGCAGACGGGCGTGGAGTCCTTTGCGGTGTATGTTGTCGTCATGGTGGCGGCTGCCGCTGTCATTGCAGGACTCGTGACCGTTAAGAAGGTCCGCGAATAATCCTCAGGACCCCTTTGGGAAAAGATTTGTGAAAATCGCATAAAAGGGTTTCGGAAAAGCCCGTTCCGTATTTTGCGGAACGGGCTTTTTTGTATCAGGAAAGCCACGCGGCAATCGCGTGGCTTTCGTTGCGCCGGAAAATGATTTGCCCCGCCGGTGGGCTTTTTTGCGCGGAAAAATATTTTGACGTTCCGGGCGGTTTTTACTTATTTGCAGAAGCGAACGACGCGCCCTGTCAGAAATGAGCCAGGACGGAATCCAGCGCGGATTTTTCCGCGGGGAAATATTTTGTCACCTGTTCGTAGATAAGCTCGCCGGAACGGGCGGGCTTTGCGCTGTAGGCCGAGGAAATATGCTCGTAACCCCACAGGGTTTCGGGAAGGGAGTAAAACGACACCGGCCACCCGTAGGGCTGTCCCGTTTTGTTAAGGCGCTGCCGGAAGTCCCTTATGATGAGATACCCTTTCATCTGCAGATCTGTCATGGTGCCCTCAAAGTTCTTTTCGCCGCCGTTGCCAAACCCTGCAAGCCTCTTGAGCTCAAAGGAGCACAGCCCGTCCCCGCCGGCAAACTGATCCATTATACGCTTTTGACGCATGCTCCCAAGACCGTCGTCCCAGCGGCTGTCAAAATCGTAGCCGTCCCGCCGCCAGTTGGCAAAATGCGGGAACCACGCCTTTGAAACGAACCCGGCCTTTCCCCGGAAAAACCTGCCGTAAGCCACGGCCCCGCTGCGGGCGGCAAGCTGCCGCCATTCCCACGGGTCCCGCCGGGTATCCCCGCTCCACCAGTCGGAGCCGAGAGTATGTTCCTCCACGGAAAAACCGGGTATACGGTTTTTGAAAAGGGGCAGAAACCCGGTCTTGTCCACGAGGCGGATAAGCTCCCGGGGATCGCGTATGCGTCCGGGATCATCCGGCGAAGTTCCGTGCATGATCCATTCCCCGTTTTCAACAGCCATTCAAAACACCCTCCCGCTGTTTCGTTATTTCGTTACGCCCATTATAACATAGAAAACAAAAAAACGCCATGCCGTCTGCCGCCGTTTATGTTCCGCCGGGCGGGAAGGGAAGCGCGTGCCCGCCAGGGAACGGGGACAGTCGGGAAAAAATAAAAAGCCGCCGCTTGCTCCGTGGGGGAAGGGGCGCAGCGGTTATGGAGGAGGACCGGTGTTGCGGACGGCTTTCCCGGCTGCAGCGGGCAGGGAGAAGGCGCGGCCGCCGGACAGAAAAGCGGCAGTGAGGAAATAAAGCCGAGGGAATATCAGGCACAACAACACGGGGAAAACGGCACCGCGCGTCCGTGGAAAAACGCCGTGTTCCTGCGGCATGCGTAAGGAGCGAAAAATAAAAGGTCCGGAAATAAAGCCGGGCGGGGATGAGACGTATGAGGCGGCCGAGACAGGGAAAGGGAAAAGGCGAAAACCCGTCGGATGGAGAAGAAATCAGGTGAGAAAAACTGAAAGGGAAACTGTACGGACAATGGGGTGGCAGAGAATTTTTCCGACTTCTCAAAAGCGGACTGCTGTATCTGCAAAATTTGAATCCATGAAGCACTTCCGGCAGGAACTGATTGTCTATCCGGATTATTATAATAATCTCCGTATTAAGGCAAAGCTGAAGGACTTGCCTCCTGCTATTCACAGGCAACAGGTCCTTTTGGCTGATTGAATAATTTTTTCCGAAAATATTGTCTGACTTTTTGGGGTCACTTCATGAGAGAAGGGACGCCGCGGGAAATTTTGTTCGGAGCAAAAAACCGCCGGTTTCCAGGCGGGGAAAGAACAGAGAAGTGAAAGAGCAAAGGCGAAGGAAGGAGGAACCCCGTCGGCGGGGAAAAAGGCCGGGGCGGGAGAACCGAAAGAGGAAAGGGGAGGTGCTGCCCGTCACGCGCCCTGCGGCGGAAAAAACATTTTCTGCCATAAAAAAGTTAAACCCAACCCGCCCCCGCGCGGGAGACCCGGCAAAAAAACCGGGCGAGGGAAAAACAGCCGGGGACAGTCACAGCACGTAAAAAAATATGCAGAAAAACTGCAGAAGGCTGCCGGCTATCACGAACAGGTGAAAAACCGAGTGCATATAGCGCTTTTTCTTGCCTATCCCGTACAGCACCGCTCCCACGGTGTACGCCACGCCGCCGGCAAGAAGAAGCACGAACCCGGGCAGAGAGAGAGACACGAATACCGTGTCCACCGCCCAGAGTACGCTCCAGCCTATGCCGATATAGCATATCATGGACAGCACGGTGAACCTTTCCATATCCACCGCGGTGAAAACCGTGGCAACCGTGGCAAGCCCCCACACCACCCCGAAAAGCACCCACGCGGTGACTGCGTCCACCGGCATTACCGCCCCCAGAAGAATGGGGGTATAGGTCCCGGCGATGAGAAAATATATGGTGCAGTGGTCCAGCACGCGAAATACCCTTTTCGCGGTGTTGGGCCGCAGCCCATGATAAATGCTGGATACGGTGTAGAGCAGCACGAGGGAGGCCCCGTATACGGAACAGCCCACCACCAGCCACGCGTTGCTCCACAGGGCGGCAAAAACCACGCACAGCACCAGCATCACCACCGAAAGCCCCCCGCCGACGATGTGCGAAACCATGTTGAAAATTTCCTCGCCGCGGGTGTAATCGGGCAGCGTTCTTTCCCGTATGCTCTTGCGCGCCATGCTCTACCGACCTTTCCTTCGCCCGCGGGCGGATATTGCAGAGTCCTCGCCGGGCTAATCTAATGTTGTATATTATTTTATCAAGCATAAGACACAATGTCAAGAGGTTAAAAAACAAGATGTTGTTGATTTTATGTCGTAAATGTGCTATAATACATCATGGAAATTGACGCATGGGGGGAGAAACGTGAGCTACGACAGAGAAAGTCTGGCCGCAAAAATGGAAAAATGGGGGAAGTCCCTGGGGAAATTCCGCCTTCCTGCATGGGAGGAGATACCGGATCTGGGGCTTTACATGGATCAGGTGACTCTGCTTCTCACGGGATATCTGGGGAAGCTGTCGCCTGAGGGGAAGGACGAAAAAGTGATAACCCCGGCGGCGATAAACAATTACGTGAGAATGCGGGTCATGCCGGAGCCGTCGGGCAAGAAGTATTACAGAGCGCATCTTGCATATCTTATAATGATATGCACGCTGAAAGGGAGCCTGAGCATCGCCACGCTTGGGAAACTCATCCCCGCCGGGCTTGATGAAGAGCGGCTGCGTGAGATATACGCGGACTACGCGGAAGCCTACAGGTGTGAGACCGAAGCTTTTTCAGAGCAGGTAAAGACGCTGTCCGGAGAGATACTCGGGGAACCGGAACCGTCCGGGGGAGGACGGGACATCCGCCGGGCGTGGGCTGCGTCCGCCGCGGTGTCGGGCGGGTTTTCGGTGATGCTGGCGGAAAAGCTCCTTTCCCTGGAGGACGGGGAAGGAGAAGATGAGGCGCCCGCCCAGAAAAAAGACGGGCAGAAAAAGGACGCCCAGAAAAAGGACGGGCAGAAAAAATAGTGCGTCCGTCTCCTTCGGGCGGCAGGTTTGTGTTGCAATTTTCCCCCGACAGGGGTATAATATTGTTAACAAACTGTTTCTTGACCCGTGAGGAGGGAATGACATGGAAAAAATCATCGTCACCATAGGAAGGCAGACGGGGAGCGGGGGCAGGCTCGTGGCGAAAAAGCTGTCCGAGGAGCTTAACATCCCCTATTACGACAAGGAGATACTTCAGAAGGCCGCCAATAACAGCGGCGTGAGCCAGGCTCTTTTTGAAAAGCACGACGAAAAGAAGCCCTCGTCGCTGCTGTATTCCCTTGCCATGAATTCCTACGCCTACGGGGTGGGCGGCGAGGAGCTTCCTCTGGGAACCAGGATGTACCTTGCGCAGTTCGAGGCCATAAAGAGCATCGCTGCTCAGGGGTCCTGCGTGCTGGTAGGGCGCTGCGCGGATTATTTCCTCAGGGACGAGAAGGGCCTTGTGAGAGTGTTTATTTCCGCCGATTACGGTGACAGGCTCACCCATATAATGGATTCAAAGGACATGAACGAGAAGGAGGCCCGGGAATTTCTGAAGAAGCGGGACAAGAGCCGCGCGGCCTATTACGACTTTAACACCGACGGCAAATGGGGCAGCGCAATGAATTACGACCTCTGCCTCAATTCCACAAGGATAGGTATAGACGGCTGCGTGGACATGATAAAGAAATTTATCGGGCTCGGCTTAAAGGGCTGACGTAACGTCAGACCCCGGTGGAAAGCATAAACCGGCGGGAAGCGGCAGGCGCCGCGGCCCGCCGGTTTTTCAGTGGAAACCCCGCCGGCGCGAAAATATGAGACGGGAGCAAGGGCGGCGAAAATGAAGCGGCGGGCGGAAAAGCAGTCTGAGAGGCGGCGGAAGGAAAAACGGAAAAGGCCGGCGCGGTGGGGGCCGCGGGCAGAAAAACAGGCCGGAACCGTCCTTTTTGAGACGGCCCGGCCTTTCACGGCGGCATCGCTCATCGTTCCCCGCGCGGGTGAGGACGCGGCCGCGGGAAAAAATACGAAGCAGCGAGAGAAAACAAAACAAAAATCAAAGGTGAAACATGCGAAAAACAGTCGTTAAATGAAGGGGTAAAGAGGGTACGGTCCGCCGGGCGCGGACAGAAAAAATCACTTATTCGCGCCGTGGCAGTACTTGTATTTTTTGCCGCTGCCGCAGGGACAGGGGTCGTTTCTTCCCGGCTTCGCGGGCTTTTTGACGGGCATTTTCTTCACCGTCTTGTCTCCCCCGCCGGCGGACTCGGACGTGACCTTCGCCACGGCCTCGCGCTTGGGCTCGCTCTCGCGGCGTATACGCACGGTGAGCATGTTCCGCGCGGTGTTTTCCTGTATGCGGGATATCATGTCGTCAAACATGTTGGAGCCTTCTATGCGGTATTCGGTCACCGGGTTGTGCTGTCCGTAGGCCCGCAGATGCATCCCGCGCTTCAGGTCGTCCATGGCGTCGATATGGTCCATCCATTCCCTGTCCACGCAGCGCAGGAGTATGACGCGTTCTATCT
This sequence comes from uncultured Eubacteriales bacterium, assembly GCA_949284545.1. Lineage (GTDB taxonomy): Bacteria > Bacillota > Clostridia > Oscillospirales > CAJFTT01 > CASDVX01. Next base: position 5,904 of record CASDVX010000062.1, read on the forward strand.
CGCGCATTATCGGGGAGCCGTACTCTTTCTCCTTGGCCTCGTATATGGCTTTGGCGCGGGAGAAAAGGAAATCCTTTATATCCTGCGGCTGGGTGGATTCCAGCTCGTCGCCCTCGTAGCGCAGGTCGTCGTCCGTGGTGAGCCAGCCGCGGAAAAATTCCCGCAGGGAGGTCAGGTTCCAGTTGGAATGGTCCTCCTCGGGAGAAACGAATCTGTCCACTTCCCGGTTTACGGTGTTTTCTATCATGGAAAGCACGTTCGCGTGAAGGTCCATGCCGTCAAGGACCTTTCTCCGCTCGGAATAGATGACCTCGCGCTGACGGTTCATAACGTCGTCAAAATCCAGCACGCTTTTGCGTATGGCGAAGTTGCGTCCCTCCACCTTTTTCTGGGCGCTTTCTATGGACCTGCTCAGAAGGCGGACCTCAAGGGGCTGGTCGTCGGGGAGTTTCATTGCATTCATCATGTTCTGCATACGCTCGCCGCCGAAGAGACGCATGAGATCGTCCTCCATGGACAGGTAGAAGCAGCTTTCGCCGGGGTCGCCCTGACGTCCCGCGCGGCCGCGGAGCTGGTTGTCTATACGGCGGGACTCGTGCCTCTCCGTACCGATGATGAAAAGGCCGCCGGCCGCCCTCACCTTTTCCGCCTCGGGTGCTATCTGAGCCTTAAAGCCGGCCAAAAGCTCCTCATAGATCTTTCTTGCGTCGAGTATCTCCTGATTGTCCGTATCCGCGTAGCCCGTGGCCTCCACGATTATCTCCTCGGGTATTTCCCTCTTGCGAAGCTCCGCCCGGGCCATGAACTCGGCGTTGCCGCCCAGCATTATGTCGGTGCCGCGTCCTGCCATGTTGGTGGCTATGGTCACGGCGCCCAGTCTGCCCGCCTGGGCGATTATCTCGGCTTCCTTCTCATGGAACTTCGCGTTGAGCACGGAATGCTTTATGCCCCGTTTCGAAAGCATTCTGGACAGCTTTTCGCTGGTCTCGATGGATATGGTGCCGGCAAGCACCGGCTGGCCCTTTGCGTGGCATTCCTCTATCCTGTCGCACACGGCCTCGAATTTGGCCGCCGCTGTTTTGTAGATTATGTCGGGGTGGTCCACGCGTATCATGGGCTTGTTGGTGGGTATCTCCAGGCAGTCCAGATTATATATGGACTGGAATTCCTCCTGCTCCGTGAGGGCGGTTCCCGTCATGCCGGACAGCTTCGAGTAAAGCCGGAAATAGTTCTGGAAGGTTATGGTGGCGAGTGTCTTTGATTCTCTGGCCACCTTGACGCCTTCCTTCGCCTCTATGGCCTGGTGAAGGCCTTCGTTGAAGCGCCGGCCGTACATCAGACGCCCGGTGAACTCGTCGACGATTATCACTTCCCCGTCCTTGACCACGTAGTCTATGTCCCTGTGCATTATACCCCGCGCCCGCACGGCCTGGTTTATATAATGCTGCAGCTCGATGTTTTCGGGCTCCATCAGGTTTTCCACGCCGAAAAATTCCTCGGCCTTCGCCACGCCGCGTTTTGTGAGGGTGGCGCTTTTTGCCTTTTCGTCCACTATCACGTCGGCGTTGCTCTCGTCGTCATGCTCCACCTTGTCGTCCAGCTCGGCGAACTTTTCAAAGGTCAGCCGGGAGGCGAAAAGGTTCGCCCGGTCGTACATCTCCGTGGGCTTATCCCCCTGGCCGGAGATTATCAGCGGGGTCCGCGCCTCGTCGATAAGTATGGAGTCCACCTCGTCCACGATGGCAAAATTGTGGCCGCGCTGGACGCAGTTCTGCTTGTATATGGCCATATTGTCCCGCAGGTAGTCAAACCCGAACTCGTTGTTTGTCCCGTAGGTCACGTCCGCCGCGTAAGCCGCCTGCTTCTGGGCGGGGGTCATGCCGTGTACCACGAGCCCCACGGTGAGCCCCATAAAGCGGTAGGCCTTGCCCATCCACTCGGACTGGGTCTTTGCCAAATAATCGTTCACCGTGACCACATGGACGCCCTTGCCCGACAGGGCGTTGAGATATGCCGGGAGCGTGGCAACCAGGGTTTTTCCTTCACCCGTCTTCATTTCGGTGATCCTGCCCTGATGGAGGACTATGCCGCCCATGACCTGCACGCGGAAATGCTTCATCCCCAGCACGCGCCACGCCGCTTCCCTCATGGCGGCAAAAGCCTCGGGAAGTATGTCGTCAAGGGTCTCCCCGTTTTTCAGACGCTCCCTGAATTCGGGGGTCTTAGCTTTGAGCTCCTCGTCGGAAAGGGAGGAAAAGGTCTCCTCAAGGGCAAGCACCTTGTCGGTCAGCGGGGAGAGCCTGCGTATCTCCCGCCTGCTGTGGCTGTTGAAAAGAAAATCCTTTATGCCCATAATCACCGCTCCTAAATCACTGAAAAATATGCCGGCGCCAAACCGCCGGAAAGTATGTCCCCGCGCGGGGTATCCGCCGCACAGGCAATAAAAGCCGTTCTTCCGCCTATTATACTACATATGTGAAAGAATTTCCACATATTTTTTCAGAGTGAACAGTCCCCCGGTATTGAAAAAAAGTGGATTTTTATGTATACTGTGACAAAAACGGGCGGATCCCGCGGGATTGCCGCGCGCCGGGGCCGGTGAGGTATTATGGACGAAATTTCTTTTGCAAGGGCGGAAGCCCTCAGAAAAAAGACGCTGAGGGCATACGTCGCGGCGTTTGCGGCCGCGGCGGCGGGGGTCGCCGTTTTCTTCCTGTTTCCTCCCCTGGGCGTCGTGCTGGTGTTTGCGGCCGCGGCGGCGGGCGGGTTTTACGGCCGGAAGAAAAGGAACGAGTTTGCGGCCTGCTACAAGGAGCTTGTGGTAAGGGACGCCCTCAACGGCATTTTTGAGGACGTGTGTTTTTTCCCCGGCAGAGGGATATCGGAGGAAACCGTGGAATCCACCGGAATGATGGACACAGGGGACAGGTTTTTTTCAAACGACCTTGTGTGCGCAAAGTATAAAAATATCCCGTTCGTGCAGAGCGACGTAGACATAAGCGAGAGAAGAAGCGATTCGGACGGGCACACGCACTACGAGACCATATTCCGGGGAAGATGGATGACATTCGAGTTTAACAAGACGTTCGGCTCAGACATCCAGGTCATATCCTCCGGGTTCAGGGCGTCCAGGAGAAAGGGAGGCTTTTTTGCCCGGGAGGGCGAAAAAATGCACAGGGTGAAGCTGGAGGACAATGAGTTCAACAAGCTGTTCAGCGTGTATTCACACAGCGAACACGAGGCCTTTTACGTCCTGACGCCCCACGTTATGGAGGCGCTGAAAGGGCTCGCGCGTTCGTGGGATATCCCCATGATGCTCATGTTTACGGGCGGGCAGCTCCACGTGGCGGCGGATACGGGAGAGGAC
>CASDVX010000063.1 GCA_949284545.1 uncultured Eubacteriales bacterium
AGCGCGTCAATGCCGTCAATGTTCAGCCCTTTGGCCTTAAGACCGTCGAGTATATCCGAAGGATATTCCGCGGCGCCGATTATCACGGGCATCGGGTCGATTTCCTGAGTATTGACGATTATGCGCCCGCCGGTTTTCAAAAATCCCGCGTACCGGGCGGCCTCGAGTTTCTCAAAGGAAATAATAAAATCTGCCTCTCCAAGATCGACAATTGGTGAAAATACTTTGTCGCCGTACTTCACATACGTGACCACGGAACCGCCGCGCTGGCTCATTCCGTGCACCTCGCTCACCTTGACGTCATACCCTTCGTCGGTGAGAAGGTGTCCCAGAAGCTTGGACGCAAGCAGACTGCCCTGTCCGCCGACGCCGACTATCATTATGCTTACAGTATTCATCTCTCCTACCGCCCTTTCAGTTGATAGCGTCAAACGCGCAGAGCTGTTTGCACACGCCGCACCCGACGCACAGAGTGTTGTCGATCCTCGCTTTGCCGTCCTTCATGCTTATTGCAGGACATCCGAGCCCCATGCAGCGTTTGCACGATTTGCACTTTTCGGGGTCCACCGCGAGAGCGGGCAGAGTCTTTACATACTTAAGTAACACGCATGGGCGCCTTGAAATTATGACGGAGGGCTCGCTTACCGCAAGCTCTTCCTTCACCGCCGCCTCGCAGGCGGCGATGTCGTACGGGTCCACCACTCTGACGCGGTTTATGCCAACAGCCCTGCAGAGAGCCTCAAGATCCACTTTGGCAGCGGGTTCTCCCTTTATGTTATATCCCGTGGTTGGGTTCTGCTGATGACCCGTCATGCCTGTTATGGAGTTATCCAGTATTATCACCGTGGAATTTGTGGCGTTATAGGATATGTTTATCAGGCCGGTGATACCGGAATGTATGAACGTGGAATCACCTATGACCGCAACAGTGTGGGTTTCCGCCTCGCGGCCCCGCGCGCAGTTAAATCCGTGCAGACCCGAAACGGATGCGCCCATGCACAGGGTGGAGTCAAGCGCGTTGAGCGGCGGTACGGCCCCGAGAGTATAGCACCCGATATCTCCGAGGACGGTTATACGGTTTTTGGCAAGGGCGTAAAACATACCTCTGTGGGGACATCCCGCGCACATCATGGGAGGACGTGCCGGCACGGCGGCATCGACGGTAACAGACGCGGGAGAATGAACTCCGAAGGCGTCGGCAACCGTTTTCTGTGAAAATTCGCCCACCGCCGGAAAAAGCTCCTTTCCCACAACACTGAGGCCGAGAGACCTTACATATGTCTCTATGATAGGATCCAGCTCCTCCACCACGTACAGCTTATCGACCTTTGACGCAAAGTCAAGTATCAGCTTGTCGGGCAGGGGATACGGCATGCCGATCTTGAGTATGCTGACACTGTCGCCGAACACCTCTTTGACATACTGGTAGGAACAGCCGGACGTGATTATCCCTATTTCTGTGCCGCCCATCTCTACACGGTTGTACATACAGTCATTGGCGTACTCTGCCAACGCCGCGGTGCGCTCCTCGACCACCGGATGACGCTTCTTTGCGTTGCCCGGCATCATGATATACTTCCCGGGATTTTTTACGTATTCCCTGATCGAACCGCCCTCGCGACCGGTGCGTTCAACCAGAGACTGGCTGTGAGCTATCCTGGTGCACGTGCGGAGCAGGACAGGGGTGTCAAATTTTTCCGAGAGCTCGAAGGCGCTTTTTGCAAAAAGATAAGCTTCCCCTGAATCCGAGGGCTCGAGCATGGGGACCTTTGACGCAATTGCGTAATGTCTGGAATCCTGCTCGTTCTGGGAGGAGTGCATGGCGGGGTCGTCGGCCACGCATATCACAAGACCGCCGTTCACTCCGGTGTAGGACAGGGTGAAAAGCGGGTCGGCGGCCACGTTGAGCCCCACGTGCTTCATGGCGCACGCAGCTCTCATGCCCGCAAGGGACGCGCCGAACGCCACTTCCGCGGCCACCTTTTCGTTGGGAGCCCATTCACTGTGAATGCCGTCGTTTTTAGCAAGAAATTCGGTTATCTCCGTAGACGGAGTGCCTGGATAGCTGGACACAAGACCGAGCCCGCCGTCATAAAGTCCGGCGGCAACGGCCTCATTGCCGATCATAAGCTGTTTCATAAGGTTCCTCCTCAGATTTATCGCCCGCATTTCGGAAAAATGCGCCGACGTTCTTTATCAACCGTTGTTCTGTGCCGCAACAAGAGCCTCTCCGCCGTATATGCGCCGAAGCAGCGGCTTCTCTATTTTGCCGGTGGGATTTCGCGGGACGTCTGCAAATATGATCTTTCTGGGACGCTTGTACCGCGGAAGCCCGAGACAAAATTCGTTTATTTCGTCTTCCGTACAGGAAACGCCCGGCTGAACCTGCACTATAGCCGCGGCGATTTCGCCGAGACGCGGGTCAGGCAGACCGATAACGGCAACGTCCTTGACCTTATCAAATGCGGATATAAAATCCTCTATCTGTACCGGATACAGGTTTTCGCCGCCGGTTATGATAACGTCCTTCTTGCGGTCCACCAGGAAAATAAAGCCCTCCTCGTCCTGCATCGCCATATCCCCGGTATAAAGCCAGCCGTCCTTCAAAACCGCCGCGGTCGCGTCCGGGTCGTTATAGTAGCATACCATCACGCCTGGACCCTTGAGACAAAGCTCTCCCACTTCGCCTTGCTTAACGTCAGAGCCGTCAGAACCCACAATCTTTACTTCCCACCCGTACCCGGGAACACCTATCGCGCCTACCTTGCGGATGTTTTCTACGCCGAGATGCACTGCACCCGGACCAGTGGATTCGGAAAGCCCGTAATTTGTATCGTACTGTTGATTCGGAAAATATTCGAGCCACCTGTGTATCAGGCTCTGGGGTACGGGCTGAGCCCCGATATGCATCAGCCGCCATTGGCCGAGGCAGTAATCGTTTATATTTATTTCCCCTCTGTCCAGCGCGCCGAGGATGTCCTGCGCCCAGGGGACGAGCAGCCATACGATGGTACACTTTTCGTCGCTCACGGCGCGCAGTATGTTCTCGGGACGGGTGCCCTTGAGTATCACGGCTTTGGAAGCGGAAATGAGGCTTCCAAACCAATGCATTTTCGCTCCCGTATGGTAAAGGGGAGGAATGCAGAGGAAGCAGTCGTCCTTGGTCTGACCGTGATGTTTCTGCTCTACCATACAGGAGTGCATCAGGCTGCGGTGCTTGTGCAGAATGGCCTTCGGGAACCCGGTGGTTCCTGAGGAAAAATATATCGCCGCGTCGTCGTCCTCCGTCAGCCCTCGGGAAGGGAATACGCAGGAGCTCTCTGATACCATGTCGTGGTAGTCGTCCGCAAAGCTCGGACACCCCGGGCCTATGTATATCAGTGGTACGCTTCCCGATATGCTCTCCGCAATGTTTTCTATTCTCCCTATAAATTCGGGGCCGAATATGAGCGCATCGGCCTCGGAAAGCTTCAAGCAGTACTCTATTTCTTCCGAGGAGTACCGAAAATTAAGCGGCACGACC
>CASDVX010000064.1 GCA_949284545.1 uncultured Eubacteriales bacterium
AAGGAAGGAGAAACAAAGCAATGAGGATAGCGGTTATAACCGGGGCTTCCTCCGGGATAGGAAGGGAGTTCGTAAAAAGGCTGGACAGCGAAAAGGACCTTGACGAGATATGGGTGATCGCCCGCAGGAGGGAAAGGCTCGAGGAGCTTGAAAAGGCGGCGGACATACGCGCCAGGGTGAGAGCGTTCCCCCTCGACCTCACAAGGACGGGGGAAATAGAGGAATATGCCGCCGTTCTCGAAAGGGAAAAGCCCAGGGTGGAGGTGCTGGTGAACGCGGGAGGGTTCGGGAAATTCCGGCCCGCGGAGGAGGTGCCCCTTGAGGATCAGTACGGGATGATAGATCTTAACGCGCGGGCGCTCACGGGCATGACCGCCGTGACCCTGCCCTGCATGGGCGCGGGAGGGGAAATATATCAGATGGGTTCCCTGTCCGCGTTCCAGCCCGTGCCGTATATAGCCGTTTATGCCGCCACCAAGGCATATGTGCTTTCCTATTCCCGGGCGCTGGGGAGGGAGCTCAGGGGCCGCGGGATACGGGTGCTGGCGGTCTGCCCGGGCTGGGTGAGGACGGAATTTTTCGACAGGGCGGTGTCCGACGACACTGTCACCTACTACAACAGATTTTTTACCCCCGCTCAGGTTGTGGAGCGGGCATTGAGAGACATGAAAAAGGGAAAGGACGTGTCGGTGTGCGGCCTGTCCGTGAGGATGCAGGTGAGAGCGGTGAAGCTGCTTCCCCACAGGCTTGTGATGAACGTGTGGTGCAGGCAGCAGAAAAAGAAATGAGAGAGCGGCCGCGTAAAGCGGGGGGAGAGCTTTAAAGAGCGCGGAGGAACGCCGGAAACGGCGCAAAACTGCCGTGCAGCCGGGCGTGAGCCCCGTATCCGTGCCGCCCGCGCGGGTACGGTCGCAAAGGGTTTGCCCCGTCGTTTACGTTGAGGGAGAGCATGCCGCACGCCGGGTACGGACAAAACGGATGCCGCCGGCCTGACCGCGGACAACAGGGGATACCGTCCGCTAAAGGCGGGGAGGAGGGCAAAAACGCCGTGAGACGGGCAAAAAATCCGACAAGTTTTGTTGAAATTCACGGAACATTTTTGTAAAAAACATATTGATTTTTTTCGTCGTTTTCTGTAGAATGGGAAAGGATTTTTTTGAACCTGAAAAAAACTACAAGAAGGGGAAAAAACATGAAGAAGATTTTTGCATCAGTCATGAGCGTTATACTTGCGCTGTCGCTCACGGCCTGCGCGGGCACGCCCGGCGGGACTTCGTCCACCTCCGGCGAGGGAGCTTTCGGCACCGAAGGGACAAAGGAGCTTGCAGCTGCGGGGACCGTTTCCACCCCTGCCTCCGAGATCGAGCTCACGGGCGACGTGTCCGCCATAAAGATCGGAGCCATCATGCTGGGCGATGAAAACGAAGGCTACACCTACGCGCATATAGACGGCATAAAGAGAGCCGCCGCGAACCTGGGCATAGCCGACAGCCAGATCATCTGGAAGTACAACACGCCTGAGGACCAGACCTGCAAGGACGCGGCCGACGACCTGGTAAACCAGGGCTGCGACATAATCATTTCCAATTCCTACGGACATCAGGATTTCATGCTTGCGGCCGCCAAGGAGTACAGCGACGTGATATTCGTTGCCATGACCGGCGACACCGCGGCTTCCTCCGGGCTTGACAATTTCTGCAACGCGTTCACGGGCGTTTACGAGAGCAGATATGTTTCCGGCGTTGCGGCGGGCATGAAGATAAAGGAGCTGGTGGAATCCGGCACGCTCACCAAGGAGACCCAGCCCGACAGCTTCGACGCCGACGGCAATGTTAAAATAGGCTATGTGGGTGCGTATCCCTACGCCGAGGTGGTATCCGGATACACCGCTTTCTTCCTGGGGATCAAGTCGGTCTACGAGAACGTTTCCATGACCGTGTCCTACACCAACGAGTGGTTCAGCATAACCAAGGAAGGCGCGGCTGCCGAGCAGCTCATGGCCAGCGGCTGCGTGATCATAGGCCAGCACGCGGACTCCACCGGCGCTCCGGCGGCGGTCCAGGAGGCCCATGACAACGGCAAGCTTGCTTTCTCCGTGGGGTACAACATCTCCATGCTGGAGGTTGCCCCCGACGTGGCCATAACCTCCGCCACCAATAACTGGGCGGCTTATTACGAGTACGCGTTCAAGACCGTTATAAACGGCGATACCCCCGCCACCAACTGGTGCGCCGGATACGCGGACGACGCCGTGGCCGTGACGGAGCTGGGCTCCGCGGCTGCTGCGGGCACCCAGGAGAAGATAGACGAGGTGGAGGCTGCCATAAAGGCCGGCACGCTCCATGTGTTTGATACCGACACCTTCACCGTGGGCGGCAAGAAGGTCACGTGGGCCTACGCCACCGACACCAACGGCGACTTTACTTACGACGCGAACAACGTGATAGCCGACGGGTATTATCACGAATCCCATGTTCAGAGCGCGCCGTCCTTTACCCTGCGTATCGACGGTATAACCGAGCTGAGCTGAGTTTGTCAAGCCCCACAAAGGGAAGCCGACAGGCTTCCCTTTGTTTGTAGCCCGGAGCGGACAGCGCCGGGGAATTTTTTTCCGAAAGGACGGTAAGCCTTATGGACAATCCCGTCGCCGTGCGGATGACCGGAGTGACGAAAGCCTTCGGCAGTGTGGTGGCCAACAGGGACGTCTGCCTTGAAATACGCCGCGGGGAGGTTCTCTCCCTGCTTGGGGAAAACGGCAGCGGCAAGACCACGCTGATGAATATGCTGTCCGGGATATATTTCCCGGACGCGGGAGAGATAACCGTAAACGGGACGCCTGTCACCATACGTTCGCCCAAGGACGCCTTCGCCCTGGGGATAGGCATGATCCATCAGCATTTCAAGCTGGTGGACGTGTTCACCGCGGCTGAAAACGTTATGCTGGGAGTGCGGGGGAAGGACAGGAGCGTCAGGGAGACGGCCGAAAGGATAAAGGAGATATGCGCGAAGTACGGTTTTGAGGTGGACCCCCGCCAGAAGGTGTACGACATGAGCGTATCCCAGAAGCAGACGCTGGAGATAGTCAAGGTGCTTTACCGCGGTGCGGACGTGCTCATCCTCGACGAGCCCACGGCGGTGCTGACCCCCCAGGAGACCCAGAAGCTGTTCGCAGTGATACGCAACATGAAAGCCGACGGAAAAGCGGTGGTGATAATAACCCACAAGTTAAACGAGGTCATGGAGATATCCGACCGGGTAGCCATACTCCGCCGGGGCGAGCACATCGCCACGGTAAGCACCTGCGACACCTCTCCCGCGCAGCTTACGGAGATGATGGTGGGCCAGAAGGTCAGCCTGAACATACACCGGGCCGAGCCGGCAAACGTCCGCCCCGCCCTCAGGGTGGAAGGCCTGAGCGTGGTGAGAGAGGACGGAGTCAGGGTCCTCACGGACGTGAGCTTTACCGCCAACGCCGGGGAGATACTGGGGATAGCGGGGATATCCGGCTGCGGGCAGAAGGAGCTTCTCGAGTCGGTAGCCGGCCTTCAGAAAACGGAAAAAGGCAGTATAATATATTACCCGGAGGGGGACGAGACCGGCACGGAACTTGTGGGAAAGCAGCCGGGAGAGATACGCCGGCTGGGGATATCCCTTTCCTTCGTCCCCGAGGACAGGCTGGGCATGGGGCTTGTGGGCTCCATGGGGATGACCGGGAACATGATGCTGAAAAATTACGGGGACAGCCGCAGCTTTTTCCTTGAGAACCGCAAGCCGCGGGAGCTCGCCCAGAGGATAAAGGACGAGCTCGAGGTATCCGCGGAGGGGCTGTCCACGCCGGTACGCCGACTGTCGGGAGGCAACGTGCAGAAGGTGCTGGTGGGAAGGGAGATAGCCTCCTCACCCAGCGTGCTTATGACGGCTTACGCGGTGAGAGGGCTGGACATAAACACGTCCTACACAATATACAACCTTCTGAACAAGCAGAAGGAGAGAGGCGCCGCGGTGATATACGTGGGCGAGGACCTGGACGTGCTGCTGGAGCTTTCGGACCGGATACTGGTCCTGTGCGGCGGGAGAGTGAACGGCATAGTGGACGCGCGGAGCGCCACCAAAGAAGAAGTGGGCGCGCTGATGACGAATCTTGAGGAGAACGGGGAGGAGGAAAAGGAATGAGCCTGCATACCGTGGCGAAGGAACCCTTCATCCGGATAGCGAAGCGGGAGGGCTGTACGGTAAGGCGCAGCATCCTGGTGTATTTCCTGGGCCTCCTGGGAGGACTTCTGGTGTCCGCCGTGATAATAATGCTCATAACAGGTCTTAATCCTCTGGAGGTCTACGCCTCAATGCTCAGGGGGACGCTGGACTTTGAAGCCATCGCCCAGGGAAAATGGAACAAGCTGTGGTACGCCCTGCGGGACACGGCCCTGCTTCTGTGCATAGGCGTCGGACTTGCCCCGGCGTTCAAGATGAGGTTCTGGAACATCGGCGCGGAGGGACAGATGCTCATGGGCGGGCTGGTGTCCGCCGCCTGCATGATAAACCTGTCTGACCTGCCGAACCCGCTTCTGCTGCTGATAATGGCGGCGGCAAGCATTGCCGCGGGTGCGCTGTGGGGCTTCCTTCCCGCAGTGTTCAAGGCGAAGTTCGGCACCAACGAAACGCTTTTCACCCTGATGATGAATTACATCGCCATACAGGCGGTGGAGCTTGCGGTGGACATCTTCGACAAAAAGCAGAGCCATTCCGTGGGGGTGATAAACCTGCTCACCGAAAAAGGCTGGATGCCCGACCTGCTGGGGCAGGATTACCTGTGGAACCTGATAATAGCCGCGGCGCTGGCCGTGTGCATGTATGTCTATCTCAAGTACACAAAGCACGGCTACGAGATATCCGTGGTGGGAGACAGCGTCAACACCGCCCGCTACGCGGGCATAAACGTGAAAAAGGTCATCGTCCGCACCATGCTCATATCCGGCGCCATATGCGGTCTCGCCGGGTTCGTGGAGGTATCCGCCATAAGCCACACCATTTCCAAGTCCACCGCGGGGGGACGCGGGTTCACAGCCATCATAGTGGCGTGGCTGGCCAAATTCAACACTTTTGTAATGGCGCTCATATCCCTGCTGCTGGTTTTTCTGGACAAGGGCGCGGTTGCCATATCCTCGGATTTCGGGCTGAACGATTATATTTCCCAGATGATAACGGGAGTGATACTCTTTTTCATACTCGGGTGCGAGTTTTTTACGGGGTACCGGGTGATATTCCGCAGGAAGGCCGGGTCCGCGGGCAAGGCCCCGGCGGAAGGGGAAAACGCCTGACGGCGCGGGGAAAGCCGGCCGGGTCAAGGCCCCGGGAATTTACGGGGAACGGATACGGCGGGTATGTCCCGGCGGTACAGACGTCTGTACTTAAAACGCGGCGTTATCTGCTGACGCAGGGGATATACCCCGGTTAATTTACGGGGAAACGGGTGTGACAGGGCGGCCCCGGGAATTTACGGGGGAAACGGGTGTGACAGGAATGTCCCGAGGAATTTGCGGGAAACGAGCCTTTTGAAAGCAAGGACGGGTGAATGCTTATGACGATTGCCAACTTAGTGGCGCTGATAACCAATTCCGTGCTTTTCGGCACGGTGATAATGCTGGGCTGCTGCGGTGAGATACTCACGGAGAAATCCGGCAACCTTAACCTGGGCGTGCCCGGGGTGATGTACCTGGGAGGGATAGCGTCCCTGGCGGGATGCTACGCCTACGAAAGCGGCTGCGCCGCGAAGGGGACGACCCCGGCAGGGTACCTGTGCGTGATAATAGCGCTGGTCTGCGGATTCGCCGCGGCGGCGCTGGGCGGGCTGCTTTACAGTTTCATCACCGTTACGCTCAGGGCGAACCAGAACGTGACGGGGCTTGCGCTCACCATATTCGGCGCGGGCACGGCGAACTTTTTCGGCGGGCTGATAATGCAGAAGTCCGGCGGCGTGGGGACCATAAATCTTTCCGCCACGGCTCAGGCCTTCCGCGCGCAGATACCCTTCCTGCCGAAAAACTGGGGCGTTGTGTCCGAGGTGCTTTTCTCCTACGGAGCCATGGTGTACGCGGCGGTCATACTGGCGGTGGCGATGAGCCTCTTTCTGAGCAAGACGAGAGCGGGCCTCAACCTGCGGGCGGTGGGCGAAAGCCCGGCCACAGCCGACGCGGCCGGCATCAGGGTGGGACGGTGCAAGTACCTGTCCACCTGCGTGGGCGCGGGGATATGCGGGCTCGGCGGCGTGTTCTACATCATGTACTACATCAAGGGCATGTGGGCTAACGACGGGTATATAGAAGCACTGGGCTGGCTCGCCGTGGCATTGGTGATATTTACGGGCTGGCGCCCCGTGAACGCCATATGGGGCTCTTACCTGTTCGGGGTGTGCTATTGGGTGTACACCTGCATGCCGGAGGCGGTGTCCCGTTTTCTGGCGTCGACCCTGGGGCTTACCCAGATAACCTATACCCAGAACCTTTACAAGATGCTGCCGTATATCGCCACGATACTCGTGCTCATAATAGGAAGCATACGGCAGAAGAAGGAAAATCAGGCGCCCCAGAGCCTGGGGCTGTCATATTTCCGGGAGGAAAGATGAACCGGGAAAATCCGGCTTCTCAGGGACACTCACATGCAGGGTAAACATCAGATCGCGTAAGGACGGCGCAGCCGAAAGGCCGCGCCGTCCTTTTCCCTGCCGGCCCTTAACGGCATGATCGCCGTCCGTCAGGCGGATTTCACATATAAAAACGGCCGCCCGGCCCGTCTCCCGACCGCAGCGTCCGCGGATTGTTTGTCTGCCCGTCTCTGTCGCGTTTTTCTGTTTTCCCGTTCCGATTCCGCCGCGGTTTTTCATGCTTTTCTGTTTCGGACGGGCGCGCTTTATCCGTTTTTCGGCCCGGCAGACGGCGGTTTATCTGTCTTCCCGTTCCGCCGGACACAGCCTTTTGTTTTCCTCTGCCCAAACGGACGCGTCTCCCTTTATTTTTAGGCCTCGGCCGCGGTTTTTCATGCTTTCCTCCCATACATCCGTCGGCATCACTTTCTTCCCGTCCCGCCGGCCGCGGCTTTTCATGCTTTTCCGGTCATGTCAGTCACAGTTACCCTGTTTTTCCCACAGCCGACATATTTCTACCTCCCCGGAGTGCCTAAGGAGCCCGCAAAAGGCGCCGAACCGCCGGCCGAAAGCCGCCTTTGGCTGTTTTGCGTGTTTTTGTTTTATGAGCAGCCGGGAAAAGAAAGCGGCGGCAAAGCTTCCGGCGCCGGCGAACGCCCGACAAAAGGAGGGAAAACACACGCGGCCTGACGGCGGATGTCTGTTTTCCGGCGGCCGTTTGCCGGATTAACTTGAAAGCGCCGAAAGAACGCATGTCGCGGGGACGGATCGGGCAAAGGATGCGGGAAAGCCTGAGGCGACGTAAGGAAGCCGGCAGGATTATTTATCATATGATCGGAGCCAAGGCCTCGTTTTCGGCGCTTAAACGGCTAAGCAGCCAAACATTAACACAAATAGACATGTTTTTTACAAAAAAAATAAATTTTGCTATTGACAAAATCGGAATTTTGAGTATCATGAAGGGGACAATAATATCGTGTTTGCGCCGTTTGGAGCAAACGGGATAAAAGCAGCACAAGGAGGAGAAACAGCGATGAAAAAAATAATTGCGTGC
>CASDVX010000065.1 GCA_949284545.1 uncultured Eubacteriales bacterium
GCCACGAGTGCGGCGGAATGCTCTATGAGGAGGTCTATTTCCCGCGGGGTCACTATCATGCTGCGCCCGAAGGATGAAAGGGAGTCCTGATCCCGGCCGGTCATGTCGGATACCAGAGTGGAAGCGTCCACCACCATGGGCACCCCGATGCTTATCACGGGTATACCGAGAGTTTTTTGAGACAGCTCCGCCCGTTTGTTTCCCACCCCGGAGCCGGGATTTATACCGCAGTCGGCAAGCTGGACCGTGGAACCGAGCCTGTCGGTTTCCCTTGCGGCGAGAGCGTCCACGGCGATGACAAGCGACGGTTTTATCCTTTCCGCCACCCCGCGTATTATCTCCCCAGTTTCCACCCCCGTCTGCCCCAGGACCCCGGGGGCAAGACAGCTTACCGCCGTGAGACGGGTTATGTCAAGGATACGGCAGAGCTCCCGCTTCATGTGCCTTGTGACGAGTATCCTCTCGGCCACCCGCGGGCCGAGCGCGTCGGGGGTGCAGTTTTTGTTTCCCAGCCCAACCACCAGCACGCCTTCGTCAAGGTACGGCGCGGCGAGGACGGAAAGTTCCTTTGCCACGCAGCGGCGCACCTCCTCCAGATTGTCCGGGGAAGTGACGGCAAAATTTTCGCCGGACACGGTGACATAGGTGCCTTTCGGCTTTCCGAGTTCCTTTTCCCCGGCCTCATCGGTTATTTTAACCCTGCTGACGGTGACGCCGCAGAAGCTGCTCTCCTCGCAGGTGACGCCCGGCAGGTCTTTTGGGGCCGCGGATACGGCCTCCACGGCAAGATCGGTTCTTATCATTTACAAAAAATTCTCCTTTTCCGACGGAAAACCTATTGCAATTTGGCTTTCCGTGTGATAATATACGACTTACAAGCGGTTTCAGGCGTAGCGGGTGCGTGTCTCAGCCCCAAGGCTTGAAGACTCGCCGGACCCACTATCTGAAATGAAGGAGGTGTCAGCTTTGCCTAACATCAAGTCAGCTAAGAAGCGCGTTATCATCAATGAAAACAGGGCGATGAGGAACAAGGCGGCAAAGAGCGCCCTCAGGACCGCGGTCAAGAAGGCGGATATCG
The DNA here is from genome assembly GCA_949284545.1 of uncultured Eubacteriales bacterium. Lineage (GTDB taxonomy): Bacteria > Bacillota > Clostridia > Oscillospirales > CAJFTT01 > CASDVX01. The sequence goes on from CASDVX010000065.1 coordinate 1,079, forward strand.
CCATAGCAAACAGTGCAGAGGATAAGGACGCCGTGATCAAAGAGGCCTGCGCCAAACTGGATCGCGCGGCTACCAAGGGCCTTATTCACAAGAATAACGCCGCTAATCAGAAATCGCGTCTTGTAAACGCCGCGAAGAGATAAGATTTTTACAGAGCGCAGACCGCCGAGCCGAGAGGCCCGGCGGTCTTTTTTGCAGGGACTGTCCCGCCGGGAAGAAACGCCCGGCGTTTTTTTTGTGCATTCGGTGCGCGTTCTGTGCCTTCGGTGCGCAGCCGCCGCGCGACTTTTTATTTGCCTGCTTCCGGACGGCGCGGGGGTTTGCACCCTTTCACGGAATGTCCGCCGGACCGTGTTTCGGGGAAAATCAGCTTTTGTCCTTCGAACGGGCGAACAGAGAAACCGCCCAGCCGAAGACCACCGCGGCGGTTATCCCGGCTGAACATGCGGTAAGCCCCCCGGTGAGTATGCCCAGGGGTCCGGAAGAGTCCACAGCTTCCCTCACGCCGTTAGCGAGATTGTGACCGAATCCGAGCAGAGGGACGGTAGCACCGCAGCCGGCCCACTGAGCAAAAGGGGCGTAAAGACCCACGGCGGAAAGTACCACCCCCAGCACCACAAGAGAAACGAGGATGCGGGCGGGTGTAAGCTTTGTCAGATCTATAAAGATCTGACATATTGCGCATATGGCTCCGCCAACCAAAAACGCCTTGAGGAAAGAAATAAAAATATCCGTAAAAACCACTGCCTTTCAGGACGTATTATTTGCGGGCGCGTGAGAAAAATTCATGCGTCGGTACCGCAAAACCGGCATTTGGCGGCCGCAGTGCAAAAAATTTTAAAATTCTATATATTTTTTGCGGGGCATCTGTTATAATCAAAACGTATAGACCCGCCGCCCGCCGGGCGGAAGAGAGGCAAGAGGGGAGTCAGCTTATGGAAGAACGTGACAATGAGCTTAACCGCGCGCATTCGGAAACGGAAACGGCAGCCGACGGCGCCGCACCCGCGAGAGAAGACAGCACGCCTGCAGCGTCTGCGCCTAAAACGTCCGCGCCCGCCGGGCCGGCAGCTCCGGCGCCTGAAGACGCGCCGCAGGCAGCGCCGTCTCCCGCAAACGGATACGGCTCATCTGCAAACGGCGCAGGATATACCGCGCCCTTCCGGCAAGGGAACGCATACGGCGCTTTTCCGGGCCCCGCGCCATTCCCGCAGGGGAACGGATATAATCCATATGCAAACGCAGGCGCGGGATACGCCGCTTACGCAAACGGCGGAAGGATAAGCACAGTGGCGGGGATACGGAGGGCGGCGCTTATAACCGGGCTCAGCCTCATAAGCATGATCGTCATTATGTTCGTTTTTTCCTTCGTGGAAGGGTTATTCATAATTCCTCTGTTCGGAAGCACCGATCCCGGGACGGGGGAAATGTATCTGGACGACACGTCCACACTCTACTATGCGCTCTATCTCGTGCAGTATTTCGTGATGTTTTCGCTGCCGCTGATTATAGCCTACGCGGCGAGCGGGCAAAAGGGGCTTTTCCGCCTGTTCCGTCCGCGTTCCGCATCCCTTGACCCGGCGGTGCGGGCAGCCGAGGACGGGGAACGGGCGCGCCTGAGCAAAAGGATGCTTCCGGAAGCGCTGCTGCTCGCCCCGGTCATGGTGGGGGCGGCATACGCCATGAGTATTGTGGGAACCATGGTGGAGTCGACATTCAATATATTCGGGTTTGTCAGCCCGCCCATATTCGACACGGATCCCGCGGACCCGGCCGGATGGGTGCTGTACGCGCTGGTTCTGTGCGTCGCGGCCCCCGTGTGCGAGGAAATGTTTTTCCGGGGCGCGGTTCTTAACCTTCTGAAGCCGTTCGGAACGGGGTTCGCCGTGGCGTGCCAGGCCATCCTGTTTTCCGTGTTCCACGGCACGGTGTCCCAGCTCCCGTATACCGTAGTGGGCGGCCTTATAATGGGCTGGCTGGCGGCGAAATACGGCGGGATACTGCCGAGCATGCTGCTTCACGCGTTAAATAACGGGATATCTCTCATAATATCCTCATGCATACCGGATTCGGTGTGGGAGGACATGCAGCTTTCCCTTTGGATATCCCTGCTGATATACGCGGTATTCATAATCGGCGGGATAGTGTGCGTAAAGGTGCTGCTCATCGGCGATAAAAAGCTTTTCAAGGCAGGGGAAAAGTCCGTGGCGGACGAAATGCCCGGGTTTTCCGCGTTCGCGGTGTTTTTGGCACAACCGGCGGTGCTGTGCTACATATGCCTTAATATGGGGCTCATGCTGTTTTCCATGGTGCAATGGTACTGAAAGAGGGGCAGATGAGAGAAAACAGATACATGCTCCGGGCGGCGGAGCTTGCCGAGGCGGCGGGCAGAGCGGGGGAAGTTCCCGTGGGCGCCGTGGTGGTGAGGGACGGAAAGATAATCGGCGAGGGGGCGAACACCCGGGAATCGGACAGTGACGTGAGCGGACACGCGGAGATAAACGCGCTGCGCGCGGCTGCGGCTTTCGCGGGGACGTGGAAGCTCCCGGACTGCGAGATATACGTCACCCTTGAGCCGTGCCCCATGTGCGCCGCGGCCATAGCGGCCGCCCGGATAAAAACGGTGTATTTCGGGGCCTACGACGCCCGCGCCGGGGCGGTGGAGAGCATGATGCGGCTTTACGACAACCCTCTCGAACACCGGCCGGATTTTTACGGCGGCGTGATGGAAGAGAAAAATACGGAATTGATAAGGTCATTTTTTGAAGAGAGAAGAAAGAACGGGAAAAACGGCAGGGCGAAGTGAAGCCCGCCACGGGTGACCGGCGCGAGACCGCGCGGCGCGGAGAAAATACGTGTTCCGTGGGGAAAAACGCAGTCCGGCCGCAAAAAGGGACGGTGAAGTTTAACAATGAAGATAACTGCAAGGATAGGCAGGGTAGGTCTTTCGGTGCTGCTCAGCGCAGCGCTGCTCGCTTCCTGCGACGCGACGGGGGATCCCCGTCCGCCGCATTTGCCGTACGAAAGCGAAGCCGAAGAGTCTGAAACGTGGACGGAGTCGGAGCAGGAACCTGAGAAGACCGACGTGAGCGCACTTATATCCTTCGGAGGGGATATACTCATACATTCCTCGGTGATAAACGCGGCAGAGACGGAAGACGGGGGCTACGATTTCGCGCAGTTTCTGAAATACGGCATGGAGGGCTTTTTTGACGGGGACTGGAACGTGGTGAATATGGAGAACCCGGTGGACGTAAACGGGGATAATTCCGGGCTGTCCACATATCCGCAGTTCAACGCCCCCAGAGAGGTGACGGATCTGGCGTATCTCATGGGCGCCGACACCGCGATTTTCTGCAACAACCACGTTTACGACAAGAAATACGCGGGGTTCGCCGCCACCATAGGCAACCTTTCAAAGAAGCTGGACGTGGCGGGGGCGTATCTGTCCCAGGAGGAATACGAGACCCCGTACATACGGGACGTAAACGGCATAAAGGTGGGGCTTCTCGCCTATACCGACCATGTGAACGGATACGCGGCGGACAGGCTGGAGCCGTACTCGCTTCGCACGTTCGCGTTGAATACTGATTCCGTTCCCGCCATGGCGGAGGACATACGCAGCCTGCGGGAAGCGGGAGCCGAGGCGGTGGTGATATATCTTCACTGGGGAGCGGAATACAGGGACGCTCCGTCGGACACTCAGGTGAAGATAGCCAGAGCTCTGTGCGAGGCCGGTGCGGACATTATCGTGGGAGGCCATTCCCACTGCGTCCAGCCCATAGAAAAATACACGTTTACCGATGACGCGGGGGAAGAACGCACGTCGATCATAATGTATTCCCTGGGAAATCTTTTCGCGGACCAAACGAGTCTCCAGACAATGTCGGGGTACGGCAGCTCCTACAGGAAGACCCAGCACGGGGTGAAGGTGAGCGTCTGCCTTACGAAGGACGGTGAGACGGGGAAGGTCACCGTCACCGGAGGAGAATATGTCCCGACGGTGCTTCTGAGAAGAAAGGTTTCGGGAAAGTATTACCTTATGTTCCTTGAGGCGGGAAAATATTCCTTCTGCGAAGAGAGGCCCGACATATTCGAGACCGACGCCGAATGGACAAAATGCCGGGAGGCGTACGAGAGAGTGTGCGAAATAATGGGAGACGACATACCCGCCAGGGAATACGGCGGAGAGGCGGAGACGCCGCCCGCCGCGGCGTGATATCCCGGGTGCGGGCGGGTACAGGACGGTAAGAAACGGAGATGCGTATATATGGAAAGCTTTTACGACGTAATAATCGCGGGAGGCGGAGTAGCCGGGCTTTACGGGGCGATAAACATGGACCCGTCGGTAAAGGTGCTGCTGCTCACGAAAAGGGAGCCGGAGCTGTCGAATTCCGCTCTCGCTCAGGGGGGCATAGCCGCGGTGGTGGACAAGGACCACGACGATTACAAGCTCCACATAGCCGACACGCTTATAGCCGGAGGATATCAGAACGATATGCGCGCCCTTGAGGTGCTGGTCACGGAGGGCCCCGAGTGCGTGCTGGACCTGCTCAGGTACGGGGTGGACTTTGATGAAGACGCGTCCGGACATCTGGCCATGACCCTTGAAGCGGGGCATTCCCGCCGCCGCATACTCCACCACAAGGACACCACCGGCTACGAAGTGGTGGTAAAGCTGCTGGAAGCGGTGAAGAAGCTGCCCAACGTGACCCTTCTGCCGGACACCGCCGTAGCGGACATAGAAAAAACCGAAAGCGGGTTTTCTGTAGGCATACTCAACTCCGACGGTACTCCTTCGTCGGTGTCCTGCCGGTTCTGCATCCTTGCCACGGGAGGAATAGGAAGGGCGTATAAGTATACCACCAACTCAGCTATCGCCACCGGGGACGGGATATATCTCGCCCACCGGCTGGGAGCGGAGATAAGACATCTGAGCTTTGTGCAGTTTCACCCCACCGCCTTTGCGGCCGACGAGGGAAGGGAGCGATTCCTTATCTCGGAAGCGGTGCGCGGCGAGGGGGCCTATCTGTTAAACTGCAATAAGCGCCGGTTCATGTTCGATTACGACGAGAGAGGAGAGCTTGCTCCCCGGGACGTGGTGTCCAGACATATCATAGAGGAATCCGTAAAAACCGGAAGCGAGAAATTTTATCTGGACATAACTTACAAAGACCCGGAAAAGGTCAAAAACCGGTTCCCGGGCATATACAAGAGGTGTCTTGAGGAGGGTGTGGACATTACAAAGGACCTTATTCCCGTGTTCCCCTGTCAGCACTACCTGATGGGCGGAATAAACGTGGACGTTTGGGCCCATACTTCGGTTGACGGGCTGTACGCCGTGGGCGAATGCTCCCATACCGGCGTCCACGGGAAAAACCGGCTTGCAAGCAACTCGCTTCTGGAAGCGCTGGTGTTTTCCCGCAGGGCGGCCAAGGACATAGGCAAAAAGCTGGCTTCTCTGCCGAAGACCTGCCCGGCTCCGTGCCCGCAGTGGTACAGGGAAGGAGAAAAGCTACCCCACGGGCTGAGGACGGAGATAAGGGAAATGATGCAGAAATACTGCTTCATTTTCCCGGACAGAGAAGGGATAGCCGAGGCCCTGCCCAGGGTAAAGGAGATACTCAGTCTCACGGAAAGCGGAAAATTTACCACGGACCGCGACCTTCTGGAAGCCAGAAGCATAGCCTGCGTGGCGTATATAATAATGAACGAGCTGCTTTCCTCACCTCAGTAAAAGAAAGGAATTTGCCGAAATGATGCTGTTGGGATTTTATGTGGACGACATCATAAAGAGAGCCATATGCGAGGATATACCGTATATAGACCTTGCCACGGACCTGCTCATAGACGAAAACCAGCAGGGCACGGCAACGTTTCTCGCCAAGCAGGACGGGGTTGTGTGCGGCATAGACGTTGCTCTCAGGGCGATAACCCTGATGGATGAGGGCGCGGTCTGCGAAGTGATGAAGAAGGACGGGGAAAGAGTTGCCAAAGGGGACGTGATAGCCACCGCAAAGGCGCGCACCGCGGCTTTGCTCAAGGCTGAGCGCACGGCCCTCAACCTGCTCCAGCACATGAGCGGAATCGCCACGGCGACGGACGCGATAGTGAAAGAGGCCGCAAAGGGCGGAGCGGCGTCCGTGGCTGATACGAGAAAGACGACGCCGACTCTGAGGGCGCTGGAAAAATACGCGGTTATGGTGGGCGGAGGAAGGAACCACAGATTCTGCCTGTCGGACGCCGCCATGATAAAGGATAACCACGTTGACGCGGTGGGAAGCCTGTATGAGGCGATAAGGAAGCTGCGTTCAAAGGTGGGGCATACCGTGTCCATCGAGGCCGAGGCGAGAAACATGGAAGAGGTAGAGGAGGCGCTTTCCGGCGGAGCGGACATAATAATGCTGGACAATATGACCTGCGGGGAAATGTCCGAGGCGGTAAAGTTCATAAACGGAAGGGCGAAGACCGAAGCGTCGGGAAATATAACCGCCGAGAACGCAGCCCGGGTGGCGGCGACGGGGGTGGATATAATATCCCTCGGGGCCATAACCCATTCGGTGAAGGCGATGGATATATCCATGAAAATAAAATGAAAAGGCGCGTGGGGCGCACCGCGCGGCCGGCAGGCGGCGGGCGCTTCCGGGAAACAGGACGCCGGGAGGAGAGAATATGGGAAACAAGGAGAAAAAAGGCATGGGAAAAGCGCTTAACATAGCCCTGCGCGTGGCAGCGGCGGCTGTCATAATATTTCTGACCTATTGGTTCGCGCTTCCCCCCGTAAACGTTACCAGCAGGAGCTTTTGGCTTTTCGTGATTTTCTGCATAGGAGTGATCGCCGCGGCAACTGCTTCCGGGGAGGCCCTCAAATCGGCGGCTGAGGCTCTGAAAAACGGCAGGATCCCGGCGGGCAAACGGGTCAGGGGAGAAAAAAGGCCGGCGGCAAAAGGCCCCGCGGCGAGAAAGCGCGTGCTGCAGGTATGCGGCGGCGCTGCGGCGGCGATAGCGGCCTTTCTTGTGATAGGGAGCGTAATAGGCTGGGAAGTATTCAACGCCGCCAAATACAGAGACCTGCTTTCCCTCTCCGACGGGGATTTCGCATCGGATGTGGCGGAACTGAGCATGACGCAGATACCCGTGGTCGACAGGGATACCGCCGTGAGGCTGGGAAGCCGGAAGCTGGGCGAGATGAACGACCTGGTGTCGCAGTTTGACATCGAGGAGGACTACACGCAGATAAACTATCACGGCAAGCCCGTGAGGGTCACGCCCCTTGCCTACGCGGACATAATAAAGTGGGCGTACAACCAAGCAAACGGCCTGCCGGGATACATCACTGTGGATATGGTAACGCAGGAGACCACCCTTGTGAGATTTGAGGGCGAGGGAATGAAATATTCCCGCAGCGACATCCTGCTCCGGGACATAACCAGACATTTGAGATTTAACTATCCCTCCGCCATATTCGACGAGGTATCCTTTGAGATAAACGAGGAGGGCATTCCCTATTGGGTGGCCTCCGTGATAAAATACCGCGTGGGGATATGGGACGGCAAGGATACGGTGGGAGTGGTCCTGTGCAACGCCATGACGGGCGAGTGCGAGTATTACGACATAAAGGACGTTCCACAGTGGGTGGATCAGGCGTACAGCTCGGATATGGTTGTGGAACAGCTCTATTGGCACGGGGAATATGTGTCCGGCTTCTGGAACTCGGTATTCGGCCAGCGGGACGTGCTCAGACCCACCGAGGGGTACAACTACGTGGCCATTGACGACGATGTGTGGCTTTACACCGGCATGACCTCCGCGCTGGCGGACGAATCCAACGTAGGGTTCGTGCTTGTGAACCTGCGCACCAAAGAGGGAAGGTTCTATTCCGTGCCCGGGGCCGAAGAATATTCGGCCATGGCGTCGGCTGAAGGGCAGGTCCAGCATCTTCAGTATATTTCCACCTTCCCCATTCTTCTCAACGTGGCGGACCGTCCCACGTATTTCATGTCCCTTAAGGACAGCGCGGGGCTTGTGAAGATGTACGCCTTTGTGGATGTGGAGCAATACCAGACGGTGGCCACCGGATATACCGTTGAAGAGGCGAGGAACAACTATATCGAAAAGCTTTCCGCGCTGGAGGGAGTAGAGCCGCCGGAGACCGATTCCGTGGATTTTGAGGGCACCGTGAGCGCGGTATCATCCGCAGTGGTGGACGGGGACACCAAATATTACATCATTCTGGAGGGGGACGAAACCGTCTACGTGGCGGATATATCCCTGAACAGGATGCTGCCCTTCACGACCCCGGGAGACACCGTCAAAGGCCGTGCGGAGGAAGACGGCGCGGTGATCGAGATAACCGTGGAAAAAGCGGGCGGATCCCCGCAGGAACAAAACTGACCTTTTACCTGCTTTTGTGCGGGAGACGGAATAAGAATGAAGCGCGGGCGGCGGGAGCGGCCCGCGTTTGTTTGAGGCGGGTGCCGGGCTTAATGCGAGGACGGGCGCCTGCTCAGGGCAACCTGCTTTCGGATTTTTCCTGCCGGCATGTACCCGGAATTTAAGGGATATACACGCTGTGTTCAGAGACCGCATATAGTTATGTAAGGCGTGCTTTTTGGATGAGGCGCGCCTTTTTGTACGGCATGCGTTTTTATACGGCGCGCTTTTTGGCCGGGGCGGTGAAAATCCTGCTTTGACGCGGGAGCGGCCCGCTGTACGTGTTTTGAGGACAAGGCAGCCGCGCCGCACAACTGCATACCACCCGTGGCTGCACTGCTCGCCCACTGCCGCCCATCGGGGCACTCCACCTGCCCCGCCGCCTCCCGACGTCTGCTGCACTGCCGCCCACCGCCTATGCCCCAACTATGTATCGCCCGGGGCTTTTCCGCCCGCCTGCCACCCACCGCACCGCCGCACTGCCCGCGGCCGCGCTTCCGCACCGGCGCCCGCGGCTGTCCAAACGCTTTCGCCGCCTGCCGTACACGCCGACAAACCGCACAGCCGCAGTACGGCGTTGCGGGAGAGGATACGGAACGCAAGGGAGGGTGTAACAGGAAGGGAAAAATGAGTTGACAGGGAAGCGGTAAGGTGGTAGTATATGTAGGCTAACCGCAGGGGGGACGTTTTTCCGGCGCTCGGCAGGGAATGTGCGAAGCGAAAGAAAAACGCGAAAAAGGCCAAAAAAGGTCTTGACAGGGGCCCGGATATGTGGTAACATATATAGGCTGTCCCGCAGAAGCGAGAAGCGATAGGACCTTGAAAATTAAACAACACAGAAAGAATTAACATCCCGTTGATTCGCTGTTCCGAGAGGGACAGCACAAAAGAAGTAATTCGCGAGCGACAACTTGAGAGAGTTGGAGAACACGAACTAAGAAAGGTTTTGACCCTAAGGGGTTAAGATACCGTATTTTTAGAGAGTTTGATCCTGGCTCAGGATGAACGCTGGCGGCGCGCCTAACACATGCAAGTCGAACGGAGAAAGCGGAGCTTGCTCTGCTTTCTGAGTGGCGGACGGGTGAGTAACGCGTGAGCAATCTGCCTTTCAGAGGGGGATAACGTCCGGAAACAGACGCTAATACCGCATAACGTGCGGGCCCGGCATCGGGCCTGTACCAAAGGAGCAATCCGCTGAAAGATGAGCTCGCGTCCGATTAGATAGTTGGCGGGGCAACGGCCCACCAAGTCGACGATCGGTAGCCGGACTGAGAGGTTGAACGGCCACATTGGGACTGAGACACGGCCCAGACTCCTACGGGAGGCAGCAGTGGGGGATATTGCACAATGGAGGAAACTCTGATGCAGCGACGCCGCGTGAGGGAAGAAGGTCTTCGGATTGTAAACCTTTGTCTTCAGGGACGATAATGACGGTACCTGAGGAGGAAGCCACGGCTAACTACGTGCCAGCAGCCGCGGTAATACGTAGGTGGCAAGCGTTATCCGGAATTACTGGGTGTAAAGGGAGCGTAGGCGGGCAGACAAGTCAGATGTGAAATACCGGGGCTCAACCCCGGGGCTGCATTTGAAACTGTATGTCTTGAGTGAAGTAGAGGTAAGCGGAATTCCTAGTGTAGCGGTGAAATGCGTAGATATTAGGAGGAACACCAGTGGCGAAGGCGGCTTACTGGGCTTTTACTGACGCTGAGGCTCGAAAGTGTGGGGAGCAAACAGGATTAGATACCCTGGTAGTCCACACTGTAAACGATGATTACTAGGTGTGGGGGGACTGACCCCTTCCGTGCCGCAGTTAAC
>CASDVX010000066.1 GCA_949284545.1 uncultured Eubacteriales bacterium
GGCTGCGCCATTGCTGCGGTAAACACAAGTGCGGCTAAAAACGATGCTGCTTTCTTCATATGTTCTTTCCTTTCTGTGCATTTATGTTGGCCGGATTTTGGCTGACCCGGTTATTTTAGCAGTTTGTTCACGTACTGTCAATAGTTAATCAAAATTATACGTCTGCTCTTTTGATTCAATTACGCATATGTATAAAAAATGATTATTTCTTGAATTATTGTCCCGGATGTGTTATCATGTGCGGGTATTAATTTTATCTGAGAGGAAACAAAATATGGAAGTTGCGGCATTTGTTCTTTATTTTCTTCTTGTGCTCGGCGTCGGCATATGGTTTTTTCTGAAAGAAAAGGGCGGCGGGGAAAAGGAATATTTCCTCGGCGGGCGCCAGATGGGGCCGTGGGTAACCGCCATGAGCGCGCAGGCGTCGGATATGAGCGCGTGGCTGCTGATGGGGCTCCCCGGCAGCATAATGGCATTTGGATTCGGCCAGGTATGGATAGGGATAGGTCTTGCTCTGGGCACTGCGGCAAACTGGATATTCATTGCCGCCCGGCTGCGCAGGTTTTCCAAAGCCGCCGGTGACTCGATAACACTCCCCCAGTATCTGTCAAATCGTTTCGGCGGCTCAAAAAAAGGGTTGCAGGTGATATGCGCGGTCATATTCCTGGTTTTCTTCACTGTTTATGTAGCCTCCAGCTTCGTCGCCGGAACAAAAGTGTTTACCGCGGTGTTCCCGTCCCTTGATTCTACCGTGGCTATGCTGATATTTGCCGCCATAATACTTGCATACACCTTCCTCGGCGGGTTTAAGGCGGTCTGCTGGACAGACTTTTTCCAGGGCACGCTCATGCTTATAGCCCTTCTTGCGGTGCCGATAGTCGTTGTATGTGTAAACGACATATCTGCCCTGTCCACCACCGTTGAGTACGTCAATTCATCCGGGCAGGCGGTTGTCGACAAATTTAACGGCAACCTTTTCGCGGCGGGATGGCAGGAAATAGTCACCGGCCTCGCCTGGGGCCTCGGGTACTTCGGTATGCCTCATATCCTTGTGAGGTTTATGTCTATCAAAAAGGCTTCCATGGTGAAAAAATCCGCTACCGTGGCGATAATTTGGGTCGTACTTGCTCTCGGCGCCACCTGCCTTATAGCGTATTTCGGACGTATGCTCGTGGCCGGCGAACTCCTTCCGAACGGTCAACAGGAACTGGTATTCCTCGTTCTGGCGCGCAAGCTTTTCCCCGCCTTTCTTGCCGGGCTCCTCATGTCCGCCATAATCGCCGCTTCCATGTCAACTGCGGATAGTCAGCTGCTTGTAGCCTCGTCGTCTTTTACTTCCGACATATACAAACCCGTCATGCGCAGAAACGCGTCCGACAGAGAGATGTTGTGGATGGGACGAATCGTAGTGGTCATTGTGACTGTGGTCGCGTTTTTTATCGCCAACTCCAATTCTTCCGGAGCCAAAGCCATAATGGATATGGTGGAAAACGCCTGGGCCGGGTTCGGTTCCGCTTTCGGACCTGTGGTAATCCTTTCCCTGTTCTGGCGCAGGCTCACTTACAAGGGAGCTATAGCCGGTGTGGTCGGAGGTGCAGTGGTAGATGTGGTCTGGATGGCGTTTTTAAGCTCGTCTACGGGGATTTATGAGCTGCTGCCCGGCTTTGCGGCGGGCCTTTTGTCCGCCGTGGCGGTTTCGCTTATAGACAAAGCTCCGTCTTCGGAAGTTACGGATATTTTTGACAGAGCGGTTTCAGCTGCAGAAGACGAAGACTGAGCGCCCTTTCACGGAAAGATGTGTGCAATTATCGGTACGCACGGAAAAGAAGCGGTTCGGCGCACAGCGCCGAACCGCTTCTTTTTGGCGTTTACAGTCAGACTATCATGCTCTCCCCGTCCATCTCTGCGGGCTTGTCAAGTCCCAGGATGGTAAGCATAGTAGGCGCTATATCCGCAAGCCTCCCGTGTTCACGGAGCTTGCATGGATATCCCACAACGCAGAAGGGAACAGGGTTGGTCGTGTGGGGAGTGAAGGGATTTCCATTGTCGTCAATCATCATGTCCGCGTTTCCGTGGTCCGCCGTTATGATCACCGCTCCGCCTTTTCCGAGCGCCGCGTCAACGACTTTTCCCACGCAGGTGTCCACGGCCTCCACTGCGGCAACAGCGGCCTTAAACACGCCGGTATGTCCAACCATGTCGCAGTTGGCAAAGTTGAGTATGATAACGTCATATTTGTCCTCGTTTATGGCCTTAACCACGGCGTCGCAAACGGGATACGCGCTCATCTCAGGCATAAGATCAAATGTGGCCACGTCCGGGGATTTTATCAGAATCCTGTCCTCGCCCTTAAATACCTTTTCCTCGCCGCCGTTAAAGAAGAACGTCACGTGGGCGTATTTCTGCGTCTCGGCTATGCGGAGCTGGGTCTTGCCGCTGACGGAGAGATATTCTCCCATTGTCATGGTGAGCTCCTGGGGCTTGAACGCCACTTCCACATTGGGCATGGTCTCGTCATATGACGTCATGCATACGTAATGAAGCGGGAAGAAGCCATTTCTCCGCTCAAACCCGCTGAATTCGGGGTCGACAAAGGCGCGGGTTATCTGGCGGGCCCTGTCCGGCCTGAAGTTGAAAAACACCACCGAGTCGCCCGGTTTTACCGTACCTTCCTTATCAATCACGGTGGGCAGGACAAACTCGTCCGTAACCCCTGCGGCGTACGAGTCCTCCATGGCTTTTACCGCGCAGCAGGCTTCCGCTCCTTCTCCGTAGACCATGGCGGCGTATGCCTTCTCAACTCTGTCCCAGGCAAAATCCCTGTCCATGGCGTAATATCTGCCGCACAGGGTGGCTATTTTCCCAACGCCCAGTTTTTCGCAGTATTCGCCGAGTTGTCTGACGTACCCCACTCCCGAAGTGGTGGAAACGTCTCTTCCGTCCATAAGCCCGTGGACGTAGACTCTTTCGACGCCTTCTCTCTTGGCCATTTCCATAAGGCCGAAAAGGTGCTCGATGTGGCTGTGCACGCCCCCGTCGGATAAAAGTCCTATAAGGTGAAGCGACTTACCGTTTTTGCGGCAGTTTTCCATGGCGGACAGCAATACGGGATTTTTAAAGAAATCCCCGTCCTTTATGGATTTGCTGATCTTGACGAGCATCTGATATACGATACGCCCGGCACCTATATTGGTGTGACCCACCTCGCTGTTTCCCATCTGACCGTCCGGCAGACCCACATCGAGCCCGGAAGCCCCGAGAGTGGCAAAGGGATAATTTTCAAAGTATGACGACAGATTGGGAGTGCGGGCCGCCTTTATGGCGTTGCCGCGTTCTTCCTCCCTTATTCCGAACCCGTCCATTATACACAGAACCAGAGGTTTTTTCATATGCAAGTTCCTTTCGTATTCAAAGCGCGTGGAAATTTACCTGTCTGCGGCCTTGACTATCGCCGCAAATTTGGAAGCCACCAGCGATGCCCCGCCTATCAGCCCGCCGTCCACGTCCGGCTGGGAAAGCAGCTCGTCCGCGTTCTGGTCGTTCATGCTGCCCCCGTACTGTATGGTGACTCCGTCCGCCGCCTCAGCGCCGTAAAGGCCGGCTATGACTGACCTTATGGCGGCGTTCACCTCGTTTGCCTGTTCCGCGGTGGCGGTCCTCCCGGTGCCTATGGCCCACACAGGCTCGTAAGCCACGATGATCCTTTTCAGCTCCTCCTCCGACACGCCGGAAAGAGCGATCTTGGTCTGTTTGGAAACCACCTCGAAAGTTATACCCTGCTCTCTCTCCTCAAGCAGTTCGCCCACGCAGAGTATCACGGTGAGTCCCGCATCAAGAGCCGCACGCACGCGCATGTTTACGGTGACGTCTGTCTCGCCGAAATATTGCCTTCTCTCGCTGTGGCCGATTATTACGTATTTTACGCCCATTTCCTTGAGCATTACCGCGGATATCTCACCGGTATACGCCCCGTTTTCCTTCCAGTGGCAATTCTCGGCCCCAACTTCGATGTTGCTCCCCTTGGTCGCTTCAAGCGCGTTCTGGAGATCCACGTAGGGAACGCATACCACCACGCCGCAGGAGGCGGAAGCCACCAGTGGCTTTATCTCGTTTATAAGCGCAGTCGTTTCCGACGGCGTTTTGTTCATTTTCCAGTTCCCTGCGATTACCGCTTTTCTAAGTGCCCTGTTCATCCTGTTCAATCCTTTCGTGATATATGATGCATGCAAACGGAAGGCGGCGCTGCCACGCCGCCTGTCCGAATCTTTTATTCCTTATCGTTGAGCGCTGCGATTCCCGGAAGCTCAAGGCCTTCGAGGAATTCAAGGGACGCTCCGCCGCCTGTGGAAATATGGGTCATCTTATCCGCAAAGCCCAGGGTCTCCACGGCTGCGGCCGAATCTCCGCCGCCGATTATGGAAATCGCGCCGCTGTCCGCCACGGCCTTGGCTACGGCGATGGTTCCGGCAGAGAAGTTCTCCCACTCGGAAACGCCCATAGGTCCGTTCCATATGACCGTGCCGGCGCCGATTATCGTCTTGGAATAAAGCTCCTGCGTGGTCTTTCCTATGTCAAGCCCCATCCAGCCGTCGGGTATGGAATCCGAATATATGCGCATATAAGGCGTGTCGGGCTTGTATTCGCGGCCTATGACGTTATCCACCGGCAAAAGCATCGCCACTCCCTTGGCTCTCGCTTTTTCCATAAGCCCCCTTGCAAGATCCACCTTGTCGTCCTCGCATATGGAGGTGCCCACGGTGTTGCCGTTTGCCTTGAAGAAGGTGTAGGCCATCCCGCCGCCTATTATCAGGATATCGACCTTTTCTATGAGGTTGTTGATCACGCCTATTTTGTCGGATACTTTAGCTCCGCCCAGTATCGCCACAAAGGGACGCTTGGGATCGGACAGCGCCCCGCCCATCACGGAGATCTCCTTCTGGATGAGATATCCGCACACGGCGGGAAGGTACGCGGCCACGCCTGCGGTGGAAGCGTGCGCTCTGTGAGCGGTGCCGAAGGCGTCGTTGACATAGATGTCCGCCATGGACGCAAGCTCCTTCGCGAAGTCCGGGTCGTTCTTTTCCTCCTCCGCATGGAACCTGACATTTTCAATCAGCATAACCTGACCGGGCTTGAGCGCCGCGGCTTTCGCCTTGGCGTCTGCTCCGATAACGTCGGACGCCATGATCACTTCCTGCCCGAGAAGCTCCGAAAGCTTCGAGGCCACGGGCTTAAGCGAGAATTTCGTGACGTCGCCCTTTGCCTTCTCCAGCGCGGCGGCCGTAGCGGCAGCCTGCTCGGCTTCGGGAAGCTCGGCGATCTTTTTTGCTTCCTTCTTGTCAAGCTTTATCTTATCGTTAAAAATGTTGTGAGGACGGCCCATATGGGAACAAAGTATCACGGCGGCACCCTGCTTGACAAGGTATTCTATGGTGGGGAGCGCTCCAACGATACGCTTGGCGTCGGTTATCTCCCCGTCCTTCATGGGAACGTTGAAATCGCACCTGACAAGCACGCGCTTGCCTTTAACATCGATATCCTCGATCGTCTTTTTGTTGTACATTGACATACGATACTCTTCCTTTCACAGCGATATATTGCCTTATGTCATTTACCGCATTATTTTACACGCTTTCTCCTCAAAATGCAATACTTATAGTCTTTTTTTGCCTTGAGCGCAATAAATATTTTACTTCCTGAGACGCTGCCGCCCGACCGGAGCATACAAAACCGCTCCCGTCCCCAGGGCGATTAAATTATCCGGTTCCCACCCGCCGGAAAAATTGTAAAATATTTTCAAAAACATGGAAATGCCGAATAACATGGTATATAATAAAAAATTGTTGATTTGATGAAAATTCCGAAAGTGCTTTATCGGGGGAGATTGTTAAATGGTCAGAAACGATTTGAGAAATATCGCAATCATCGCTCACGTTGACCACGGTAAGACCACGCTTGTGGACGAGATGCTCAAGCAAGGCGGGGTCTACCGTGAAAACCAGGTGGTGGAAGAGCGTGTCATGGATTCCAACGACCTTGAACGGGAAAGAGGAATAACCATACTCGCCAAAAATACCGCCGTGCATTATAAGGGCATCAAGATGAATATCATCGATACCCCGGGGCACGCCGATTTTTCAGGCGAAGTCGAGCGTATACTCAATATGGTCAACGGGGTTATCCTTCTGGTTGACGCCGCCGAAGGGCCCATGCCCCAAACGCGCTTTGTCCTTCAGAAGGCGCTGGAGCTGAATCACAGAGTAATAATCGTCATAAACAAGATCGACCGTCCGGACGCCCGCATAGGTGAGGTGGAGGACGAAGTGCTTGAGCTTCTTTTCGATCTCAACGCGTCTGAAGAGCAGCTTGAAAGCCCGGTCATTTACTGCTCGGGCAGAGCCGGAACGGCTTCCAAAGATCCGAACGTTCAGGGGACCGATCTCAGGGTGCTTTTCGACACAATCGTGGACTATATCCCGGCTCCAGAGGGGGACGCGGACGGGCCGCTTCAGATGCTCGTTTCGTCCATAGATTACAACGACTACGTGGGCAGGGTAGGCATAGGCAGGATAACCCGCGGAAAGATCGAGGTGAACCGGGAATATACCGTATGCGACTACCATAACCGCAAGGCTCCTTACAAAACGAAGATAGTGAGTATATATCAGTTCGACGGTCTCAACAGGGTCCCCGTGGACCGTGCCGAGATGGGGGACATCATCGCTTTCTCCGGGGCGTCGGCCATAACCATAGGGGACACGCTCGCCGCAAACGACGCTCCCGAGGCCTTGCCGTTTACTAAAATAGGCGAACCTACCATAGAGATGACCTTTTCCGTCAACGACAGTCCCTTTGCCGGCAGGGAAGGCAAATTCGTCACCTCCCGCCAGCTTCGCGAGAGGCTCATGAAAGAGATGCTGCGGGATGTTTCCCTCAGCGTTACGGAGGCCGACACCGTGAACTCGTTCCGGGTCGCGGGCAGAGGCGAAATGCATCTGTCCATACTTATAGAAAATATGCGCAGAGAGGGATACGAATTTTCTGTTTCCACTCCGCGCGTACTCTTTAAGGAAGTGGAAGGAAAGACCTACGAGCCCATTGAAAAGGTCGTCGTCGACGTGCCGGACGAATTCTCCGGCGAGGTGATACAGAAGATGGGGTCACGGCGCGGCGAGCTGCTCCAGATGTCCACCGTGGGCACCAGGATGCGCATAGAGTACCGCATACCCGCCCGCGGCCTGCTGGGATACCGCGGAGAGCTGCTTACGGATACCCGCGGCGAAGGCATAATCAGTTCGGTTTTTGATTCGTACGAGCCGTACAAAGGCGATATTCAGCGCCGATTTACGGGATCACTTGTGGCCTTTGAGACCGGCGAGGCCGTTACCTACGGTCTGTATAACGCCCAGGGCAGAGGCACGCTTTTCATAACCCCCGGCGTTCAGGTCTACGAGGGCATGATAGTGGGAGTATCGCCCAAGGCCGAGGATATAGCGGTAAACGTATGCAAGAAAAAGCAGCTCACCAATATGCGCGCCGCGGGAAGCGACGACGCTCTGCGTCTGTCGCCTCCGAAAATAATGAGTCTTGAAAGCTGCATGGAATTTCTTGCTGACGACGAACTTCTTGAGGTCACGCCGAAAAGCCTGCGTCTGAGGAAGCGTATACTTTCCAATCAGCTCCGCATGAAGGACAGGGGCAGGGCTTTGAAGCAGCAGTGAGGAGGATGCCGCCATGGGAACGGATGCCGTCACCATCATAAGAGGCGAGCTTGCGTACGCAGCCGACGACGCTTACAGAAAATTTCAGTGCGGTTTGATTCCCACGGTATCCCCTGACAGGGTCCTCGGCGTAAGAATGCCGTGCTTGCGCAGCCTTGCCGCCGATCTTATGAAATGCGATCCGGACGGAGCTGCCGAATTTCTTTCGGATCTTCCTCACCGTTTTTATGACGAGGATAACCTTCACGGTTGCCTGATCAGCCTGATGAAAGATTTTTCGTCCGCCGCTGAAGCCCTTGATTCTTTTCTGCCGTTTGTGGATAACTGGGCTACGTGTGACATGATAAATCCCAAAGCGTTCAAGAAAAGGCCGCCGGAGCTTCTGCCCCGCGTGCGCCGATGGATCTCTTCCGGCCGCGTGTATACAGTAAGATTCGGCATATGCGTCCTTATGCGGCATTATCTTGACGAGGGGTTTTCGCCGGATCTGCCTGAGCTTGTGCGCACGGCGGAACCCGACGAGTACTATGTAAATATGGCCAAGGCGTGGTATTTTGCAACAGCGCTTGTAAAACAGCGTGATGCGGCGATGCCGTACCTGAAGGAAAGAAAGCTCTCTCCGTGGGTACATAATAAAACCATTCAAAAGGCTGTTGAGAGCTTCCGCATTGATGAAAAGGAAAAGAGTCTGCTCTCCTCAATGAGGATGTCTCAACGGGATATCGGCCTAATCTGACGTACGGTCGACATCTTCCCGCCGCAAAACGCGGCGGATACGTATACATAAAAGCAACGGCGCCGACGGGATGTTTCGCAATCCCGTCGGCGCTTTCGTTTGTTTTGTCCGGTGCTTGCCGCACGGCGGCGTTTCACCTGTATTATTCCTCGCTGAGAAGGCGATAGGCCTCGCACTCATTGTCCGCAGAAAAAAGGAAGTTTCCGGACAGGTCATATACCTCTACGTGGAAAGGGAAATATTTGAATTTGTACATATCCGACGCCTCCTGCAAATCTTTATTTCGGAGGTATTGTACCGCGCCGTGTGTACCAAAATTATCCCTGCTATCCTCACTTGTTTTCTTCGTTGATTATTTCCTGCTTAAGCCGGCGTATTATGCGTTTCTCAAGTCTCGATATGTACGACTGCGATATCCCAAGCTCGTCTGCCACCTCTTTCTGCGTCTTTTCCATGCCGCCGGACAGTCCGAACCTCATTTCCATTATCGTCTGTTCTCTTTCCGGGAGGTTTGACACCGCCCGTCTGAGCAGGGATATTTCCGCTTCGTGTTCCACGTCTCTGCCCACCACGTCGTCGTCCGTGCCGAGTATATCCGAAAGCAGCAGCTCGTTTCCGTCCCAGTCTATGTTCAGAGGTTCGTCGATGGACACCTCGTGTTTAAGCGACCCTATTTTCCTGAGGTACATGAGTATTTCGTTCTCTATGCAGCGAGAAGCGTATGTGGCAAGCTTGATGCTTTTGCCCGGGCAGAACGTACGCACGGCCTTTATCAGTCCGATGGTTCCGATTGAAATGAGGTCCTCTACCTGAGTCTGCGTATTGTCGAACTTGCGGGCTATGTACACCACCAGCCTCAGGTTGCGCACTATCAGTTCCCTGCTCGCCTCTTCGTCTCCCTCGGCAAGTCTTCCGCAAAGTCTCGCCTCTTCCTCCTGAGAAAGCGGCGGAGGCAACGTTTCCGGCCCGTTTATGTAGTGCACGCTTTCCGCCAGTGACGGAAAATACCTTAAAATCCGTTTCCATAAGCTTCTTACGGCATTTGCCAGACCGTTCATTGCCTGCCCTCCCCTTCTTTGTCTCAGATATCATCTTACGTTTCCGATTATAGCGTCGTATTTTTCGTTAAGTTTCCCGCTTTTGACGGCCACCACAGTCTTTTCCTCCAATGGTATCCCGTCAAGGACCACCTCGTCAGGCCTGAACGCCGGCAGGAGGCCGTGCCCTCCCACCGTGGAAAACGGGATCATGCACACTCTCGTCTGCCATTTGGTACCCGATGCGGCAGACACGTCCGCACCGGGCTCAAAGGCCGGTTCCGCCTCGGGCGGTATCACGTCCTTGAGCGACGGACGCGACACTATTATCACTCCGGCCCCGGTGACGGCGTCCGTAAGCTGGTTGCCGCTGTCGTACAGCGCCGTCATTTCGGCGCTTTTTCCGTCCGCGGTGACCTTGAGTTCATGAAGCTCCTCTTTTCCGCGGGGTTTGAAAAAGCGCGAAACCAGCAGCATTACGGCGTATGAAACCGCCGCGGCCCCCACAAGCGCGGCCGCGGAGATATTGATGTAAAATTCCCCGTTGCTTACCAACATATTTTGGGGCGAAAATATCATTTCCGCGCCCATCACTATCCCGGCAAGCGCGACTGACGACGCGTGGAAACATATAAATGTGAGTGCAAAGGAACGAAATCCCCGGTATTTGAAGGCGGTGAATGTCATGACAGCGGAAAGCAGGAGTTTGCCCGGGACCGTATACGCAGGGGCAATTTCCGGAAAAAACATGAGGCAGGAATACAGCGCCCCTACAGCGGCGGCTGGAAGAAGTCTCAGTTTGCTGTACTTCAGCCGCCTGACGGCTGCCGTTGCCGACAGAAGAAAATAGTCAATTATAAAATTGACTATAAAAAGCACGTCTATGTATACCGTGACGGGTTTCAATAACCTCACCTCACGGTACAGTATATATTTGCCGAGCCAAGAATCCTGTCACTTTTTAGCCGCCTCTAAAGAATTGGCGCGTCACATTTTTGCGCCGTCGCCGAGTCCGAAGCTTATGGAGAGGGCTCTGTCCACCCTGTTCATGGCGGTGGCGTCTACGGTCCCCATTTTTTCCCGCAGACGGGTTTTGTCTATAGTCCGGACCTGTTCCAGAAGCACAACCGAGTTTTTTGACAGGCCGCTTATCCCTGCGCTTAATTCTATATGGGTAGGCAGCTTGGCCTTGTCGGTTTTGCTGGTGATGGCTGCGGCTATAACCGTCGGGCTGAATTTGTTGCCGGCTTCGTTCTGAACTATAAGTACCGGCCGCAATCCGCCCTGTTCGCTTCCCACCACCGGGCTGAGGTCTGCATAGTATATGTCGCCCCTGTGTATCATCAACGTCCTCACTCCCGAAATTGTGTGTTCATTTATATTGTTGTCCTTTTCGGCGTTTTTAATCACATGTTTGCGGGCTCAGCGTTTTTTATCATGCTGCTTGTACGCCCACGGTATATTGTATTCCCCCGCATCCGGTTGTGTTCGAATACGCCGGACGTTTTGCACATAAACATATGCTGTACACTTAAATCCGCCGAAGGAGGGCATCCAAATGAGCCGTTTAAGTAATATCTCAGCATTTGTCAGAAAAAATCCCGCCCTGCTTGCGGCTTTCTCAGCCATGCTGGTGATCTCTGCGTTTTCGGAAGACGCTCTTTACGGAGCGGCCCGCGGCCTGGATCTCTGTTTTCTCCACGTCGTACCCGCCACGTTCCCTTTCCTCGTCCTTGCCGACATGATAGGAACTTATTCCGCCGCGTCCGGCAGTGTGCTTTTGGGAGGGATAACGGGAAATCTCTCGGGATACCCCGCCGGAGGCAGGATATGCGCGCGGCTTACGGGTTCATCCGACTATTCCGACGCTGAAAAAATCCTTCTCCTTACAGCCTGCGTCGGAGCCGGACCCGGATTCCTGATTTCAACGGTAGGGACGGGCATACTCGGTTCCTCCGGCGCGGGAGTACTGCTCTTCGCTTCTCAAATCCTCACTTCAGCCACCGCAGCGTTTATCCTTTTCCTGAAAAGGAGGGGAAAACAAAAAAACGTTTCCGGCTCATCACGGCAAGGTAAGAGGCCCGCGGACGGCGGCCGCAACGGATTCTCATTTCCGGCAGTAATGGTCGAGTCTACCGGTTCCGCATGCATGTCCATGCTTTACATCTGCGGTTTCGTCACGTTTTTTTCATCGCTTATAGGTATTGCGGAAGGAATCGCAGGCGACGTGTCCGGCATACCCGGTATGATGCTCGCCGGATTATTGGAAATATCCAACGGGTGCGGCCGCGCGGATCTGTTCAGCGGCGCCGCCGGGTTTGCGCTTCTCGGCGGGCTGCTCGGGTTCGGCGGCTTGTCCGTGTTTTGCCAGCTGGCCGCGATAACCTCCGGTTCCGGCATAACCGTAAAGCAACTGGCTGTCTCGAGAGCCGCGGCTTTTTTTCTGGGTGCTTTCTATTCGCTGATCCTGTGGGCATCTTTCCCTGCGGCGGTTTCGGTTTCGGCCTTTGATCCCCTGTTTAATCCTTCGTCTTTCAATTCTCTTTCCGTCGCCGTCCCGCTGTGTATACTGTTCTGCGTTCTTTTCTGCGCAGATAAGCGCACGGGAAAGCTGGTTCTGTTCGGGCGCGGTGCAAAAAATTGACTTTAACCGGCAATTCCCGCTTTACTTTTTCTGTCTCAAAATGTATAATTCCCGTGTATGAACGCGATATTTGCACGGGAGGCTGCGGTTATGAAATCTCTTTTTTCGGATTCCGGGGAAAAGCGCTGTGAAAGGTGCCTTTTTTCCGCATTTGATTCAAACTCCGATACTCTTCTCTGCGAGAAAAAGGGATTAGTGCCCAGAGGAAGCTCCTGTTTCCGATTCCGGTACGACCCCTTAAAGCGGGCTCCGCGCGTAACGCCGGATATACCCAAGCCCGCGGCCGAAGAGCTCACTCTGGATGTCGTCGACGGAAAAGAGGCTGCGGTACGTTGAAAAAGCTTTCCCCCGTTCTTGTGTTTGCCGCCGGCAGTCTCTGGGGTCTGATGGGGCTTTTTGTGCGCCCGCTTGTCGCCCGCGGCATGTCCTCCTCTCAGGTGGCCGGCGTGAGATCCATTCTCACAGCCGTTATTTTTGCGCTTGTACTGCTGGTATTCGACCGCAGCCTTTTTCGCATAAAACTTCGGGATCTCTGGTGCTTTGCCGGCTCCGGCATAATGAGCATTACTTTTTTTAACTGCTGCTATTTCTACTGCATGGGGGAAACATCCCTGTCCGTGGCCGCAATCCTGCTTTACACCGCACCGATATTCGTGGTGCTCATGTCTGCCGTTTTTTTCGGAGAAAAACTCACTCTCAGGAAATTTGCCGCCCTCGGACTATGTTTTTCCGGTTGCGTGCTGGTCTCGGGTATTTTTTCAAACGAAGGCGGTGTCAGCGCCGCGGGGATCCTGGCGGGTCTCGGTTCCGGCGTGGGCTACGCACTCTATTCCGTATTCAGCCGCGCCGCAATAAACAGGGGATACAGAACCATGACAATCCTGTTTTATACCTTCGTCATGTCCTCGGCCGCATCTTTGGCGGTCATCGATTTTTCCCCGGTGGTTTCCATGATCTCGGACGGGAGCTTCATGTGGGGCACAGTGATGCTCCTCACTCTCATCGCGACGGTAGCTCCGTACCTTCTGTACACGGTCGGCCTGAGCGGCATGGAAAACGGTCCTGCTTCCATAATCGCCTCTGTTGAGCCCGTAGTCGCTACCGCCGCCGGCTTTGTTTTCTTTTCGGAAGTTCCGGATCTTCCGTCGGTTCCGGGGATGGTGCTTGTCCTTTCGGCGGTGGTTATTCTGAATTTGGAGAAGAAGTCTGCCACAGCACAAATCCATACTCACAGCGCACGCGCGGTTCCATCCTCTGGCAAGGGCTCGGATTCCATTTAGCTCTCAGAGCCTGCACGGTATTTCCGGGCCATATGCATCTGAAAACAAAAAAATATTCTCAAGCGATGTCAAATTAAAAAGGGGGATAATTATGAAAAAACGATTTTACTGGTTAAAGGCTCTAATTCTTGCGTTCTCTGTATTCATTCCGATCCTTCCTGCCGGATGTGAAACCGCGCCGGCAGAGCAGCAGGGATCCGTTACCGAAACTTCATCCGAAAGAGAGGCATATACAATGGACGGCAAAACATTTATTTTCCTCGGCTCCTCCGTGACCTACGGCAGCGCCGCAGGCGGGCGTTCCTTCGTGGACATGATAGCCGAGCGTAATGACTGCACATGCATAAAGCTTGCCGTTTCCGGCACTACACTGGTAGACAACGGGGCAAACTCATACGTTTCAAGGCTTAAAAGCGAAAGCGCAAAGTATCCTGTTTGCGACCATATCATCGTGCAGCTTTCAACCAATGATGCCACCGGCAACAAACCGTTGGGCGTTTTATCGGATTCCACCGATATTAACGATTTTGACAC
>CASDVX010000067.1 GCA_949284545.1 uncultured Eubacteriales bacterium
CCGCCTTTTATCAGAAATTTGACTTTTATGTAAACTTATTATACTTCTTTTATTTCCTAAAATCAACCTTTGGCGCCGTTTTTTGGTTTTTACTCAAATTCCGGCGCCGAAGCGTGCGTAAGAGAGGCGGAACGCGGAGCGCGCAGCCGCGGACGGAACAAAACCTCCGCGGCGGTACGGGGACGAGAGCCGGATGCCGTGTAAGGTCACGGAGGGCGCGCGGCGGGAACATCGAACCGTCAACCGGATTGTTAAATAATTCAAAGTTATGCACCGGCGCGTGGGACGAAAAATAAAGCTGCGGAAACGTGGATAAAACCGTGCGCCCGTCGCGCGGCGGGAACATTCGGGGCCGTTCGGCCTGACCTGCCTCCGGCGGGCGGGCGCGGGGGACAAGGCGGGGTTGTTTAAGCCCCACGGGGACGTGCGTCCGGCGCGGGCAAAACTCCGCAAAGGCGCGGGGCGGGGCAAAAAAATAAAGCCGTGCGGCGGCGGGTAATTTGTGCAGGCTGGATGTAAATTGTGCAGGTTGGACGTAATTTGCGCGGGCGGGATGTGATTGGCGCGGGCGGGAAGTGAAAAACGTGCGCGTGGGGCTCAAACCGGCGCGGTCACTGCGTGGCAGAGCGGGGCGTCCCGGCGGGGGCGGGCCGCAAAAGAAAGCGAAGGAGCGGGCCGCAGAGGCGCGGGCGGGAGTGAAAATGTGCGGGCACGGCGGAAATTCCCGTGAAAGGCGGGGACTGATGTCATGTGCAATAACGGGATACGCAAACGCCGCGCACTCATACGCAAACGCCGCGCGCATAAAAAACCGCCCGGAGGCAGCTCAGCCCTGCCTGCGGACGGTTTTGTATTCGTCATATTCACGGTAGCTTGGGCAGCCCGGCGCTCCTTTTGCGAACACCCGGGCCATCTCATCCTCGTCAAGACCGGCGGTACAGCCCATTTCGTCGCTCCCGTCATCATAGAGGTAATCAAAATAAAGGCAGCTTTCGCACCGTGGTGCCCCGCCTCTGTCTCCCGTCACGGGTCCTTCCCCCTTCTCGCCGCGCAGGCGTTATTCCCGGTCTCCGTCGCCGCTGCCGCCGTCGTTTTCGGCGTCGATTTTATTTATGTAATTCTGCATCTTTCTCATTATCTGTCTGGCGGCGTAAAGCTTGCGCTGATAGTATATGGCCAGCAGGGACACCCATATGGATACCCCCATCAGCACGAAAAGAAGCACCGTGGTAATATCGTTGGTCATAAACTGCATGGCAGTGTTGAATATGTTTATCACAAGGAACGTGAGTATCATGCAGGCAAGAATTATACACACGTTGGGAAGTATCCTGTTTATCAGGGTTATCACGGAAAACTTTTTCCTTTTCATGGGCTTTCTTTCCTTTCGGGTACGGTCCGGTCTGTTCCGGTCCGTTATTTGTCCGTTATACCTATAATGTCGCTGCACTCCCGGCCGCCTTTATACGGGTCGTTTACCACTCTGCCGTTGAAATACATCACCGAAGTCTGTCCCCCGTCCAGATTGAAGGCGTCCGTGCAGCCCAGCTCATCCGCAAAAAACGCCGAAAGCTGGTGGAGTGTGAGTCCTCTGGACACACCATTTCTCCCGTCCACCGCCACGATGCAGTAATGTCCCGGCTCGTAATAGCCGATGGCTGTGCGGGGATTGCGGGGATTCACCGAGGAATTGAACTCAAAATCCTCCGGCATCTTTTCCCCGTTGTCCATGAGCTTGGGACCGAAGTCCCACACCTGCCACGGGCCTCGGTCAATGACCGTCTGCGGGTCGAACTCGTCTTCATAGTAGGTTTCCATGGTGCCGTCAGCGTACAGCACGCACACGTCGTCGTCAGCGTCGGAATCGTCGTAAAGCACGCCGT
This sequence comes from uncultured Eubacteriales bacterium, assembly GCA_949284545.1. GTDB lineage: Bacteria > Bacillota > Clostridia > Oscillospirales > CAJFTT01 > CASDVX01. The sequence goes on from CASDVX010000067.1 coordinate 1,884, forward strand.
TTCTCACAAGGAAGCTTCCCGACCGTCCGGCGTAATAGTCTCCGTTTACCGCGAGTATCGCCCCGCTCCTTTCGGCCATGTCCGGGGTGGGCTCCTTATTTGACCAGCTTATGCCGTATCTGTCCTTGGCAAAGACCGTCCCGTAGTTTTCGATATCACAGACGTATACGTCCGCCACGTGGCACACCGCGCCCTCGTACTCGATTTCCGTGAGGGTGATGCTCACCCTGCCGCTCACGTAGGAATTGTCCGTGACCGTGACGCTGCCGTCAAGGTTGAACCTGTCGTAAAACTTCGCCCCCAGACCCAGATACGAGTAGTCGGGCCCTTCGTCGGACCCCGCTCCTCCGGTCGAGTTTGTCCCGCCGGAGCTTGTCCCGCCGGAACTCACACCGCCGGAACTTGCGCCGCCCGGGGCGGTCCCGTCATAAGACCCCGCCGGCGCCGTCGTCAGGTTCCCCGTTTCGTCGCCCTCGTCCGGTCCGAGCACTCCCGCCGTCAAAGCCACCAGCAGCCCGGCGGCAAGCACTGCGCACACGGCGGCCGCAGCCTTTTTCCCGGCAGCCTTCGCGGAAATTTTATCCCCCTTCAATGGTTATCTTTCCCTTCGGATGCGGCCTCTGTTTTTCGGCCGTTATTTGTCCGTTATACCTATGATGTCGCTGCATTCCCTGCCGCCTTTGTAGGGATTGTTAACCACTTTTCCGTTAAAATACATCACCGAGGTCTGTCCCCCGTCAAGGTTAAAAGCATCAGCGCAGCCCAGCTCGTCCGCAAAAAACGCCGAAAGCTGGTGGAGGGTGAGCCCGTCGGATTCGTCGTTTCTTCCTTCCACTGCGACGATGCAGTAGTGGCCCGGCTCGTAATAGCCGATGGCTGTGCGGGGGTTGCGGGGATTCACCGAGGAATTGAATTTGTATTCAGTGGGCATCTTCCGGCCGTTATCAAGGAGCTTCGGCCCGAAGCCCCACACCTGCCACGGTCCGCGGGCGGTGGCCGCCTGCGGGTCGAATTCGTCCTCATAGTAGGTTTCCATGGTGCCGTCGGCGTACAGCACGCACATATCGTCGTCCGCGCCGGAATCGTCGTAAAGAATGCCGTTTCTCACCAGAAAGCTGGCCGAATGGGTGCCGTAATAGTCGCCGTTGACCGCGAGTATCGCCCCGCTCCTCTCCGCCATGTCCGGGGTGGGCTCCCTGAATCCCTTGCCGAAGGTATCATCGGCAAATACGGTGATATAGTTGGAAAGATCGCAGACGTATATATCCGCCACGTGGCATATCGCGCCCGCGTATTCGATTTCCGTGAGGGTAATGCTGACCCTGCCGCTCACGTAGGAATTGTCCGTGACCGTGACGCTGCCGTCAAGGTTGAACCTGTCGTAAAACTTCGCTCCCAGGCCCAGATACGAGTAATCGGGTCCTCCGTCGGACCCCGTTCCTCCGGCCGAACTTGTCCCGCCGGAGCTTGTCCCTCCCGCCGGCGGAAGCACGACGATGGGTGTCCCCGCGCCGCCGGACTGAGGCCTTACATGATGAAAATAGGCAAACGTGCAGAGGGATATCCCCAGCACAAGTATATCCGCTACAAGAAGCTTCCACCAGCGCATCGGCCTCGTCCATGGACCGTAAGTCATTTTCACACCTCCGGGAAATTTCAGAAAAAGGTAAAAACGCGGCGATAAATCCGATAAATCTCCGTTATTTTACCCCATTTCCGCTCGGTGTGTCAACAATCGACCGGTTAAATTTGTGTTAAGCGGGTTTGCACTGCTTTTTTCCGCGAAGGGAGCAAAGGACGCGGGGACGTTCGGCGCTGCCCATAAACCGGCGGCGGGGCGCTGCCCATAAACCAGCGGCGGGCGATGTCCATAAGCCGGCGCAGGGTGCTGCACGCAAATCCCGGCGGCGCACTCCCCACAAACCCGGGCGGCGGGGCGCTGCCCACAAAGCCGGGCGGCGGGGCGCCGAAGTTTTTCTCCGTGAAGAGGGGCGGGCTTCGGCTGATTTTAATCCGAATCGCAGCCGCTGCGATTTGTCCCCCGCTAAGGCGGGCGGACAGTTTCGTTCCGCTCAGACGGGCGTTCACGGCGTTTCTCCCCCGTGAAAGGGGCGGCTCAGTCCCCGCGCGCCCCTCCTGCAGCGGACGGTCAAAATCCGTCTTATTCCTTTACAAGCACCCTGACTATCTCTCCCACGTATACCCTGTGGTAATCCTTGGCGGCGTAGACCTGCCCGTCAAGCTCAGGAACGCAGAAACATTCGGGCTTTATAAAGTCCGCGTAAAGCTTGCGGCACACGAACACGGTCTTCGCTTCCTCAAAATACGGGGCGTCGCCGCATTCGCCGCAGTAGACGGGGGTAAGTCCCGTAGCGGCTACCTTGTCCGTATCCCTTCCGCTTTTGCTCCCGCATAGGGCGAGGGCGTCCCTGTGGCTGTCGCCGAAAAAGTTCATGGTGAAATATCCTTCCCTTTCGGTAAAGGAAAGGGTGTGCCGGGTCTTCCTCACAAATGCCACGGCGACCCGTTTCCCCCACAGCTCGCCCGCCGTGCCCCAGCTGCAGGTCATCATGTTCATGCTCTCTTTGTTCCCGGCGGACAGCAGGAACCATTCCTTGTCTATCATGTCAAAAACATTTTCCCTGATGTCAGACGTGCTTATTTCCCGAAACATACGATCATCCTTTC
>CASDVX010000068.1 GCA_949284545.1 uncultured Eubacteriales bacterium
GGAGACGTATTGATAAGAAAAAAATTAACAAAATGTGTTGATTTTTAAAAACAAATACAGTATAATCTACCTAAGGTTGAATTTTTGAAAGGAGAGAAACAAAAATGAAAAAGGTTATGGCGGCTCTGTGCGCCGTGTCGGCACTTATTGCGTTTGCCTCCTGCGAAGGCGACCCGGCCGGAGCGTCCTCATCCGGCGCCTCGTCAACGGGCGGTACGTCGTCGGGATCAACTGTTGTGTCGATATTTATACCTCCGGTCGAGGATGAGCCCGAAAACATTGCCTTGGGAGACAATGTCACGTACATAGACATGAATACCGGGAAAACAGCCGAGGACGATGGATATATGGCATATTATCCCGGCAACACGGGGGATCACACCCCGGACCTTTCCTTCAACGGCTCGATTTCCGACGGTTGGCAGCTTAAGAGCGATGAGATACGTGATGAAAATTACACCTCCGGCGGCGATATTCCGGACGGTTGGTATGTGGCGACGGGAGACGGGGGCCTTTATAAACAGCTTACCTATGCCGACGGCGATGTTTGGGTGGGTCTTGTGTTTGACGAGGCGGTAACTGTTGAAACGATACTCCTTAAGTGGGAAAGCGGTTCCGTCCCATATGATTTCAGCGAAGGCGGCTATAGGATAGAGTACACGACCGACGGGGAAACATGGCAGGACCTTGAGGGCGCCGAGGTGACCCGCGACGACGGCACGGTTTATGCGAGCACATACTGCGATACCGTGACGGTGGAGCCTACAGAGGTCACGGGCTTGCGTGTCGTTGTAGTGAAATGCACCACAAAGTACTCTCCGAAGCTCTGGGAGTTTGAGGTGTATGCGGCTGAAGAAGAGGAAACTTCTTCGGAAGCGGTTTCCGATGACGTGACTGAAGAGACTTCTGAGACGGCATGATAATACGGTAACGGTGCCGGTTAGCAGCTATAGGAGGGAGAAGGCCTGCATAGGCCATCTCCCTCCTCCTTTTAAAAGTCTGTACCGTAGCAGTCCGGTAAAACGGCTAAAAATCGTACGAATGGAAGAAAACGTTTGATTTTGCAATTTGTGCAGCAAAAATGACAAAAAATATGTTGACTTTTAAAATTGTGTGTGATATATTGCTCAAAAAGGAGTTGGTAACAGATGAAAAAAGTTCTTGCGGCAGTACTTTCGTTGACTGTCCTGTTGGCGTTTGCATCGTGTGATCCCGAGCAGGGAGGTACTTCCTCCACTGCGTCCGGTTCCGGTACGGGGACGTCCTCTTCCGCCGGCGGCACATCGACGACACCCGTGATTTCCGTGGATATTCCGTCTGACGTTGAGGAGGAAGTGGAAAACCTTGTATTCAGAGATGATGCTACATACATCGACATGAATACCGGAAAGACTTCCGATGATGAAGAGTACATGCAGTATTACGCCGGAATGGAGAATCCCGCCAATGCTTTTGACGGAAACGTCGGCAGCGCATGGCAGCTTAAAGAGAAGTCAGATGATGGAGTCAAAGTCTCGTATGAGGACGGCCAGGTTTGGATTGGTGTTTCCTTTGAAGAGGCGGTCGCTGCCGATGTAGCTATCATCAACTGGGAGACCGGATCCGTTACGGATCCGCTTGCTGACGGCGGTTACAGGATAGAATACACTACCGATGGGGAGACGTGGCAGGCGGTAAGCGGCGCTGAGGCTGTCCGTGAAGATACTACTGTTGGTACGACCGAGATATCGGTAGATACCGTCACTTTTGAAGCTGTTGAAGCTACCGGCTTCCGCGTAGTGATCATCAAGGGTACCTCCACGAAGTATGCGCCTAAGGTCTGGGATATCGAGCTTTACGCTCCCGAAGAGGCTGAGGGCGATACCGCTTCGGACGTGGATACTTCCGAAACTGTCGCTGAATAATCACAGACAGGTCAACGTATTTCTCGGCTTTAGTACGAGGACGGCTGCGCCGCATATTGCGGTGCGGCCGTCTTTTGCCGGAGGGGTTAACCCATACGTGCAGTTCACTGAAATTTATTTGAAAAGCGCGCGGCAAACGTTGCTTTTTGACATGCCCTATGATACAATACCACCGTCAACAGGAGGAGATTCCAATGGTTTTAAAAAAGATTTCGTTTGTGCTCCGAACCGTGACGGCAGTCGCGGCGCTTGCGGTCATATGCGCTGCGGCGTCGTGTTCAGGCGGGGAGGAGACGCGAAAGCCGTCCATACCCTCGTCCACGTCCTCGGCGGCCGAGTCTGAACTTGAAATACCGTCATTTGTGGACACGGACGTGGATTCAAAATACAATCTTGCGCTTATTGGAACGGCGTTTGCCGATTCCGTTAGTTCGGATTATCCCACATACGGAGCAGACAAAATAAATGACGGAGACAGGCTCACCCGCTGGATGTCTAAGTTGCAAGGTACGGAGGAGGAACCGTCCACATTCGGCATAGAATGGGATGCCGACAGATTGTTTGACGTTGTGGTCATATACTGGGAGGCACATCACCCGGCGGAAGAGGGATTTGAAGTAAAAACAGAAAACGGTTCAGCCGGAGAAACAGTCGGATACAGAGTGGTGAGGAGCGCTGAGGGCGGCGACGATGAGCATATAGACGTAATACTTTTTGACGAGCCCGTGCTGGCGGACAAACTCAGCATAATATGCACCGTGCCATATTACTCCGATGAGCTGGAGGCAGAAAAGGACACGCCGTCGTGTTATGAAATAGAGGTCTATTACAGCGACGACATAGAGATGGAAGACGGAGAAAAGGGGCACTTCCTCACAGAATCGGATGTTTCCTTCTGAAACGGGGCCGAATTATATATACTATATATTTTTCAACAGATAAAAACCGTTAATATTGTTGACATTTCCTGCGAAGTATGGTATATTGCCTGCAAAGGAGTTGATTACATATGAAAAAGATCCTTGCGGCGTCGCTTTCGCTTGCAATGCTGCTGGCGTTTGCGTCGTGTGATCCCGATGAGGGCGGCACATCCTCGACAACGTCTAAGGCAGGAACTTCGTCTACTCAGGCCCCGACTTCTTCAACGGCGGATGTGAGCAGTGAGCAGCCGTCGTCCGAGCCCGAAGACAGCGAAGATTCTCTTAACCTTGCCTTTAAGGGCGATCCGTACGTGGATTCGGTAAGTACTCAGTATACTATGTATACGGCGGATCTTCTTAATGACGGCGATAATTCGTCGCAGTCCCGTTGGCAATCGGATGCCACAGGGAATACGGACAGCGAGGGAAATGTCGATCCGGCGTGGTGCGGCATCATGTGGGATGAGGCGCAGACATTTGATATGCTGGTAATAGAGTGGGAGTCCGCGCATCCTACCGAGGACGGATATACGGTTCAGATATCCGACGACGGCGAAACCTTCACCGACCTTGATGTAGAGGCAGTGCGCACGGGGACATTTGAGGCCGATGGCGAGACCTTGAACCAGGATCATCAGATTGACACGATCACGTTTGAAGCTGTTACCGCTAAATACGTGAGGATCTATTGCTTCAAAGCTTATGTGAATGCAAGCGGTGATGTTAAGGAACATCCGTCGTGCTACGAATTCGAGGTGTATAACAGCGCCGACCTCGAGGCTGCTGAGGGCGGAGAGTCTCAGGTGGCGTCCGACGGCACCGTCAGCGAGTGATTAAGTGATTGCTTTAAGGAAAGAAGAAGCAGCTTGAAGGCTGCTTCTTCTTTGGTCTCATCTCAATCTGTAGGCTTGTCAGCGGCGTGCAGTGAATCGGAATTGGTTGCGCGGCGCATGAATTGAGGACAATTCCGATAAAGAAAGGTATGATAAGAAAATGAAGAAAGCCCTGTCATTTATCACCTGTGCGGCGTTGCTCTGCGGTATGACCGCGTGTACACCGTCGCCTGCGGGAGGAGAGTCCTCCGTGTCCGGCGACGATACCGCGTCCGGAGGAACCTCTTCCGCGATTGAAAAGCTTGAGTGGACCGACGCTGACGGCGACGGCGTTATACGTGTGGCATGTGTAGGGGACTCAATAACCGCAGGGAACGAAAACAGCAATTATCCGGCGTTTTTAGCGGAATATCTTGAGTATTTGGGAACTGTGGACGGAAATAAATATGAGGTGAAAAACTTTGGCAAGGGCGGCGCGGCAGTGCGCAACGTGCCGGAGGCGGACGGATCATACTTCTGGTACGGTTCGGATGAGTATCTCGGGAGCTTGGATTACAACGCGGATATAGTCATTGTGCAGATGGGTACCAACGACGGTACAGGCGGCAATCTGGATGCGGCGGACAGCTATTTTAAAACGGATTACACCGACATGATAAAGCCGTACATGGACAGCGGCGCTACCGTCATACTTGCAACGCCTCCGTGCGCGTACAACAGTACCCATCCGGCCGGTGTAAACGGCAAGATAAGCGATTTAGTAAGAGAGCTTGCCGGTGAGCTGGACCTTCAGCTGATAGATATGAATACACTCACAGCAGGACATTCCGAAAGCTTCCCGGACGGCCTTCACGGGAATGATTCCGGATACTCTCTCATAGCCCAAATCTATTATCAGCGGATTTTCGGGGGAAGGCTTCTTACGGCTACTATTAAGACGCAGCCGGGAGCCACGGTGGAACTTGATATCCACATGGCTGTCTCCGATCAGAACGGCACCGCTAAAATCACGCTTGTGGACTATACAGCGTCCAGATCATACCCGATAAAGATAGTCTGCACGGATTACAAGATCATATCGGACAGCATAACGATAAATGCCGATACGACATATACGTACGAGATGACCCCGGGAGATTACAACGTTACCGGGAACGCCACTGCAACGGCTGAATCCGTCACCGGCACCAATACTGCCGACCTTGCGGTGGACGGCGATACGAGCACACGGTGGGAGTCTGCTTACCATGATAATACATGGATATTATTGGATCTCGGCGAGGTTAAGAAAATAACGGGCGTATATATTCTGTGGGAAGGCGCTTACGCCAGCGAATACAATATCGAGGTGAGCGCTGACGGCAGCAGCTACACAAAGGTAGCTGAAGTGACAAATCAAAGAGAGGGCCTTGTGGGCACGTCATTTGACGAG
>CASDVX010000069.1 GCA_949284545.1 uncultured Eubacteriales bacterium
GCGGCGTTGTCCCTTATAGCTTTTACCCTTGTGGCAAAAGCGACGTTTGAAGACTCGTTCTTTATGGTCAGCGTTATAACAGTGGATTCGCCGTCGTCTTCCTTGGATGCGGAAGCGCTGTAGGACGCTTCGCCCAGATCCTTAAGCGCAGTATAATCCTGATCCTGCTTGCCGCGCCAATAATTATTTTCCGACAGAAGGTTCCCGTCACTGTCCACCAACTTCAGCCTGATGAAGTAAACATCCGAAAGAGAAGAATTGTTTTTAAGGTTCGCCCCACCCGTGAAAAGATTAAAGCTGTCCGTGGCAGTAGACCTCGCGGCGTTTACACTCTGGGTCTCGGTATAAACAAGGCTTCCGTCGAGGTTATATATCTCCGCGGTGATTTGCGCGTTGTTGTAATCAATCAACGAATTGTTTATCACCTGTATTTCGCCCGTCGCATAATTGTACTGTACATGAACGACCTCGTTGGCGGACTTGCACCCGAAAAACGCGCCGTTCTCTTCCATGTAGTAGTCGTATGTCTGCCACACAACCGCCGGCCAGCCCTGCTGGCTCATCCACAGCAACGCGCCGCTGGTGGACTCAAACATCCCCACGTTCCACGCCTCAAACATGGCCTTGAACGTCTCATAGTTTATGAGCTGTGCGTTTCTGCAGAAATCTTCTATGTCCTTGCAGGTCTCAGAACCCTTCGCGCCGTAGCGATCATATATCCAGCTCACATACTTATCAAACTGCTTGTTACCGTACTGGTCGTTATCGGATTCATGGTGATCCCATACGTCGTTTGAGATGGCAGAAAGGGTGAGGTCCTCCTCTTCGAGGAAATTGCGCAGAGATTCAATATTCGGAATGTTTACGCAGCCGTATTCCGTGGTAAACCCTACGTTTCTGCCGTTTGTAAAGTACCACTCAAGATCCATGATCTGATATGTTATGCCGCCGGTAAGCTCGTCGCTGTTGGAGGCGGATATATACGTGCGGGTCCCGTCAAGTTCATTTATCTCCTTGGCTATTTTCCAATCAAGAGCACCCGGGGGCGTAATTTCATTAGCGCCTATCCAGAAAGCCAGACACGCGTGGTTGCGTATACGCTTTATTTTGTCTCTCACATTGTCCATGAACATCCCGGTATCGTTGGGAGTTTCCGGACCGTTAAGCCAAAATTCATCCGCCACCATAATGCCGTATTCGTCGCAGTACTTATAAAATGCAGGAAAATCACTGGTCCCGTGCCAGCAGCGGATCATTGTGAAGCCTTCCTCCTTGGAAAGACGTATCGCATTCTCAAAATCCTTGTCTGTCCAATTGAGCATAGACTCAGGTATTCCCCAGTTGCCTCCGCGGCAGAAAACCCGCTGTCCGTTGACATTCAGGATCATATCGTCCTCGGAGGTTTGTTCCCCGTCCGACGCCTCGTACTCATAGGAATACTCGCGCACGCCGAAAACCACGTCCTCGGCATCTGAAACGTCGCCTGATTTAAAGTATATGTTCATCGTATAGAGATCAGGGTCTCCGAGGCCGTTCGGCCACCACAGGTCGGGATCCTTCATGGTGATATCGTCTATCACCACGGAAACCGTCTCGCCTGCTTCTACGGACACTTTCTTGGAAAACTTATACTTTTTGCCCTCTCCGGAATTCGGCGTGAGCGTTCCGGTAATGCTGCCGGAAACCTTTTTATCGGTATGGTTGGTAACGTCGGTGGTTATCGTAACGTCGGCCTTATTATAATCCGGCTCGTTAAGATCAGTGGTTATAAACGGGTCATCAAGGGTCACGGCTCCGGAAGCGGAAAGGTAAACGTCCTTATATATACCCATGTTCCTGCCGGGAATCGCGGGCATCCAGTCCCACGAATTCGAACACAGGAACGACGGCATATCCTTCACGTCGCTGTTGCACCAATGGATGTACACCGCAACCGAATTCATCTCGCCTACATTCACGTAGTCGGTTATGTCGAACTGTCCGCGGATAAACGCGCCTTCTATGCTGCCGACGCTGTTGCCGTTCACAAACACGTCGGCTTTCCAGTTGATTCCGTCGAAGTTCAGCCACACACGTCGTCCGTCATACGACGAAGGCACCTCAAAGTCCTTGCGGTACCAATAGTCAACGTTGTAATAACTCTCGTCCAGCTTCAGCATATTGTCGCTGTAATACGGGTCCGGGATTAGACCCGCATTATAGTAGCTTGTAAGCACCGTGCCGGGAACGGTAGCGTTAAACCAGCCTTCTCCCGTGCTGTATCCGACTTTGCTCAAGTCGCTCCCCTGATCCGAAACATCCGGTACTCTGGACATGGTCCAGCCGCCGTTCAAGTCCGTGGTCTCCACGTGCTCAACCGCTCCGCTGATAAACAGTGAGCAGCTGCTCGCCGTCATCATCAGGACAAAGAGCGTGCAGACAGCCATTACCGCAGACAACAGCCGCCTAATGGGGATTTTTCTCATCATTGACCATTCCTTTCATGAAAAAGAGGCTGATTTTTGTGCATCTTGCCGCCTATTATAACAGATTGTTCTGTGAATGTAAACAATTTATTTGTTATTTCGGACGCATTGAAGTCCAGTGTTTTGCGCCTTCGGTTCGCGTCATCGGAATCCCTCGGCGGTTATGCGGCAGGCTGGAACGTTGAGGCCGGAAATTTCAAGTTCAGGAACCGCGCCGTATACGTCGGCTGCGTATTTGAGTTCTATCCGCCGTTTTTCGCCGGGCAGCAGCCACACATAATTATCGCTGAAAAAGGCGGGAAGTATCCTGTCGTCCTCTCCTGCAGCCGCGTCTGACCTTGCAGCTTTTATCCTCACACACGCCGCCACGGAATTTCCTGAATTTTCAAGGTCAATCTTGCAGCAAACCGTTTCACCGTCCCGGCGCGCTGCTGCGGCGGCTTTTATCTGAGCAAGGTCAAGTCGGGCAAGTTCTTTGCAATCGCAGTTGAACTTTGACCTCCAATAGAAATTATCGCTTATCGGTTTCCCCTGATTATCCTTCATCAGAAGCTTTATGAAATGGACCTTTGAAAGCCCGTCCGCATCCTTTGACGACGTCCCGGCGGCCAGCACCATAAACTGGTAGCACGAATAATTCCACATGGTGCCGCGGCGGGTGCAGATAAGCTTTACGTACCTCGCCTCACACTCTTCAAACATCAGGGTGTTAAGGCCGCCGTTTCCGCTGACAGTCTCTGCGACGGTTTTCCACGTCTCCCCGTCAGCGGAGACGTCAATATGAAAATCCGCCGCATAGGCATTTTCCCAGCTTATCCTCACTCCGTCTATGGCGTATACGCCCTCAAGGTCCACGCACAGCCAGCCTTCAGGGCTGCCGTCGCAGGTCCACCTGGTTATGTCGTTCCCGTCAAAGGCATTATTCGGGATATCTCTTTTGTTTTCACACGCAGACGCCGTGCCTTTTTTCCCGGCGGCAATGTTCACTGCAGTGTCTGCAAATATTTTCATTACTTCGACTGCGCTGCCTCCTCTGACATCCGCAGACGCTTCTCTGGCGAATTTCAGCTCGCCGTCCATGTTGTATACTTCGGCTGTCACTGTGCCGCTGAAATCCGCCGCGGTGTGGTTAACGGCCTTTACCGAACCCGTTCTGGCGTTCCACTGCACATGGAGCATCTCTGTTGCCTTCTTGGTACCGTAATAGCTTCCGAAGCAGTCCAAATAGTAATCATATATCTCCCATATAAGGGACGGCCACGCCGGCGCGCTCATCCACAGCAGCAGGCCGGAGCACCTGTCAAACATGCCGTCGTTAAAGGATTCGAATATCGCCTTGTATGTCTCAACGTTCACAAGCTGTGCTTTGCGGCAAAAATCCTCTATGTTGTCTGGACTGCCGTACCGCGCCGTGATTTCGTCGGTATATTTCTTGCTGTTTTTGTTCCCTATGCCGAAATTATAGTCGTGGTGTTCCCAAACGGGGTTCCCCGCCGGCCAAAGCTCTTCTTTTTTCATCATGCGGCGCATACTTTCAACGTTCGGTATGGTCTGCGTACCGATTTCCGTGATAAATCCCTCGGCGTGTCCGAAAAACCACGCCGGATCCTGTATGGTATATGTCGTACCTCCGTGTACGCCGTCGCAGTTAGATGCCGCTATGTACAGTCTTGTGCCGTCCAGCTCCTCAACTGCTTCGGGGAGCTGAACGTCGAGAGGCGCCGGTGGTACGGCTTCATTCTCCCCGCACCACAATACAATACAACACCTGTTGCGCAGACGTCTGAGCTTGTCTCTTGCGCTTTCCATAAACAGCTGCGGTTCCAGCGGAAGCTGTTTACCGTGAAGAGCAAAATCCTCAAACACCATTATGCCGTACTTGTCGCATGCATCGTAAAAAACATCAAAGTCGCTCGTCCCGTGCCAGGTGCGTATCATATTTATTCCGGCTTCCTTATGCAGCCTTATAGAATCGTATATAAATCTGTCGCTGTGCTTGAGCATCGCATCCGGCATGCCCCAGTTTCCTCCTTTGCACAGCACGCGCACGCCGTTTATACTAAGTTCAAGGTCATGTCCATCCCTGTCGTATTCAAGCTTCCTGATACCGAATACCACGTTTTCCGACGAAGACAAATTGCCGCTGTCGTCAAATGTTTCGAGTTCCGCACAGTACAAAGGCTGTCCGCCGTATCCAGCGGGCCACCACACCTCGGGATTAAATACTGTAATTGGGTTTAACTTTACAGCTTTTGACGAGTGTGCAGGAATAACTACGCTGACGGAAAAATCTTTGTCGGCGGGATGCAGTCTCCCGTGCAGAATGCATTCCTCATCCTTATCAGATACATTTTCTATTTCCGCAGATATGTTTACAGTGGCTTTTTTCATATCAGGCAAAACCAGATCAGAAGTCACAAACGGGTCCCTTATAACAAGGCTTCCCGTCGCACCCACAGTCACCGGCCTGTACAGGCCCATGTTTCTTCCCGGAATCGCCGGCATAAAATCCCACCCCGCCGAACCGATAAACGTAGGAGTGTCCAACAGTCCGGAATCGCACCAATGTACATAAACCGCTACCGTCAGAGTCTTTCCGGGCTGCGCAATTTTTGTGATGTTGAATGTTCCGCGTCGGAAGGCTCCGTTGATGCTTCCGAGCTTTTTCCCGTTTGCAAAAATATCGGCCTTGTGGTTGACTCCGCCGAAATTAAGCCATATGTATTTTCCACCGTAAGACTCGGGGATTTCCGCTTCTCCCCTGTACCAATAATCGGTGTTGTAGTAGTCCTGATCAAGTTTAAGTATGTTGTCGCTGAAATACGGGTCAGCTATTTTCCCGGCTTTTTCGTAACTGTAAAGGACCGTCCCCGGTACCGCAGCGTTTATCCACTGTTCTCCGCATAAAAATGTATTTTGGGATATTTTTTCCCCCTCATCTTTTACATCCGGAACTCTGGCTATTTTCCAGCTTATTTCACACATTTGCTTCACTCCCAAAGGATTTGATTATGTAATTGTAACAGAAAAAACACCTCATTTCAATTAGATTGTGGCTTTTATCTGCTGTTATTTGTCACAAAAATATAACGCTTGATTTGTGCATAATATCTTTTCCGAGGCATATCAATGCTCATGAAAAAGGGATACACATATTTGACTTTTCGGCGTTTGTATAATATAATGCGATGTGTGCAACAAGCGGCGACGGATAATGGAATGTTTTGAGGGAATAACATTGTGGCAGACCTGTTTTTACGGTTTGTAAAATTGCCGAAAACGGCGTCAGGATGTGCTTACCACAATGTGCGACGATAACGATATGATTCCGTCCCCTCCGGAGGTGACCATCCCGCCGGATTCTGTTCCCGATACCGACGGTATGCCGCCGGACGGTGCAGAAAAACCGGATGGACACGGTCCTGCTGACAGCGTCACTGATCTCTCGTCCGTTACCACAGGCGACGGCCGACATACCATACACTGTCTCACTATTGCCGGCCAGATCGAAGGGCATTACTCGCTCCCGGCACAGAGCAAATCCACAAAGTATGAGCATATGATACCACAGATAGTAGCCGTGGAGGAAAGCCGGGACATAGACGGTATGCTCGTTCTCCTCAATACCGTGGGCGGAGATGTCGAAGCCGGACTCGCCATAGCCGAACTGATAGCCGGGATGTCCAAACCTGCAGTTTCGCTTGTTCTTGGCGGCGGTCATTCCATAGGTGTCCCTCTCGCTGTCAGCGCACGGAGATCCTTTATAGTGCCCAGCGCCACCATGACTATTCACCCGGTCAGGCTCTCAGGCCTGGTTTTGGGGGTGCCGCAGACGTACCATTTTTTTCAGAAGATGCAGGAGCGTATCACCGATTTTATAATAAGGCACAGCGGGATCTCGGAAGAACGTCTCACAATGCTCATGATGAACACCAACGAACTCGTTCTGGACATAGGAAGTGTTTTAGACGGCGAGCAGGCCGTGTCCGAAGGCCTCATAGACGAATTGGGATCGCTCTCCGACGCGCTTTCGTGTCTGTATAAAATGATTGACGACGCGCGGGAAAATCCCGCGCAGGATTAAGGAGCTGTACATAAACATGGCCGAATACATTGAAGCTGTCATCCTCGGTATCATACAGGGGGTAACCGAATTTCTTCCCGTGTCTTCGAGCGGGCATCTTGCCATTGCTCAGTTTTTTATGGAAACGTCGGAAGAACCCCTCCTGATGAGCATTCTCCTGCATTTTGCCACTCTGGTAGCTGTGGTGATATGTTTCCGCAGAGATGTTATCGGCATAATCACTGAATTTTTTCTCTGCATAAGAGATCTTTTTGCCGGCAAATTCAGCTGGAAGAACGCAAACCAGCATCGCAGGATGATGATACTGATAGTAATAGCCACCCTTCCACTGTTTATTGTGCTGCCTTTCAAGGACGCCGTCGAATCGGTTTCGTCAAATATTTTTGCCGTTGGGATATGTCTTGCAGTCACCGGAGTTCTGCTTTTTGTCAGCGACAGGGTGTCGCGCAAGGCACACAGGAGCGGAGAAAAAGCGCGAGTGTCGGACGCGTTGGCCATAGGCGTGGTACAGGCGTGCGCAACGCTGCCAGGCCTGTCCCGCTCCGGTTCCACCGTTTCTACTGCTCTCATATTGGGACTTGAGCGTGAGTATGCCGTATCTTTTTCTTTTATATTGAGTCTCCCCGCCGTATTCGGTGCCACACTGCTGCAGGTCGCGGACGCCGTTGAGTCGCATGCGGAATTTAAGGCGTCCTACCTTGTGGGCATGTTCACGGCCTTTGTCGTAGGGATTGCGTCGATAAAGCTCATGAAGTGGCTGGTTCGCTCCGACAAATTCGGTAAATTCTGCTATTACTGCTTTGCCGTAGCGGCTTTCGCCGTAGGAGTCGGCATTTACTCCATGACCTCGCACTGAACATACTATCAACTTTTTTGAAAGGACGCTCCTACATATGTCTAACAGCCGCCGTTCTTCCCCGGCACAGCGCAAAAAAAACGCATCTTCCGGAACTCACGCCTCTAAAGCCGCGTCCGCCTCAAAAGTTTCGTCGTCAAAGCATCCGTCGGAACGTGATGTGGCAAAGAGGCGTCAGCGCGGCGCGCTCATCGCCGCCGCTTTTGCGCTCATACTTACTGCCATACTCATAGTCGGGCAGACCGGAGCTGCCGGGAACGGTATAAAATCCTTTTTTGCCGGTCTTTTCGGCTTTTCGGCTTTTTTGATCCCCGTCATCATTTTTTACGTCGCACTCATGGCGGCGGCGGACAAGCCTACTTCCTCAGTGAAATCGAAGGTTTTTCAGGGGCTCCTGCTGTTGCTTCTCATATGCGCGGCCGGGCATGTATTTATATTCGGCAAGACCGGACAGGGCGTCCGATTTGAGGATATTTTTTCTGCTGAATACCTTGGCGGCTTTTTTGACTTCGCGAATATGGGATGGTTTTCCGGCGGAGCCGTTGGTGCCATAGTCGGCGGAAGCATGCTTGTGCTTTTTGACAAGCCCATATCGATAGTTATATCTATTGTGCTGATATGTCTGTTCATTCTTCTTGTCGGATCGGTGGGGTTGTCAGACGTCTTAAATTTTTTCCGAAGTGTGTTTGGTTCCCGAGGCGGCAAAAAGGAATCAATTGTCATTGAAAAAACCGCGGACAAAATTGCCGCATCTGCTTTGGAGGAGACTGAAGGTCATGGCTCACACCGGCGTCCGAGATTTAATCCTGACGTGGATCTCGGTCCCGGATTTGATGATGCCGGAAGTCTCGCTGACATTCAGGCGGTACCCGCCAGAAAAAAGCCCAGTGTTAAATCCACCCCCGCGGATGGCGAGGTCTTTGATATTCCGGAAGCAGAGACGCACGAATCCGCGCATCAGGAGCATGAATTTCAGATTGACGACCTTGTCAGGCACGCTGCCGAGAAAGCTGACAAAAGGGAAGAAAAGTCAAGCGAGTCCGACACGCCGGAAATCGAGATACCCGAACAACGCATGGAGCCTGCAGGCATAGAATATATATATCCACCCATAAGCCTGCTGAACAAAGGCTCGTCGTCCGGGAGCGGTTCCCCGGAAGAGCTGAAGGCAAACGCGGAACGTTTGGTAGACACTTTGCGCAGTTTCGGCATTGAAACCAGAGTCCTGAACATATCCTGCGGCCCCACTGTCACAAGGTACGAGCTCCAGCCTGCCGCCGGTGTTAAAATCAGCCGTATCATCAGCCTGTCTGACGATATAGCTATGAACCTCGCTTCTTCCGGGGTGCGCATAGAGGCCCCTATACCTAATAAATCCGCTGTCGGCATAGAAGTGCCAAACAAAAAAATAAAAGTGGTGAATCTGCGGGAAGTTATAGATTCAAGCGCGTTCCGCCGCAGCGAAAGTACACTCACTGTAGCGCTGGGGCGGGACATCGCCGGTGCAGTCAAAACGACAGATCTTGCAAAAATGCCTCATTTGCTCATTGCCGGAGCTACCGGATCAGGAAAGTCAGTGTGTATAAATTCGTTCATAATAAGTCTGCTTTATAAGGCAAGTCCCGACGAAGTAAAGATGATAATGGTGGACCCGAAAATGGTCGAACTGGGAAACTACAACGGGATACCCCATCTGCTCATACCTGTGGTCACCGATCCGCGCAAAGCTGCAGGTGCTCTCAATTGGGCGGTTTCAGAAATGACAAAGAGATACAATATCTTTGCGGCGCACAATGTTAAAAATATCAGCAGCTACAATCAGCTCGCCAAGTCAACGCCCGAGCTTCTGCCAATGCCCAAAATCGTGATAATAGTCGACGAACTTGCCGATTTGATGATGGTAAGCAAGAATGAGGTAGAGGACGCAATAAGGCGTCTGGCCCAGCTTGCGCGCGCCGCCGGCATGCACCTTGTGATAGCAACTCAGCGTCCGTCGGTAGATGTTATCACCGGGCTTATCAAGGCCAACGTTCCGTCCCGTATAGCCTTTGCGGTATCGAGCCACATTGACAGCCGCACAATACTTGACGGGGGCGGAGCCGAAAAGCTCTTAGGACGCGGCGACATGCTGTTTGCGCCCATAGGTAACAACAAACCGGAACGCATACAAGGCTGCTTTGTTTCGGAACAGGAAGTAGACGCGGTTATCAATTTTGTACGCAGCAACTATGCGGTAAACTACGACGAAAATATCCAGGAGGAGATCGAGCGCCTTGCCACAAAGGAGAAAGGGCAGTCTTCCGACGCAAATGAAACTGAAAACGAGAATCGCGCCGGGGATGAAAAACTAATGGCGGCTATTGAGATAGTGATAAGCGCCGGAACTGCTTCTACCTCCCTGCTGCAGCGAAAACTGAGTCTGGGATATGCCAGAGCGGCCAAAATAATGGACGAAATGGAAGAACGCGGTATAATCGGCCCGTCTCAGGGAAGCAAACCGCGTGAGGTCCTTATGTCGCGGCAGCAATGGCTTGAAATGAACATGATGCGCGACTCTCAGCAGCCGCGTGAGGACGCATGACCGTCTTGTTTTAGGCAGAGTGGCGCGTGTATCGCATCAGCGATGGCCGTCTCCGAATATTTCAGATCTCAGTTCAAAAAAAGTACGGTGATAGTATGAGAAACGCTTTCGCAAAAAAGAAACTGTTGATGGTGTCGGCACTGCTCACTGCCGTCGTCTTCCTGTCCGGATGCTTCGATTTTTCCTCGCTGTTCCCTCCCCGCGGAGGTATGCCTTCCGATTCTTCCTCATCTCTCACGGTGGTCTTCATCGACGTCGGCCAGGGTGACAGCGAACTGATAATCTGCGACGGCAAGGCCATGCTCATAGACGCCGGGGTTTCCGACGCCGCAGACGACGTGTCCGAATGTCTGTCTTCTTACGGTATAACCGAGCTTGAATACCTTGTTGCCACACACCCGCATTCCGACCATATCGGCGGCATGAGCAAGGTAATCGGAGGCGTAACGGTAAATAATGTTCTGATGCCCGACGTTGTCCACGATACGGCTACATTTGAAAAACTTCTCGATATGATTGAATTTAAGGGCCTTGAAATCGAAACGCCGTCCCCCGGAGACAGCTTTAATCTCGGAAGCGCCCTATGCACCGTGCTTGCCCCGCAATCCGGCAACTATTCCGACCTTAACGACTATTCGCTCGTAATAAGGGTCGAATTTGCCGGACGGAGTGTGCTTTTTACGGGTGATACCGGCAAAAAGCCTCAGGGTGAAATGCTTGACGCCGGGTTCGATGTTTCGGCCGACGTTTACAAGGTCGCCCATCACGGCAGCGCCGACAACAATCTTGAAGACTGGGTCTCAGCCGTTTCGCCTGAATACGCCGTTATTTCCTGCGATGGCAAAAGCTATAATCATCCGCACGACGAAACTCTGGATGTTCTGACCAAATACGGAGTCAAAACCTACAGAACAGACAGAGACGGCAGCGTAACGCTTACGATAGACAGTTCCGGAAATATGATATTTAAGACCGACAATGCGTCCGCCCGTTTGCTTTCTGCCTGACTTTTTATCTGTCCTGCTTGTTCGCTGCTGATTTACACGTCGCCGGGTTTGCGAATGTTTTTACAATAATTAAACCTTTTGTATTTATTTGCCGGTGCACTTTTGTTTTCTTATTTTATTTGTTTTAATTATTGACTTTTTGTTTCAAAAGTGGTTTAATCGGTGTGTGCAAAAAATTGCATTGGAGGAGATTGTTTTGAAAAAAGTTACCGCATCAATCCTTGCTGCCGCCGTTGCCCTGAGCATGACGGCCGTAGGCGTGTTGCCCGCTTCCGCAGCGGAAACCGCAAGTGTCGAACGGATATTTGTTTCGACTGATTCTACAATGAACGCTTCAATCCCCGCGAATCTCGCGTTTGACGGCGATGACACAACGCGCTGGGGCACCGGACATCTTGCCAAAGAAGCCGACAGCGACGTTCCCACCGATCCGCTTTATATAGGCGTGGATTTCGGCGAGTCAGGCGCCACTTTTGACAAGATCACCGTTGATTGGGAAAACTCATATTCAGCCCCCTATGAGAACGGCGGCTTCGTGCTGCAGTACTCTAAGAACGGAACAAGCTGGACTGATTTCCCTGCCTCCGGTATGAGCTCGGTGACCGATTCCGCACAGCTTCCTTCCGGCGTGCGCCGCAGAGATATCGGGCAGCTTGAGGAGCCCGTGACCGCACGCTTTGTACGTGTTCTCGTTCTCAAGTTTAAGTCCACCAGCGCCGGTGCGGACAACATCTCGATTTATGAAATGCAGATATTCAATACTGATGAAGCCGCTGACACAAATCTTGCAGTAGCTCCCGAGGGCGCCGAGATTTACGTCGGAATACCTGAGGTGGAGGTCGCCAAGGGCACTCCGCAGCGCATTATTGTTAATGATTCAAGAATTTACAACGACAACCTTAAGCATCAGTGTGCGTTTGACGGCAAAATGGATACCCGCTGGGGAGCCACCGGTCTTGACGTTGATACGGAAAATCCCATCACCATCGGCCAGTATACCCTTTATCCGTTTGTCACTCCCATATACATCGGACTCGATTTCGGTAACGAGAAAGTGACTTTCGACAAGATAACCGTTGATTGGGAAGCGGCTGCCGCACACAGCTACCTTTTGGGCGGGTTCGTAGTTCAGTATTCCGATACCGGTGCTGACGATGATTGGACCACTATTCCCCGTACCTGCTATAGCAGCACCGGATATGACCGCAGTAAGACTCCTGCGCGTTCGGATACGTTACTGCTTGATCTTCCCGTAACTGCCAGATATGTGCGCGTAGTTTGCCTTGTTCCCATCCATCAGGCACTCAATTCCCCGTCGATTTGGGAAATGCAGATGTTTAACACGACCGTAAGCGACACTGAGAATCTTGCTTTGGTTAAGGACGGAATCAGCGTAGAGAAGATTACCGACGAGGGCACAGGTCCTGATGATAACAATCCTCCTCAGACCGGCGTTGAATTCTTTGACGTTGTTTGGCTGGCAGTGCTTGTCGCCGCGGCTGTAACAGTCCTTTGCGTCGTTTTCATCCCTAAAAGGCACCGCGTGCAGCGTTAATTAAGATATCGTTATACGCGGGCCCAAAGCAAGGGAAAACCTACATTTTCCCTTGCTTTTTCCAATAGGATCCGACGTCTGTACGCAGTAACTGTCATTTCCCGGCGGGCATTGCCCCGTATGTTTTCTCGAACCGGTGTGCGGCGGTCAGTCTTCTGTTATTCGCAGCTACCCGTCACTGTATACAGTAAGTATTAACCTGAAAGGGTGTTTGATGCAAATGGATAAACAAATTGTCTATAACGGCATCGGTCATGTAGCGTTCAACTGCTCCGATCTTGACGTTTCGCTGGATTTCTACTGCAACAAAATGGGCTTTGAGCGCATAATGCACCTCGGCCCGGATTCTGCCCCATGGCTGGTATATCTCCGCATAGTTCACGGGGTATACATGGAACTGTTCCCCTTCCCGAAAGGGGCAAAAAAATGCGACGATGGCGCCGGCCGCTGTTATTCTCATCTGTGTCTTGACGTACCCGACATATTTGCAGCCGTGAGTGTCCTGCGCAGCAGAGGCGTTGAGGTCGAGGATCCTCACATGGGCGGAGACGGAAATTATCAGGCATGGCTCGCCGATCCCGACGGCAACAGGATGGAGCTCATGCAGATGATGCCGGATTCCATGCAGCGCAAGGCTGACAAAGCGTGAAGCGCAGTCCGGCGTATCTGTTTCACTGCTATATTCATGGCGACCGTGCCGGTACATATGTCGGCACGGTCCGGTCTTTTATAAAATTACGCAAGCATCGGGGGCACATGTAATGCTTATAGTGGACAGAATAGAAAATTCCATTGCCGTTGTTGAGGACGGCGACAGTTTTTTTAATATCCCGATCTCCGAACTGCCTCCAGAAACACGCGAGGGCTCTGTGCTGGTTCGTGACGGCGACCGTTACGTGATCGATGCCGAAGCAACGTCACTGCGTTCATCTTCAATAAAAAGCCGTTTTGAAAGGCTCAAGAAGAAAAGCAGCTGAATCCGGAACCGAATTATGTAAAATAAGACGGAGGTTATCCACCTGCCGGCGGCTTATGCTCCGTTTTTTACATAAAACACGTCTCTCTGTCAATCCTCAATATTTATTATTTTAATGATATACGGTGATCCCATGAAAACGCAACTGAAAGAAATGCTTGGTTTTATGTTTCACTTCGATTTGAAAAACCTTTTTCTGTCCCCCACCAAAAACAGTATCATACAGCTGTTCAGGTCAGTTTTTGTCGGGGGCATTTCCACAGTCATAGATTTTATCGTTTATGCGCTCATGCGTATTCCGCTTCAGGATTTGCAATTTTGTGATCTTATAGCTACTCCCTGCGGATTTATTGTCGGAACCGTGTTTAATTTCATAGTTTCACGATTGCTGATATTTAACGCAAACGAGTCGCGCGTTGGCATTAAGGCTGAGTTTGCGGGATTTGCTGTTATAGGGGTCATAGGTCTCGGGATAAAAGAATTACTGATGTTTTTATTTGTAAATTTGCTGTCAATTCACCATTATCTATCATGGATCGTGTCATCATTTCTTGTTCTCGTTTGGAATTTTGCAGGCAGAAAGCTTGCACTTTACAAATAATTTCCGGTGTTCGGTTTTCCCCAAACCAGTTGCATGCAATTTTGCATGAAATTCATTTTCGGCAGCCCCCACCGCAGAAATTCAAGTATGCGGTCTCTAACTTCGGATTTGGTGCCATACTTTTGGTCAAATCAGACAATATATGTTGATATTGCGACTTTTATATGTCATATTTATTAACAATATATAACATAGATTGGAGTGAAAACACATGAAACTGTTGTCCCGCATAGTCTCCGTTGCCGTTTGTGCGTGTATGGTTCTTTCCATAATCGCAGCTGCCAGTGCGGAATCCGAAAATCTTGCTTACGGCAAGGCTACAATTGATTACGGTAAACATCAGGGTGATAATGTATCCTCGTATATCACCGACGGGTACAGATCAGGCGACGAGGCCAAGGCCGCCGGTGTGGCAAACGATTCCCGCTGGGCTGCAGAAACTACTCATGAAGATCAGGCTACCACCGGAGAATGGTGGGTGGGCGTCGATTTCGGCGAGGCCACAACCTTTGACAAAATCGTGATCTATTGGGAAGTCTGCTACGGCAAGCAGTTCAAGATTCAGACTTCAAACGACGCAGCAGAATGGACAGACGTCTCGGACGTTATAACCAACAGCTCTGCAAGCAGGCAGGAAATCATCCTTGATAACCCCGCAACCGCCAAATATATGCGGGTATTTATCACCGAGAAAGACAATTCCTGGGGTGTCTCTATGTACGAGCTTGAAGCCTACAACACTGACGGCGAAACCACCCCTCCCCAGACCGGTGTTGAGTCTGTCGCCGTTTGGGCTCTCGTTCTTTTCGGTGCTGCATGCATAGCTGTTTTTTGCACTAAAAAGGTAAAGGCCTGACTTGCTTAACATTCTC
The DNA here is from genome assembly GCA_949284545.1 of uncultured Eubacteriales bacterium. Classification (GTDB taxonomy): domain Bacteria; phylum Bacillota; class Clostridia; order Oscillospirales; family CAJFTT01; genus CASDVX01. The sequence continues at coordinate 14,998 of CASDVX010000069.1, forward strand.
ATATTCAGGGGAAGCGTGCACCGTTGCGGGTGTACGCTTCCTTATTTCTATGGTGCCTTGGGTTAAATTTTTTGTGAGCCTTGAGTGACCGGTTCAGACATGCACGCGTTCGGCGCAAATACTTTACATTAGCAGTATTTTGCCTCCTAGTGAGATTGAAGGTTGAAGTTTCTTAACTATTAAATAATTGATTTTGCAGTTACTTTGAAAATTTTTTGCAAAATTCAATATATATATTGTTGACATTTAGTCACAAATATGTTATATATTATGTTAATAAATCCTTTGATTGGAGTGAAAGGTATGAAAATTGCGTCCCGAATAATTTCTGTTGCTCTCTGTGCATGCATGGCGATCTCAATGGCTGTAGCTGCGTCGGCTGCGTCGGAAAATCTTGCCTTAGGGAAGGCAACCATTGATTACGGTGCACACCAAAACAATCACACCTCGGATAACATAACTGACGGGTGCAATAATCTTGCGGATGCAGATGCCGCGCAGATGCCGGATCAGTCGCGCTGGGCTGCGGCGCAAACCACCGACGGTGTTACCACCGGCGAATGGTGGGTAGGCGTCGATTTCGGCGAAGCAACGACCTTTGATAAGCTCGTTATCTACTGGGAAGCCTGTTACGGCAAACAGTTTAAGATCCAGACTTCAGATAACGCCTCTGACTGGAAAGATGTCACAACTGTTTTGACCAATGATTCTGCGAATGCGCAGGAAATCATTTTGGATACTCCCGCCAACGCAAAATACGTTCGTATATTCATCACCGAAAAGGCCAATCAGTGGGGCGTGTCCCTGTTTGAGCTTGAGGTATACAACACCAGCGGCGAAGCTGTTCCCCCTCAGACCGGTGTTGAATCCGTTGCGATTTGGGCACTCGTTCTTTTTGGCGCTGCGTGCATAACCGTTTTCTGCGTTAAAAAAGTAAAGGCATAATCAGATACCGAAGTTAATTTTAAAGAGGCGCAACGCCATCCGGCGTGCGCCTCTTTTTTTATGTTTTTTATACAGATAAAAATGAGTCTCCAGCAGGATTTTATAGAGAAGCGGCAACTGCCGTAACGGCACAGGCTTTTGCCTCGTCTTCACAGGCGATGCAGAATCAGTACTCAAACTCCCCTTCGTATACGAGCACCACGTCTCCGGTGAGCAGCACACGTTCTTTAGTGTAATTTACCGTAAGGCTGCCTCCCGCAAGCTTTACGATCACATCGGTACCGCTGTCACACAGCCCGTTTTCAACCGCAGCGGCTACCGCTGCGCATGCTCCGGTGCCGCAGGCAAGCGTCTCACCGTTTCCGCGCTCCCACACCCTCATACGCAGATAATTTTTGCTTACCGCGCGCACAAATTCCGTGTTTATCCTCTGCGGAAAAAGCTCCGAATATTCAAATTTCGGGCCCGTTTCTTTGAGGTCAAGTCCGTCTATTGCGTCGCAGAATACCACGCAATGCGGGTTTCCTACAGACACGCAGGTTATGGAATAATCAGCGCCGCCTATTTTTACGGGTTTATTTATTATCGTTTCGGTATCTGACACGGCAGGTATATCAGAAGCAAGAAGGCTTGCTCTGCCCATATCCACGGTGACGGAACTCACCTTTCCGTCCCTCAGATACAGTTTGAGTCTGTGCACGTTTCCTCCTACTTCGACCGACATGTTTTCGCTGCGTATATATCCCTTGTCATAAAGATATTTCGCCACGCAACGTATGTTATTGCCGGCCATTTTACCCTCGCTTCCATCTTTGTTAAAGCTGCGCATTTTCGCGTCGGCTACGGAAGAGCGTTCAATCAAAACTATCCCGTCGGAGCCGATTCCGTAATGCGGAGTGCAAAGATTCACGCAAAGTGATTCCGGGCATGTTATCTTGCCATCAAAATTTTCAATGAATATATAGTCGTTTCCGCAAGAATGCATCTTTGCAAAATGTATTTTCTGCTTCCAGGATCTCATCGCGTTTATATCGACAAGCTCGGTATTGCTGAAGCTGAAACGGCTCTCCATTATCTCCGCCAGAGCGTTTGCCGTATCAAGAGAGGTAAAGCATGGAACCCCAAGCTGCATAGCCCGCCGATGGAGCTGAGTGTAATCCTCCACCGCCTTGTTTCTGACAGCGCCGGTAAATATCACATAGTTCAGACGTCCGTTTTCCATCAGGTCTACTATTTCGCTCCTGACGCCGTTTCCCGAAACGCAAACCACCTTTATGCCGAGATTAGCTATGGCGTCCGCCGTGCCGGGAGTGGCATACAGAGTCATTCCCAAGTCGCTGAATCTTTTTGCCACCGGCAGTATCTCCTGATAGTCGTTTTCCTCAACGCTCATCAGTACCCCAGCGGCGTTTTTACCGCTGTATGACGGCACTGAAAGCCCCGAAGCGCACAGGCCCTTGAACAATGCCTCGGCGGTGGTTTTGCCGATACCGAGAACCTCTCCTGTGGACTTCATTTCAGGTCCGAGGACGGAATTCGCATCGTTGAGCTTTTCAAATGAAAACACGGGTACCTTAACCGCATAGTAAGGCGGGGTACGGTAAAGCCCGGTGCCGTATCCCAAATCCGCAAGGCGGCTTCCCAGCATAACCTTTGAGGCAAGGTCAACCATTGGAACATTTGTAACCTTACTTATATACGGAACGGTCCTCGACGCTCTGGGGTTTACTTCAATAACGTAGAGCTCGTTTTCGTATATAAGATACTGTATATTTACAAGCCCTTTCGTCCCCAGAGCCAACGCCAGCTTTTCCGAGCAGTCACATACTTTTTTCAGAAACTTATCGTTGAGATTGTACGGCGGATATACAGCTATCGAGTCACCGCTGTGTATGCCGGCTCTTTCAACATGCTCCATTATTCCCGGTATCAGCACGTCTTCTCCGTCGGAAATAACGTCAACCTCAAGCTCGGTTCCGGGCATATACTTGTCGATGAGAACAGGATTTTCTATTCCCTGCGCCAGTATTCTGTCCATGTATTCCGACGTTTCCGACTCGCATCTTGAAATTGTCATGTTCTGCCCGCCGATGACATACGACGGCCTCAAAAGCACCGGATACCCGAGCTCCTCCGCGGCTTTCAGCGCCTCGGCCTTTGCCGTCACGCCCATTCCCTTCGGCCTTCTTATCCCGAATTTTTCAAGGAGAGCGTCAAAACGGCTCCTGTCCTCGGCTATGTCTATCCCTTCCGCGGATGTTCCGAGTATCTTTATGCCGTTGCGGTCCAGATACCCTGTGAGCTTTATGGCGGTCTGTCCGCCGAACGCTACCACAACTCCTACCGGATTCTCAACCTGTATCACGTTCATTACGTCCTCGGGACACAGAGGTTCAAAATACAGTCTGTCTGCGGTATCGTAATCGGTGGATACCGTCTCGGGGTTGTTGTTGATGATGACCACGTCGTATCCCATTTCCCGCAGAGTCCATACGCAGTGCACGGAGCTATAGTCAAACTCTATCCCCTGCCCTATGCGTATCGGGCCTGAGCCGAGTACGACCACCACCGGCTTGCCGCTGCGTCTGAAGGCTCTCGCTTCGCACACGCCCCCCGCGCAGGAATAGAAATACGGCGTCTCCGCGTCAAATTCCGCGCCGCAGGTGTCCACCATCTTATAGCTCATCTTAAACTCCGGCAGTTCCTTTTGGCCGGATATGCGCCTGATTGCATCATCGGTATATCCCATTTTCTTTGCCTGTCCGTACGTCTTTTCCGACAGGTCTCCGGACGCCATAACCGCTTCGAAATCAGCAAGTTTTTTCAGCTTGTTTATAAACCACTCGTCTATCATGGTTATCCGATGTATTTCTTCTGTGGTTACTCCGGATTTAAGCGCCTCAAACACGGTAAACAGCCTGTGATCGTTTTGCTCGGCAAGCCGTTCAATTACAGGCTTATCCGAAAGCGGCGCAGCGTTTAGGGTATCCAGCGAGATCTCCGCTCCACGGACAGCCTTCATAAGCGCCGACTCAAAGCTGTGGCCTATGGCCATCACCTCGCCCGTAGCCTTCATCTGTGTGCCGAGCTCCCTGCTGGAACCTGCAAATTTGTCAAACGGCCACTTCGGAAGTTTGACTACAACGTAATCAAGCGTCGGTTCAAAGCAGGCGCAGGTTTTTCCTGTGATGTCGTTTTTAATTTCGTCAAGGGTATAACCCAGGGCAATTTTAGTCGTGATTTTTGCAATAGGATATCCCGTAGCTTTCGACGCAAGCGCCGACGAACGCGAAACTCTGGGGTTGACCTCTATAACGGCGTATTCGAAGCTCTCAGGATCGAGCGCAAACTGGCAGTTACATCCTCCGACTATTCCTATCTCGGAAATCATGTTGAGAGACGCAGAACGGAGCATCTGATACTCCTTGTCCGCGAGCGTAAGCGCCGGGGCCACAACTATCGAGTCACCGGTATGCACTCCCACCGGGTCAAAGTTTTCCATTGAGCAGACAGCTATCACGTTGCCGGCGCTGTCCCGCATCGTCTCAAACTCGATTTCTTTCCACCCGGATATGCATTTTTCCACCAGCACCTGTGTTATGGGCGACATATCCAGACCGCTGCGGGCTATTGTTTGAAGTTCCTCCGGGCTGTGAGCTATCCCGCCGCCGCTGCCTCCGAGCGTAAATGCGGGACGCACGATGACCGGATACCCTATCTCGTCGGCTATCTTAAGCGCTTCCGGAACGGTCTCCGCAGTATCGGACGGCACCACGGGCTGGCCGATTTTTTTCATAGTGTCGCGAAAAAGCTCCCTGTCCTCGGCTTTTTCTATGGCATCTATCCCGGAACCCAGCAGCTTTACTCCGTATTTTTCAAGCGTACCGTTTTTTGAAAGCTGCATAGCTACTGTGAGCCCGGTCTGTCCACCGAGCCCGGCGAGCAGTCCGTCCGGGCGCTCCTTTTCGATTATACGGGCTACCGTTTCGGCGTTCAGCGGCTCCAGATATATTTCGTCCGCTAAATTCTTATCGGTCATTATGGTAGCGGGGTTCGAGTTTACCAGAACTACGTTTATACCCTCATCCCGGAGGACCCTGCATGCTTGGGCTCCCGCATAGTCAAATTCGGCGGCCTGTCCTATGACTATCGGGCCCGAGCCTATCACCAGAACCTTGCGGACTGAATTATCTTTAGGCATGCCTGTTCCCCTCCATCATATCGATAAATCTGTCAAACAAAAACTCCGTATCGTGCGGCCCGCCGCACGCTTCCGGATGAAACTGGACCGTAAAGCAGTTAAGTCCCGGGTACTCCATTCCCTCGCAGGTGCCGTCGTTGGCGTTCACAAACGTTATTTTGCCGTTTTTTACGCTGTCACCCACCACCGCATACCCGTGATTCTGGCTGGTTATAAATGTCCTGCTGCCGTTTACTTCCTTGGCCGGCTGGTTACCGCCTCTGTGGCCGTATTTCATTTTTACTGTCCTGCCGCCCATTGCCAGTGCGGTCAGCTGGTGGCCGAGACATATCCCGAATACCGGCACCTTGCCAATAAATTTCCTTATCTGCTCAATGGCAAACGCATTGTCTTCAGGGTCGCCCGGCCCGTTGGACAGCATTATCCCATCAGGATTCTCAGCAAGTATATCCTCCGCCGAAGCGCTGCATGGCACAACCCTGACCTCACAGCCTCTGTTGCAAAGGCTCCTGATTATGTTTTTCTTCGCTCCGTAATCTATCAGTGTCACGGAATACTTTTTTGCTCCGCCCGCAGGATATACTTGCGTCTCCGGCGTGCTCACCTGCTCCACGACATCCTTCACCCTGTATTCCCTCAATTTTGAGAGATCGGAAGGAACCTCGTCGCAGATCATGGCATTCATCACGCCTTCTTCGCGTATCGTTCGGGTAAGCTCTCTGGTGTCAACTCCGCAAATGCCGCAGATCCCGTTGTTCTTCAGAAAGGTATCCAAAGTGTACCTGCTTCTGAAATTTGACGGCGTATCGCAGCACTCTCGCACGACATATCCGCGAGCTGCGCATTTTCCCTCAAAGTCGTCCTCGTTCACTCCGTAGTTGCCTATCAGCGGGAACGTTTGTATTATTATTTGACCCGCGTAGCTGGGATCGGTAAGCGTTTCAGTATAGCCGACCATACCGGTCGTGAAAACCAGCTCGCCCATCCCGTCGCAGTCCGCGCCTATGCGTTCGCCTTCAAATACCCTGCCGTTACTCAATATCAGATAAGCCATCCTTACACATCCTCCCGGTCAAAACAATACAACGCCGACTGTGCGTCACCCGCCGCGGTCGGGACTCCTGTCTGTCACAGTGTAGCGGCCATGACCGCCTTTATTGTATGCATTCTGTTTTCAGCTTCGTCAAACACAATCGACCTGCCGCTTTCAAATACTTCGTCCGTCACTTCCATGCAATCTATGCCGAATTTGTCAAAAACATCTTTTCCCGTTTCGGTCTTCAGGTCGTGGAACGCGGGAAGGCAATGCATGAATCTGCATCCGTCGCCGGCAATATCCATCAGCTCCGAGGTCACGCGATAAGGTGAAAGCGCTTCTATGCGCTCTTTCCACACGCTTTCCGGTTCCCCCATGGAGACCCATACATCCGTGTAAATAACATCCGCTCCCTTTACGGCTTCTTTAGGATCTTCAATGAAATTCAGTTGGGCGTCCGTCTCAGCTGCCAAAGACCTGCACGCGGACACAAGCTCAGGGGACGGGAAATAGGCTTTGGGGGCGCAGGCGGTAAAACGCATCCCCATTTTCGCGCATCCCACCATAAGCGAATTGCCCATATTGTACCTGGCGTCTCCCATATATACCAGCTTTTTCCCGGCAAGAGACCCGAAATGCTCTCTTATAGTCAAAAAATCCGCGAGTATCTGAGTCGGATGCCATTCGTTTGTCAGACCGTTCCATACCGGAACACCCGCATAACGAGCGAGCTCCTCAACAATTTCCTGCCCGTATCCCCTGTACTCGATACCGTCAAACATTCTTCCGAGAACTCTCGCCGTATCGGCAATGCTTTCCTTTTTGCCTATCTGAGAGCTCTTCGGGTCGAGGTACACGGGATGTATGCCCAGATCGGCGGCAGCTACCTCAAACGAACAGCGGGTGCGAGTGCTGGTTTTTTCAAATATCAGCGCAATATTTTTCCCCTGGAACATTCTGTGGGAAATGCCCTCTTTTTTTTGCTTCTTGAGCTGCGCCGCCAGATCCAGCAGTCCGCCTATTTCCTCCGGGGTAAAATCGAGCAATTTCAAAAAACTTCTGCCTTTAAGCTGCATTTTCAGACCGCCTTTACAAATTTATTGTTTGCCTGCGCACCGCGCATGCCGTCCGGCACATCCATCATATGCCTTCACCGCACACCGACGCAATTGTCTCGGCCGCTTCCGTGAGAAGCTCCGCGGGTATGTTAAGCGCCGGCAACAAGCGCACCTTGTTTTTAGCCGTCAGGCACAGCACGCCCCTGCCTATGCATTCTCTGACTACATCGGCGGCAGGCTTTACCGTTTCAAGCCCTATCATGAGCCCCATTCCGCTTACCGACAGTATCCCTTTTCTGCCCTCAAACAGTTTCCTCGCCAAGCGACCCTTCTCCGTCACGCTTACGAGAAACTCGTCGGTAAGCCTGTTTATTACGGATACAGCGCCCGCGCAGCATACAGGGTTCCCTCCGTATGTGGAACCGTGGTCCCCGGGCTCGAAAATGTCGGCCGTTTTGCTCCCAAACAGTGTAGCGCCTATGGGGAGTCCGCCGCCCAGCCCCTTTGCCGTCGTGACTATGTCGGGATCTATCCCGAAATTCATATAAGAATATAATTTACCCGTTCTGCCGTTTCCCGTCTGAACCTCATCAATTATGAGAAGCACGTTTTCCCGCTGTGCAATTCCGGCGGCGGCTTTTATGTAGTCCCCGTCCAGAGGGAGCACCCCGCCTTCTCCCTGTATGCACTCAAGCATTACAGCCGCGGTCTTGTTGGCCGCTACGGCGTTTTCAATAGCTGCGATATCGTTTGCGGGAACGTATTCAAAGCCGGATGTCAGCGGCCTGTACAGCTCGTGGTAATGATCCTGACCCGTCGCCGCAAGAGTGGTGATAGTTCTGCCGTGAAAGCCGTTTCTCACGGTAACAATTGTGTAATGGTCTTCGCCCTTACACTTTGCCGCGTATTTTCTGGCTGCTTTAATGGCACATTCATTGGCCTCCGCTCCGGAATTTGAAAAAAACACTTTTTTCATGCCGGTTTTTTTGCAAAGAATCTCTGCAAGTTCAACGCACGGCGAAGTGTAAAAAAGGTTTGACATATGCTGCAGCTTGGCTGCCTGAGACGATACGGCGGCTACCCATTCGTCATCCGCCGTTCCGAATAACGTCACCCCTATGCCCGACGTCATATCTATGTATCTTTTACCCGCTGTATCGTAAACTTCAGAGCCTTTCCCACGGCATATTTCAACCGGGAATCGGTTATAAGTGCCGGCAATATACTCCTTGTCCTTTACCATTATTTCGCTCATGTTAAGTCCTCCAGACGCGGCCGCAAACGCGCGTGATTATCTTTTTGTCCCGGTGACCATGGTTCCGGCGCCTTCGTCGGTGAGAAGCTCCATGAGAATGGAGTGCGGCACCCGCCCGTCCATTATTACGACGTTTTTAACGCCGCGGCTTATGGCTTCTATACAGCAGTCTACCTTAGGTATCATGCCGCCGGAAACAATGCCTTTTGAATAAAGCTCTTTGGCTTCCTCCGTAGTGAGTTCGGTTATTATACTTGACGGGTCATTCTTGTCCCGCAGTATTCCTGCTATGTCGGTCATCATTATGAGCCGTTCCGCGTTCATGGCTCCGGCTATATGCGCCGCGGCCGTATCGCCGTTTATGTTGTACGCGTTCCCTTCCCTGTCGCAGCCGACGGTGGATATCACGGGGATGTATCCCTTTTCCAAAAGGTCGGTGACCGGTCCTATATTTATTCCGGTTATATTCCCAACATATCCAAGTCTTTCGTCCTTTATCTCGGCTTCGATCAGCCGCCCGTCCATTCCGGATATCCCTATCGCCCTGCCGCCCTTCATCTCAAGAAGATTGACAAGCGTCTTGTTCACCTTGCCCGTCAGCACCATTTGGACTATGTCCACGGTTTCCTTATCCGTAACGCGCAGTCCGTCTACAAATTCGGGCTTTTTGCCCAGCTTATCCATGACTTCCGTGATCTCCGGGCCTCCGCCGTGGACAAGCACTATCTTTACTCCGATGAGCCACAGCAGGACTATATCCTCCATGACCTGCTGCTTCAGCTTATCGTTTATCATTGCGTTCCCGCCGTACTTTACCACAACTATTTTCCCGTTATATCTCTTTATGTGCGGCAGCGCCTGGGTAAGCACCTCCGCCCGTTGAAGGTTTGAAAAGCAGTTATCCATTTTTATCCACCTTAAGTTCTGTAATCTCCGTTTATTTTCACGTAATCATAGGTAAGGTCGCATCCCCATGCCGAAGCCTCGGCGTTACCCATGTTAAGTGACACGAGTATATCGATTTCTTTTTCCAGAAGTATCTCTTTCGCCTTTTCCTCTGAAAAGCTTACGCCTGAACCGTTTTCGCACACAACCACCGTTCCTTTTGCGGAGGAAAACGACACGCCTATTTTGCCTATGTCCACAGCTGCTCCGCTGTAGCCGATAGCGCACAGGACGCGTCCCCAGTTGGCATCGGCTCCGAACATGGCTGCCTTCAGCAGACTGGAACATATCACGCTCTTCGCAACGGTTTTGGCAGTTGCGGTATCGGGCGCTCCGCTTACCTTGCATTCCAGAAGCTTTGTGGCGCCTTCCCCGTCGCCTGCGATCATTCTGCACAGATGTACGTTGACCGTGTTAAGAGCCTTCATGAACTCACGGAAATCATCTCCGTCACACGCAATCTCATCATTGCCGGCAAGCCCGTTTGCCATCACGGCAACCATGTCGTTGGTAGATGTGTCCCCGTCAATGCTTATCATGTTGAATGTATCAGACACATCTTCCGAGAGAGCCTTTTGAAGCATTTCCCGGGATATGGCTACGTCCGTAGTTATAAACACAAGCATAGTGGCCATATTGGGGTGTATCATGCCGCTGCCCTTCGCGATACCTCCCATCCGGCATTTTCTGCCGCCGACCGTGAATTCCACCGCTATCTCTTTTTTTACCGTATCTGTCGTCATTATAGCCTCCGCAGCGTCGCTCCCTCCGTTGTAAGAAAGCGCGGAAGAAAGCATAGGCATCCCGGATGCTATAGGCGAAATGTCCAGCGGCTGACCTATTACGCCCGTAGAGGCTACTATAACGTCGCTGCTGCGTATGCCGGTGGCTTCGGCGGTAAGGCGGCTCATCTCTTCCGCTATTTCGGCTCCGTCGGCATTGCATGTATTTGCGTTTCCGCTGTTGCATATCACCGCACGGGCCACACCGTCTTGAATATGTCTGCGGGTCACCTCTATCGGGGCACCCTTAACAAGATTTGTCGTATAAACCGCCGCCGCCGCGGCCGGTACATCGCTGACTATCAGCGCCAGATCCTTTTTCATATGATTCTTGCGTATACCGCAATGTATGCCGGCAGCCTTAAAGCCTTTTGCCGCGCAAACTCCGCCGGAAATCAGTTCCATATCCGTTCACCGTTTCTTTGACTAAACAAAGATCCTTTCTTCCTCTGTTGATTTATTCTGTCACGGGCAGACTGCGGCCCGAATATGCGTACCTATGAAATCCGGCGCGGGTTCAGCACTCCAGGCCGGTTGTCTCATCGGCGCCCAGGACTATATTCATATTTTGTATCGCAGCGCCGGACGCGCCTTTTCCCAGGTTGTCATAACGCGCCACAAGAAGTATCCTGTCATCGTTCCCACACACCGTTATCTGCATATCGTCCCTCCCGGACAGCGCCGCTGCGGACAGAAACCCTTTTTCATCGCAGTTCTCCGCGTATTTTACAAGCCCGCTTGTATATGCGTCCCTGTACACGCTGCGTATATCCTCTGCCGTACCCGAAATGTCAGCAGAAAACAGCGGCACCGTTACCTCCATACCGCTGTAAAACGGCGCGACCACCGGGCAGAACACAGGGCTTCTTGTCAGTCCGCAAACGGCGGTCATTTCCTTAAGGTGCTTGTGAGTCTGAGTCAGGCCGTACTGTCTCGGCGCCGAAAGTAGGACGGAATTGCCCGATGCCTCGTATTCCGATATCATGGATTTCCCTCCGCCGGAATACCCGGTCAGGGAAAAACAGCTCAGTCCCGCGTCTCTGCTTAATATGCCGGCTGCAATCAGCGGGTTTACAAGGGCTATAAATCCGCTTGCGTGGCATCCCGGATTTGCAATACGCTTGGATGCCGCTATTCTTTCGCGCATACCTGAGAGCTCGGCGAATCCGTACGTCCATCCCGGCGATGTCCTGTGCGCAGTAGACGTATCTATTACCACCGTGTCCGGGTTCCCCACCATCGACACCGCTTCCTGCGCCGCCGCGTCCGGCAGACAGAGAAACGCAATATCAGCAGCGTTTAACGCCTCTTTCCTCGCCGAGGGGTCTTTTCTCCTGTCTTCCGGCAACGTTATCAGTGAGATATCCTTTCTGCCCGACAGTCTGTCAAATATGCGCAGTCCGGTGGTTCCCGCGCTGCCGTCAATGAAAATATTCGTCATGATTCCTCCGACTTGCGAGACACCGCCCTGCGTTAAAACGTAGGACGGCATCGGCTTTTATTTATTCTTTGCATCCACCATGGCCTGAACCTTGATGGGCAGGCCGTAAAGATTGATAAATCCTTCCGAATCCTTCTGATTGTAATCGCTTTCGCCGAATGTGGCTATCTCCTCACTGTAAAGTGAGTACGGGCTCCAAACCCCGGCATTTATCATGTTGCCCTTGTAGAGCTTCAGGCGAACTTTGCCGGTGACCTTTTCCTGTGTCTTGTCCACAAAGGCGCTGAGAGCCTCGCGCAGAGGCGTGAACCACTGTCCGTTATATACCAGCTCCGCGAACGTGACCGACAGCTTCTGCTTTTCGTGCATGGTCATTTTATCAAGACAGATAGATTCAAGCACACTGTGCGCCTTGTAGAGGATGGTCCCCCCCGGGGTCTCGTACACTCCGCGGCACTTCATGCCGACAAGCCGGTTCTCAACTATATCAAGGATACCGATACCGTTTTCGCCGCCGAGTTTATTGAGCTTAAGAATTATATCCTTGGCGCTCATTTTCTCCCCGTTCAGCGCGGTCGGAACGCCCTTTTCAAAATCAAGCTCGATGTATGTCGGCACATCGGGTGCGTCTATCGGAGAAACGCCCATTTCAAGGAACCCTTTTTTCTCGTACTGAGGCTCATTCCCGGTATCTTCAAGGTCAAGCCCCTCATGGGAAAGGTGCCACAGGTTTTTATCCTTGGAATAGTTAGTCTCGCGGTTTATCTTAAGAGGCACGTTGTGCGCTTCGGCGTATTCTATCTCTTCCTCGCGGGATTTGAGCGACCATTCTCGCCACGGTGCGATTATCGGCATATTGGGTGCGAAATGCTTGATCGTAAGCTCAAAACGCACCTGATCGTTGCCTTTTCCGGTGCATCCGTGACATATGGCGTCAGCCCCCTCCTTGAGCGCTATGTCCACAAGCCCTTTCGCTATGCAGGGGCGCGCATGGCTCGTTCCCAGCAGATATTCCTCGTACACGGCCCCGGCCTTCATTGTGGGTATTATATAATCGTTTACGTATTCGTCCGTCAGGTCAAGTACGTACAGTTTAGAAGCGCCGGTCTTTATCGCCTTTTCCTCAAGGCCTTCCAGCTCGTCCGCCTGGCCCACGTTTCCGGATACTGCGATCACTTCGCAGTCGTTGTAATTCTCCTTCAGCCACGGGATGATAATCGAAGTATCAAGACCGCCTGAGTACGCAAGAACCACTTTCTTTATGTTTTCTTTATTCATAAACAGCGCCTCCGTGAATAATTATGCATTGTTTCACCTGATATGCGCAAATTATATACCAATTAACCTCAGTTGTCAAGGGTAATGTTCGAATATTTATGCAGTTTACAAAGTGTTTTCAAATTCGCCGCGTGCGCCCGCAGATGCGCGGTTAACGTCAGAAAACCGATGCAAATCAGTCTGTTTTAACATGTTGTCCGCGCACGGAAAAAGCGGAACGTTCCTCCCAAGAGACGCACGTCCCGCTTTTTCAATACGCAATATTGTATAAACCAGTTTACGATACAGTGCAAATCAACTCTCACGATGAGACTTCTTCATCCTTTTCGCCACTTTGACGGCCGCAAAGGCGGCAGTCGCAACCGCCACAAAGCCCAAAACTATCGACCCTGTTTTTGCCGCCGTATACAGCGTCTCCCGGCCTTCGGCGTCCAGCAGCCCGTCCCCTGAGCCTGATTGTTTCACCGGCGCAAGTTTGCGCCCCGCAACGGCAAGCTCCGCCGTGGCAGTGTCTATGGAAGACTGTGTCGCAGCAGCGTCATCAAGAGTTTCTTCGGCGGAAGCCATCGCCGCGGCAAAAGATTGGTAGGTTTCTTCCGTGAAGCCGCTCTCCTCAATGTCCGAATAGAAGGAACACAGCGATTCAAGAAGGACTTTGGTGGGATCCTTCATAACAGCGTCAATGATCATGTCCCACATTTCCTTGATGTTGCCGCTGCTTTCTTCCGCCGCCGCGGCAGTGTTCAGAAGCTCCCGGGACACGGTGTACAGCTCCCCTATCGCCGCCATTACCTTGAGTTCCTCAGTACCGATGTTGTCTCGGCAAAGTATTCCGTATATTCGGAGAAGATCCATTGCCGCAGCGTTGATCTGTTCCGGAGATGCGTCCGGGTCCCCGTATATCATATTGCCGTGTGAAACCGTGTTGTCGTAAGTGTCCTTAACGGCCTGACACGACAGGTTCGCCGACGACTTCACCTGTGCCCCCGTCGCCAGCGCTATTGCCCTTTCCAACACCTCACGATTTTCCTCGGTAGACACAACGATTACAAAATCCGCAGAAACCACCACGTCCTTCGCAGGCATAACGAAAGAATTTCCGGAAAGTGCGGTGCCGTCCACGGTTATCCTGCCCAGTCTGTAGCCGTCATCCGGCGCGGCGGACACATTTATGACGGTGCCGGCCACAGCGCTGTCTGCGCTGAGAGATATGCTTCCGTTGCTTATATCCCCATCCACAAAAAGGGAAAAGTACTCGTCCGCAGGAGCTGGTTCACCTGAATCCGAGGCAAACGTAACGGTAAATGTGCAGCTTTTGCTTATATACGGGGTGGTATATATCCCCAAACTTATTTCATCCGTGACATCGCGTCCGTCAAATACGGCTTTTTCTATTCTGTAGCCCTCATCTGCTGAAATTATGAATTCAATGCTTCCTCCGTCCGTTACCGCATAGCTTCCGTCGGAAGGCTCAACCGTCCCCTTACCGCTTATTGCTACCGACACCGTGTGCGGCTTGACCTCATCGGAATCGAGAAGCCATTGCCCGTCAAGCCACTCAAGCCGTTTTTCGAGCCACTGTTTGAGATACTCTACACCTTCTCTTATTTCCGAAGGTTCAAGATATTTGACGTTGTTTTCCGCAGAATTGAGCATATACGCCGCATAATAATCAATCTTCGCCAACATATTTTCGATCACGGTATATCTGTATTCAGTGTATCGCTCCATCAGGGCGTTTCTGAACGATTCCTTCTCGTAAAGCGCCTCAAACCATGGGCATGATGGCTGTATTGTCATGAACTTTGTGGTAGTGTTGCCAAACGGCGTGCCGGATATGGTAACACCGCTTCCTCTGTCGTCGTTATTCCAGTCCGCAACCCCGAAGGCGATATCGAAATCCCATAGCGATGTGAATTCCAGAACATCCGAGCCCGAGCGAACAAGGAAAAATGAACTTGTTTTCAGGTCACCGTCCACATTTTTTGAAACTTCCTGCATGATTATGAAGTCAAGCCACGAGTCAAGATCTATATACCGCAGATACGCAGTTTCCGAATCCGACATTATGGCGTTGTGCACATTATTGACTATATCCGATATCTTTTTCTTCATGGCAGAGTCTGCGGTATCCGGGTCCTTAAACACAAAAATATCCTTCTGTCCGGAGCTGTTCGGATGCCCTAAAAACGGCGCTTCAACGTAAATATCGCTGGAACTCATTTTTCCGGTGACCGTCTTTTCAAGCAGGTAAGCTCCGTTTACATTATCAGGCGAAGCTTCCGTTTCGTTTATTTTTGTTTTGGATATTCGTATCCTTTCACACAATGTGTATATCCCGTTAAATTGTCCGTTGAGATACACTTCCACGGGTTCGGCTTTGACCATATAATCTATTCCCTTCAGATCCTGGCCGGCCGAATACATTATGAGATTCCTCACCAGCGAGGCATCGAGTACCGTGGACACTATGGCGTATTTCCTTGTAGCAGGTATGTCGAGCAGCGACACATCTTTTTCAAAGTTTATGGAATACGGCTTTTGCTCCTTTTCCCACGAATAGTTTCCCCGGCCTTTTACCTGACCGCTCCCGACAAAATTTCCGCTGCTGTAGTTCTTTGTACCCAGCTCGAGCCTTACGTCGCAGTCCACCCAGTTTTCCTTGGTGACCCTCTCAAAGCTCCCGGAAATGTCAAGATAGAGCTTGGGCATTTCTTCGGCAGTAGTGTTTATGCACACATTCTTAAGTGTGGAAAACTTGACGGATTTACCTCCTGACGCCGTGTATTTGAAGGTGACGCTGTTCGATCCCTTGGACACGACCAGGGAACCGGAATCCCCGTCAAACACCGAGGAATACTCCTCGCAATAGCTCCAACCTTCCTCAAATCTCACCGTAAAAGTGATAGTCCTTGTTTCCGAAAAAGTAAAATAGCCGTTTTTATACAGAACGCCCTTAACGTATAAATTATCCATATCGCTGTCGCTTATGTACGCTCCGTCTCCGAGCTGCGGTTCAATATAATAAATGTTGCCGTTCGCCGCCGCAAAGGAATCGTATGCCGACTCCGGAAACACGGAGCAAAAAAGCACCGCCGCAATGAATCCTGCAATCATTTTCCGTAACGCTCTCATTGGCACCGAACCCTTTCCTGGATAAATATTACGTCAATAGCCACAATTTTAAGGTGTCCGCGTCTGGCATTATACTACACATTGCTTAAAAAGTAAATAAAATAAACATGAATTTCAAATTCCTCGGGTTAAGCCGTCGATTTCTTGACAAAATGAGCGCACTGTGGTAAACTCAGGCACGGATATATGTCTTATGCGGCTCAGTTCGGCCGGATGCGGCAAATAATTTCAGTATGGGAGATGTTTTCATGAAGAGAATTAAGACCATCGAGACTCGCAATCTCTGCGAAAGCGCCAGGTCCGGCGGCTGCGGCGAATGTCAGACCTCCTGCCAGTCGGCCTGTAAAACGTCCTGCGGCGTGGCCAATCAGAAGTGCGAGAAATCAAAAAAGTAAAACAACAGAAAGCCGCCGGAAACGAAGGCGGTTTTTTTGTGCAAAGGCAGGCAGACTTATGGTACATCAATACAAGCTTAACGGATACAACATTGTTCTGGATACCTGCTCGGGGTCGATACACGCCGTTGACGACGTGGCGTACGACATCATCGAAGGATATAAAACCATGCCCGAAGACGATCTTGTCAAAAACATCTGTTCAAAATACAGCGGCATTGACGGAGTGGACGAACAAGAGGTCCGCGACTGTCTGGAGGACGTAAAAGGGCTGGAACGCGAAGGCAAGCTGTTCAGCAGGGACACTTTCGAGCCGCTCGCCGGGCAGTTCAAGGAACGCAGTTCTGGGGTGATAAAGGCCATGTGTCTTCATGTGGCTCATACATGCAACCTTAACTGCTCCTACTGCTTTGCCAGCCAGGGAAAATATCACGGCGAGCGCGCTCTCATGTCCTTCGAGGTAGGCAGGCAGGCTCTGGATTTCCTTATCCGCAGTTCCGGCAGCCGGCGCAATCTCGAGGTGGATTTTTTCGGCGGCGAACCTCTTATGAACTGGGATACGGTCAAGCGTCTGGTGGCATATGCACGCAGCGTTGAGGACAGTCACGGCAAAAAATTCCGTTTCACGCTCACCACCAACGGAATGCTCATAGACGACGATGTGATAGATTTTTGTAACCGCGAGATGAATAACGTCGTTTTGAGTCTCGACGGGCGCAAGGAAATACACGACAGGCTTCGAGTGGATTATGCGGGCAACGGCAGCTACGACAGGATTGTGCCCAAGTTCAAGAAGTTTGTTGAAAAGCGCGGGGATCTGGAATACTATATGCGCGGCACCTTTACTCACGCTAATCCCGATTTCACCAAGGACTTATTCCACATGGCGGATCTGGGATTCAAGCGTCTCAGCATGGAACCTGTGGTATGCCCGCCGGGTGATCCTGCCGCACTGACCGACGGGGATATCGCCGTCGTTCTCAGAGAATATGAAGTCCTTGCCGCGGAAATGCTCAAGCGCAGAAAAGAGGGCAGGCCGTTTGTTTTCTATCATTACATGATTGATCTCACCGGCGGTCCGTGCATATACAAGCGGCTTTCCGGTTGCGGAAGCGGTACTGAATATGTGGCCGTCACACCGTCCGGCGATCTGTATCCCTGCCATCAGTTCGTCGGGGAGGACAAATTCAAGCTGGGTGATATATGGAACGGTATCGTCAACGAAGAGTGCAGGAATATGTTTCGTGACTGCAACGTATATTCCCGCAGCGAGTGCAGGGACTGCTGGGCAAGGCTCTACTGTTCCGGCGGATGTGCGGCCAACGCGTATCACGCCACCGGCAGCGTGAATGGAATTTACCGTCAGGGCTGCGAGATGTTTAAAAAACGCATGGAATGCGCCATCATGCTGCAGATAGCAGAGAATGAGAAAGACGCGTGATGGATACACCGATATTTGATTTCGTACGCTCATATGCAGAAAGCGGCGTTTCCAGACTGCATATGCCCGGCCACAAGGGAAGCGGTCCTCTCGGCTGCGAATCTCTTGATATTACCGAGATACACGGGGCGGATTCGCTTTTTGAGGCCAGCGGGATAATAGCCCGAAGCGAAAGAAACGCGTCTGCGCTTTTCGGCACCCGGGGCACATTCTATTCTACCGAGGGTTCTACCCACTGTATAAAGGCAATGCTTACCCTTGCCGCCGTGTACGGCGGTAAACATATCCTTGCGGCGAGAAATGTCCACAAATCGTTTGTTCACGCGGCGGCGTTGCTGGATATCGATGTAGACTGGATCTTTTCATCCCGTCCGGCGGGTCTTTTAAGCTGTCCGCTGACCGGCGGCGATGTGGAGCAGGCTCTTAAAAACGCACGGGCGCCTGTGGCGGCAGTGTACATAACGTCTCCGGATTATCTGGGGATAATGCAGCCTATCGACGAGATATCGGAGGTATGCGGCCGTTTCGGCGTACCGCTGCTTGTGGATAACGCCCACGGCGCGTATCTGCGCTTTTTGCCCGATTCACTGCATCCCATGGATCACGGGGCCTGTATGTGCTGTGATTCCGCTCACAAGACGCTTCCCGTGCTGACCGGCGGAGCGTATCTGCACACGTCCTGTCATCCGTGCGCGGGGGATGTCTCCTCGGTGCGCAGGGCACTTTCCCTGTTCGGCTCCACAAGCCCTTCGTATCTCATCCTCCAGTCACTCGATCTTTGCAACGACTTCCTCTCAAAAGGATTTAAAAAGGCGCTCGCCGACACCGCCGAACGGGTTGCAGCAATTAAAAAAGCTCTTATCGGTCTCGGGTGGAGCGTGGAAAATACCGAACCTCTGAAAATCACCGTGCGCGCCTGTGCTTCCGGCTTTACAGGTGCACAGCTGGCGGACAGACTCCGTTCCTTTGGTGTCGAATGCGAATATTCCGACGGGGAGTACGTTGTTCTCATGTTTTCTCCTCACAACCGAGATATCGACTACCGGCGCGTTTTGTCCGCGTTCCCCGAGAGCGGCAGCCCGGTGCCTGTTGCTGATTCGGGAACGGCACCTTCCCCGGTGACGGCGATGAGCATACGCCGGGCGGTGCTGTCGCAATGCGAGGAAATTCCGGTCTCACGGTCTGTGGGCAGGGTCTGCTCCTCCCCTGCGCTGTCGTGTCCCCCGGCTGTTCCGATAGCCGTCAGCGGTGAACTTATCAGCGAAGATGTTGCAGCGTTGCTACTAAAATACGGCGTGAGTACTGTAAGCGTGGTCAAATAGCCTTTATGTCAAAAAAACAGCCCGTTCTGCTGTAAGCAGAGCAGGCTGTTTTTGTTCGTGTCGCGCTGCACTTTCAGCCGTCTCTCAGCAGAACACAGCCTGAGCATATGTCCGAAATAACGTCGATGCCGTTTGTGTCGGAAATAAGGTACTGCACCGCCGAAGCGTAAAACGAGGTATCTGTCTCGGTTTCGGTAATTTGCATATCTTCTCCCTTAAACGGCGGCGTCGATATCCCCACTGACGCGCCTTCCGTCATATCACCCGAAAGAAGTATAAGTTTTCCGTTCGGAAGGTAAAGATTACTGCTCGTTTCGCCCGTCACCGATACCTTATTGTTTCCGGTTATTATCGGGGTCCCTTCAAGCTTTACCGTCCCCTCTGAACAGTTGACGCCGCCTCCGTTCCCATTTTTCGCCCGACATCCGGTGATCGTCCCTCCGTTCATGGCAAGCTCTCCCCCGTCCGCCACCAAAATTCCTCCCCCGCCGGAAGCTGAGCAGCCTGTTATATCACCTTTTGTATATATAATCCGTCCGTAGCTGAACACTCCTCCGCCGAACGCCTCTGTTGCGCAACCGGCTATCATGCCGCCGTTCATTCTCAGCGTTCCGTCAGGAGCCGCGAATACTCCGCCCCCTCCGTCCCATGGGATGGATTTCTCCGTGCCGTCTGTATACAGCATCATCCCCGCGGCAAAGCAGTTTTCCACGGCCGCGCCCTCGCCGAGCAACACGGTTCCGTT
Organism: uncultured Eubacteriales bacterium; assembly: GCA_949284545.1. Classification (GTDB taxonomy): domain Bacteria; phylum Bacillota; class Clostridia; order Oscillospirales; family CAJFTT01; genus CASDVX01. Next base: position 34,977 of record CASDVX010000069.1, read on the forward strand.
TAAAATGTATATGCCTCCGCCGTTTGCAGCTGCACTGCATCCGTAAACGGTCCCGGTTATCTCTGACATTTTGCAGTTTGAATAAATACCACCGCCGTTATTAAGTGCCGAGCAGTTCTTCAACACCCCTCCCGTCATTTCAAAGGCACCGTCGAGACCAACGTAAACTCCGCCGCCGTTTACGGCTGCCGTGCAGCCCTCAATCGTTCCTCCGGACATACGGAATCTGCCGTCCGGTACGTATATGCCGCCGCCGGAATCCGCCGTACAATCCTTCACGGTGCCTCCCAACATATAAAACGTGCCTGAAACGCACACTCCGCCTCCGACTGTAAGTGCCGAGCCACTGTATTCGGAACCCGTGCCCCCCGCAACCGCTCCCGTCCGGAACGCAGGGTAAAAGGAACTGTCCTTAAGAGTGAGTGTACTGCCGCTTTCGACTGTGATCACACTGCTTTGCCCCGTTCCGATAAGCTTGTGACCGTTAAGCTCTATGACCACGTCCGCCCCGGTCGGGATCGTGATATCCAACCCGTTAAGCTCCAGATCCTCTTTCAGAGCATAACTTCCTGACGATAAAACTCCGCCGGAAACAGGGATCGTCTCCATTTTTGCGATTTCGTCAGAGGGGCAGTACGCTTCTATGACTTCGTTTATAACGGTTTCCTGTTCTACCGTCAGTCCCGCCGGTATTTGCCTTTCCAAATCATAGATGGCCTTTATCGTCTCAAAAACCGTTCGCGCGGTAACTTCATCGAAGGGATCGATATCGGACGGAGCAGGCAATTCATTTATCATTTTTTCCGCCTGTATCTCCGGCCCGGTTTTTGCAAGCGTCTGCACAGCTCCGTTCTGATTACCCGCGCCGTGTACAACGGCTGCAACAGTCAGCGCAATTGCCGATACAACACACAGGGACGTTATAATTGCAAGATTTTTTCTTCTCATGCCCTCTTTCTCCTTTTTTCTCGGACCGATCATCCGTTCACTCCCGGCGGGACCCGGCAATTTAACTGCGGTTAAATTCGCCGTTTGTCTTCTCCTGTTTGTTGCCCTTTTTACCCGGTATAATCAGCGCACATACGATTCCCGCGCCTACGGCGCATCCCAGTATGTTCAGAAACATGTCGGTAACAGAACAGTGACGTCCGGGTACAAACAACTTGCCCATTTCGCTTCCCACAGAAAAAGCCAGGCATACTCCAGCCGACCAAATACAGGCTTTGTATCGTTTGTCCGTTGACACGAAAAACGCCGTCCATATTGCCGCAGATGTCACTAAAAACACGCCCACATGGGCCGCGGAACGCAATCCGTCAAACACGTACATATAGTAGGTTTGTCCCGGAAGCCTGAACAGTTTAAGAGTAAAGCGGGTAATGGCGGCACTTATCTCCGTGGTGCCCGATATGTCCTGGGATGACAAAAACAGGCCCAGGGCGCACCACATGATCGCCGCGCTCCATGCAAAAAATATTTTTCGTCGGTTGCCCTTCAATCCGTCTTTTCCCCCTGTCCGTTTAGTCGGCTGTACTTTCTGCCGAAGCGCGTCCGTGTGCTTTGTCCCACGTCGCCGGCTCACTGTTTTTTTCGGTTTACCACAAATCCGAGTATCTTTACTTTCAGGAACTCAAGCCGTTTTATCGCTTCGTCAAGATCTCGGCGGTCGCAGTGATCAGGCCTGACGACCAAGACCACACCGCTCAGCAAATTTGAAATTGCGAGCCCGTCGCTCACTTCCGTCACAGAAGGGAGATCAACAACAATGTAATCGAATCCTTCCGACAGAACAGACAGCGTACGCCTCATGTTTGCGGAGGACAGCAGCTCGCACGGATTCGGAGGCACATTTCCGGCCGGCAGCACACTTAACCCGTCTGAAAGCACCGAGTGCCTGACGGATTCGTCCAGTCTGCCCACTCCCGCCAGAACTTCCGAAAGTCCGGGAGTACTGTCTATTTCAAGCAGGGGGCCGAACAGCGGCGAGCGCATGTCGGCTTCGATAAGCAGCACTGCCTTTTTTGCCTCGGCCAACGAATATGCTAGGTTAATTGCAGTGGTGCTCGCTCCTTCCCCCTTTGACGCGCCGGTAATACCTATTATTTTGCATTGGCTCACGTCAGAGATGCTGAACACAATATTTGTCCTCAGGAGTTTGTAAGCCTCCCGGCCCGCCGAGCTCAGCCTTTCTCCGATAACTTCCCGCTGGTCTGCGATGTGCTTCAGCTCTGATTTGCGGGTTTTGCCGCCTTTTGCGCCGCCTTTTTCTTTCCCGCGCATCATTTGTCCTCCTCCGCCTTGCCGTATGAGCAGCCGCACTTGCGGTTATTCCGTGTCCCAATCGATTTGAAATGATCGGGAATGACTGCAAGCAGCGGAAACTCGTATTCCCGAATGATACATCCTTCGTCGCGCACGACGGTGTCAAGCATCGCCCGTACAGTGATTAAGGCAGAAGCGGAAAGCGCCCCGAGCATAAAACCGATGACGAGATATTTCAAAGTCCCGGGAGACACTCTTTCACTCGGAACGATCGCGTAATCCACAACTTTGACTGAACTCCCGTCCGTAATATCTGAAACCATGCCCGGCAGCACTTTTACTATTCCGTTTGCTATCCTCTCCGCTTCCTGCGGGTCATTGCTCGTAACCTTTACATTGAAAATTTCGGTACCGTTCACGGCGGCTGATGACACCATATCCTTCAGCTGCTCGTAGGTATAGTCAAGATTTTCATTTTCAATGACCTGATTCAGGGTCGACCTGGTTTTCAGTATGATTGCGTACGTGTCCGCCAGGCTCTGCGCTGCCGTCAACTCCGAGGAGCTTATGGAACCTGATGCGTCTCCGCCGTAATAAGACCGGTTGCTGACATACATGAGCGCTTCCGCCTCATAAACAGGCGTTATCATGTATTCGGAAAACGCATAACCCGCTCCGCCGAAAATCAGCGCCGCGAGAATAATCGCCCACGCGCGGCGCCGTAACGCTTTCAAAATGAGAAAGACATTCAGTTCATAGTACTGCGAATTCTTCATTTTTTCTCCGTTTCCCCTTTTTCTCGGCTTTTTCTTCATATGACGAGATCCGCTACTTTGTTCCTGCCTGTGATTTCATTTTACCTATAAGCTTTCTTATACCGGCGCGGAGTTCCGGGGGGAGTTTACCAAATACATTCCTTATTCTCCATTCCGCTGTAGAACAGTATTTATCAGCCCAACTGTCGTAACCGCCTTCAGTTATTTCCCTGTAAACGGTATCACGTGAAGCCGGACGTTCTGCCGGTCGGTTCAGGTTGACATTTACCCGTTTTATCCACTCGGTTCTGCTGCGGACGAGGATCATTTCCCACTCAATCCGTTCCTTGTACGACAATCCCTTTGCGGTATTGAAAGTCAGTATCGAAACCCCACTGATATTCTTCAGTTCAGGGTGAAATTTTTCCACCGACCAATAATCGGCAAACGTAAAGTCGCTCACGCGCATTTCGGCCGCATACGGGCACCGGTAACAGCATTCTCTGTATGTCTCAGCTTTCAAAAAAGCCGAATAATATGGATCAAGCGCAGCGGAGCCCCATATTGTCTTCTCGGATTTGAAAAGGCTGAAGGAGTAACGCAGACTTGTTTCCCCGGGAACCAACTTACTGCGAAATCTGTATTTACTGACTTTCCCCCGTTTTTTTCTCTCAAGCCAACCGATATGTTGTTTAAACAGTGAAGGGCTTGGCACACCGTGACATACAAAATCTGCGGTAAGCAGATTATCATATTTATCTCCGAGGTATGTTTTCAGTCCCGCATTCTGGCACGGAGTACCCGTATAAAGCACATATCCCCCCATTTCCAGGATCTCCTTCACAGCCGAATACGTATCGCATGTGTCGCTCTGCACGTATTTTGAACCTCTGCAGGCAGGCAACAGGCGCGGATCCGATACCGTCACTTGCCTTGCAGAGAATCTTTCGTCCAGCACACACCCAATCACTGTTCCGTTCATTCCGAAAACCGTATGTGCAAGCGCGGTAAAAGCGCCTCCGCTGGAACTGTCCAACAGGACCCGTTCGTCTTTGTGAAAGGCCGCACATACTTCCAGGGGGCGCGTACATTCTACGCGGTTCTGCGCCGGGCATGCTTTCCGGCAGTTTCCGCAGCCCACGCATTTTTCCTCATCAATGTAAGGAAAATAAAAGCCTTCTTCGTCGGGTTTCATTGACACCGCTCGGAAAGCGCAGGCCTGTTCGCACGCCCTGCATCCTGTACATTCCGACATGTCCGCAAGTACTGCCTTCATATCCTCTGCCCCTCCAGAGCCGCTTTAAGAAATTTTTTTGCGGCTGACCGCTCACTGTCCAGCACACAATCTATGTTGTCAAAGTCGATCGGCGCACATTCTTCTGCAGGCTTTTCCCCGTCTATAAACCGGTCCGATATATTCATCCGCTTTAGAATGGATGTTATTCGCTCGGATTGATCCAGGATCGATATGATACGCCGAGATTTGTCCGATGAATAAAGATAATTACGGTGGAATATCCGCATTTCTTTATGAAACAACAGCGAAAACGCCAGCGCATGGAAAGAATCGGAGCAGACCTCGTCGGCACCGTCTAGAAGCTCAAGGTAGTCCCACGGGCTTCCGCCTTCAAAGGTCACATTTTTCATTTTTCTCAGCCGCTCGTAATCGCTGGCGAACGCCACTACGGACATACCCTTATCAACGCGGGATTTTAGATGCTTTATGGCGGTATCGCCGGGTTCGTTGAGAAAATAGCAGAAAATATAGGGCTTTGAGAAACGGCGCATACCGTTTTTGGCTGTATAGTATTTGCGCCATTGATCCGCCGTCAACTGAAGTACCGGATCTATCACCCTTACAGCCTGACGACCCGTAAGCTCCTCCACCGTATCCACACCGGACTGTTCTCGCACCGACAAGCAGCGGTATTCCCCGATATCCCTTGCAAACCGACGTCTGTTATAGCGTGCCACGGTTCCGGTTCCGAAGCTGGGCGCCCAGGCTATTCTTTTGCTTTTCGGCGCAAATTTCAAAAAATAAACGTCGTTTCTCAAAAACCAGCTTCCGTTCCATATTTGATCGCTTCCCGAAATAAACGCCGCAAATTCGTCGCTTCTGGCTACCCTTTTCATCTCTGTGTATGTAAGTTTTACCGAAAAGATATCCTCCTCGACAAACTGCTGCAGCCCTTTGAAATCGCTTTCTCTCAGAGCTGTCAGGGCCGTTTTTCGCTTGGACTGCATCATACACAGAAACCCTCTGGCATGCGTAGGGTGCACAGCTGCTTTTGCCAACGCTTTGATAAGATAGAACATCTTTCGCCAAACGCCGTTCTTCTCGCTTTCTCTGAAAAGCACGCATGAATATCCTGCTTGTTCAACCACTCTCTGTGTTGCAAAGCACTGCAGTGCTGAACCGTAATTATAGTTATAGAGCGTCACCTGGCCGACCTTGCGACTCATCTTAGTATCACCCAGCCGTTTGTTTTCACATTTCATCGTTTTTATTTTTCTTTCACCGTCTCGTTAAATCGTATCTGCCTGACAAGTGAGCAAGAAAATAATATCCTCAGTACCATCAATATGAACTCCGTTACATTTCTAAGTATCGTAAGATTATCAAGCGAAAATACATTGCACACGGCAAGCGCCGCAAGACCCGCGATCTGAACCGCCGCAGCCACCACGGTAGTAAGCGTGGTTTCACGTTCCTTCCCCATGGCTCCTAGAAGCGGGAAGCCCAGCATCTGCGCGACAAATGAAAATAACAGCATCGGCGTCAGGTGCTGCAGCACGGGTACCGCTGCAAGATACTCCTCTCCCGCTATCACGTTTACCGCCAAACCCGCCAGCCGGTATAACACCGCACACCCCGCCGCAACAGCCGGCAGTAAGTATACCGTTACCTGAAGCACAATTTTGTGATCCTTCTTTTTCGCAACATGGGGATATATGCTTGTGGCTATGGGATCATACATGGACTGTACCGCCTGGACCACCTGGAACGCCACGCCCCAGTAGGCTATTTCAACCGTAGGCATACCTACAATGCCCATAACAAATGTACTGGTTATTGAAAGCGCAGTGCCGGCAAAAGTGGACATGAAATATACCGTAGACTCTTTTAGCTCCGCCACGGCTTCTCTAACCCCCGACAACGAAAACCCGTATCCCATTCTGCGAACCATGTGCCGGTTTGTCTGAAACGCCGAAACAGCTGTTCCCAGCAGATACGCCACCGGCACCATTATAATTCTGTCGTCGTCGCTAACTATTATAAGAATCAAGACCGCCGTGACTATTTTTGCTGTTATGTACCGTACGGTGACACCTTCCATCTTTTCCAATCCACGGTACAGAAAGTCCGGAACAAATATTTGCACCGCCGTGGCCGCATAGTACAGGATCGTGAGCGTGGGATTCTGCCTGAGCAGGTCAACCAAAAGTATCATGGGAACCAGCAGTATCAGCCCGGCAATAACAAGTATTATTTTGGCTGTATACACCGCCGAAACCGTTTTTTCTATAAATTCACGGTCGCCGCGGTTCTGAGCAATCTTTTTCGTAGCGGAAAAATTAAATCCAAAATCAAACAGAAGTATAAAGTATCCCATAACCGGTGTAAGATACGATATCACGCCGTACGCATCCGGTCCCAGCCTTCGTGTCAGACATGCCGTTATGATAAGGGGAAGAATGAATTTTGCTCCCGTCATTATGTACAAAAAAAACGTGTTTCTTGCCACTAACCTGTTGGACGCCTTCATTGGGCCAACCCTTTCTTACGGTTCTCCGTATCTATCCGGTTTTGAAAAACGCCTAAGGGGCCCAGATCGTCCGCACGCTTCTTTCCTGCCCACGTCCGTTTCGTGTACCCGTAACCGAGAGCATTTGTTTCTTCTGAAGCAGGCCCTGCAGGGAACCCGGCAGCGACCTCCTGTCTACTCGGTTCCAGCCCGAAGACCAACAATATGCCGATGTAATATGTCATTGATATTATACTTGTCACGTTTGCCACGAGCATCAGCGCGCAAAGCAGGCACGCCGTTATTCTTGATACTCCTCTGCAGCGCACGGCGACCGAGAGCATTGCCGCGTAGTAAAGCACAACTCCTGTTATTCCGGAACAGTAAATCAGCTCCATCAATCCGGTAAAGTATTCGTCAGGCAAACTTGCATATCCCAGTCCGAACACAAGTTGCCGGCCGCTCATCGGCGTGATATATGTGTCCCAGTACAGCGTTCTCCCCCAAATGGCGTTATAGCTGTCCGCGGAGTATTCTATCGGTGAGAATACCCTCAGTATGGACGAACGGAAAAACTCAAGCTGAAACAGGACTGCCAGTATAACCGCCAACCCGACAATCAATCCCGAGATTTTTACTATTTTCTCGGCAAATCCGGACCTGCGTATTTCGTGTGCAATATACAGTAGCCAGATGCCTCCGGAAAGCATTATCCCCATGCCGGATGTCGTAGCCACCATTCCCGCAGATATGAATATCGCTGCCGGTACTTGCCGTTCGCCGTGGAACAGGCAGAGAAGAAGCGCAACAAAGGAATATTGCGTAAGGTGGGACGGTTCAAGAAAAAAGGCGGAAGGGCGGTACAGGTCGCTCACCTCCTGGTAACCGGTCAGGATCTCGCCGCGGTAATATTGCAGGCTGTCGAGGCACAACTCAGGCGCAATACAAGGAATATGCACGCCGAACACATAATGGACGGCTGTTTGCAGAATTGTAAGCAGCGAGGCAAGGACCGCAATGACAACTATGTACTTTTTCAGATATGCTGCATTGACCGCCCCGGTGGAAAAGGCGATCACATGGACGATTATCAACATGGTCTGTATCATGTTTACCGGGTCCTCGGCGCTTTTTACCGCTGTATAAGCGAGATAAAGGACAAAGGGCACCATGATTTTGGCTATTTGATACTGTCGCGAGTTTCGCAGTACACCGTTAAAGATAACTGCGGCGGCATAAAAAAAGCTTACAATTATCATTGCCGTGGACACGCCTATCCCTATTACCGGTACCTTATACATCATGAGCACCGGCAAAACGGCAATAAAAAGCGCGTATCCTCTTCCGGGAGCACCTGCTGTGGGAAGTGCCCTGAATCTGCCCGTCGCAGCGACTGCCATCTTTTTATCACCTCTTAAGTATAAACGTTCCGTACGCTTTTGCCGACAGCCAGTCTTTTCATCCCTCTTGCATGAGAATTCTTTCAAGATGCACTGCTTCGGTTTCAATATTAAAAGGTCCCGTTTTTGCAGCGTCGTTCCACTTAGTCCGTTCCGGCAAAACGGCGCATTCTTTGAGTATCCTGTCCGCCCAGCTCCCCGGTGGATCGCTCAGCGGTATGAAGTGCATTATTTCATCCGAAAATCCCACGATTTTCGGCACCGCGCCGGCTGAAGCAAAGCAGTGAAGCCCCGACGCCTGCGCCTCAACGAGAACTATCCCCAGTCCTTCGGACAGCGAAGGCAGTATGAGGCAGTCCATCGCCTGATATATTTCGCTAAGGTCCGTTCTTCTGCCGAGAAAGTGCACGCTGCCGGCAATTTGCATTTTTTCTGCCTTCTTTACCATTGCATCCCTGCAATCGCCGTCCCCGACGACCAGAAACACCGCCCCGTTTTTCCTCTTACTGATTTCGTAAAAAACATCCATCAGGAAATCCGGATTTTTTTCGGTGGAAAGACGACCTGCAAATCCTGCGGCAAACTCTCCGCCTATCCCCATCTCCGCGCGCTTTTTGTCCCGCACGGCCTGCGAAAACCTGTATTTTTCCACCTCTACGCCGTTATATACCGTTTCGGCGCGACTTGGTCCGGAAAATTTTTTCCCAAACATGAAGCGGCCGGATTCTTCCGAATTTGTCAGCCTTATGCATTTTATCAGACCCAATATTTTTCTGCACGTCACATGCAAGAGCCTGTAAAGCATTCCTCTGCCCGGCATACCGCTGTTATGAGCGTGCATGACTATGCGGTAGTTTAATAGCCTGCACATTGCGACGGCGGAAGTATGGCACATGGAAAAAAGGTTGAAGTAGGCTACATTGTGGTCTTTCCTTGCCGCCTTTGCGGTCTTCCACGATTCATGCAAAAATTTCAGCGGGTTTTTCCTGTACGAGGTAACCATGTATATCCTGCCGCCTTTTGCACGTATGCGGTCCGCGTGAACGCATCTTTCTCCCACTATCACGTAATCGAACACGCATCTCTCGCTCATATGCTCGCTCATGCCGAGCACAAAGCTTTCTATGCCCCCGGACACCTCGCCGGACACGCCGTATACCAGCACCCTCATCGTTTTCACCTGTATACTGCCGTACGCGGGAAGGTCTCGGCCCGGTCCAAAACTATGCGCCTACCCTGCTCTGAGGAAAGGTACGCGGCATAAACCACCTTTACGGTGTCCTTTGCCAGCTCAAAGCCTGATTTGGGTTCCCGGTCAAACGCCACCGATTCCATAAAATCCTGCATTTCGTTGGTGTAGCCTCGTATGATCTCGTCAGCTATAAAAGGGTTGTTCCATCCGCATTTGCTTGTCAGCATCTCCGATATGTAAACGTCATCGAGTCCGTCCTCATCAAGCATATAGCTGCTCATAATGTTGTTTAAGGTCAGTGTGCAGGTGATGGCCGCGTCGTTGCAGTAGAGCTCGACCTGGTTTTTGCTGCCGCCGAGCAGCGTGTCACAGGCGATCGTCACAGCGCGCGTCCCGTCGGAAAATTCCACTATGCACGTGCTTGTATCCTCCACGTCCTGCGGTTTTGCTGCGATGTGACGGTGCTCATATTCGCTGAGCCCGCCCGTTACACAGGTCATATCCGCAACCACGCTTTTGACGCTTATTTCCTTTCCGGAAGCAAGCGCTTCCTGCCGCTTCAGCCACAGCATCGCGGAAAGCGGATGCGTACCCGTGCGTATGAACGTTCCCCCGCCTGTTTTTGACCATTCTCCGGCCACGGCGGAGCTTGACCCTTTGAGACTTTCTTCGCCTTTCATATAAAGTATCCTGCTTTTTTTTGCCGTTACGATCTCCGCCGCCTTGAGTATTGCAGGCGCGTAAACAAAGTTTTCCGCATACATCAGCCGTTTTCCCGAAATCTTCATGGCGCTTTCAATGCGTTCCATGTCTGCAAGGCATGACAGGTACATTTTTTCCTTGGACACGCTGCCGACCGGGCAGGAGTCGCCCGCCCTCCCGAAATAGCCGGTAAGGGGTTTTTCACATATAACGTGCTTGCCGTTTTCAAATGCCCGTATGGCTTCCTCGGCATGCATATACGGCGGTGTGCATATATCCACGACATCCACTTCCGGGTCGTTCAGAATGTCGTTATAATCCGTTGTTATGCGTTCGAAGGGATAGCGGCCCACTGCGTCCAAAAGCTGCCGTTCCCTGCGCGCGAATATCCATTTATACCGTATGCCGATCCCGTGCACGCCTCTGTATCCGCTCATATGTAATTCCGCGCCGCGTCCTGCGCCCAGCATGGCTATTGTAACTTTTTCGGTCATGTGTCCACCCCGGATCCTTGTCATTGCCCTGCGGTTTCCGCCCGGGCGATAAAGCTGTCTTCTCCGTGCTCGTTTCTCAGCCGCTCTCTTAATTTCAGCGTTTTGCGCACGTCGGACATGAGGGCCGCAAATTCGGCCGGCGTCAGCTGCTGATTGGCATCGCTCAGGGCATCGCGCGGGGACGGATGCACCTCTATCATCAGTCCGTCGCAGCCGGACATGATAGCGCTGAGAGACATTGACGGGACCAACCCGGCGCGCCCGGTGGCGTGGGACGGGTCTGCGATAACCGGGAGATGCGTCAGCTCCCTCAGCGCCGCGATCGCGCTCACGTCAAAGGTATTTCTCGTGTACGTCTCCACGGATCTTATCCCCCGCTCGCAGAGTATCACGTTGGGGTTCCCTTCCTTCATGATATATTCCGCGCTGCCAAGCCATTCCTCTATGGTACTCGACATGCCCCGCTTGAGGAGGACGGGCTTCCCGCTTCTTCCTGCCTCCATCAAAAGAGAAAAATTCTGCATATTTCTTGACCCTATCTGAAGAATATCCGCATATTCCGCCACAGCGTAAACGTCCCTGGTGTCCAGCACCTCGGTGATTACCGGGAGCCCTACGGCCTGTCCTGCGCGCCGGAGGTATTGAAGGCCCGTTTTCCCCAAACCCTGAAAGCTGTAGGGCGACGACCTAGGCTTATACGCGCCCCCGCGAAGTATGTTTGCCCCTGCGTCCTTTACCTTAACTGCTGTTTCCATGATCTGTTCTTCCGACTCAACCGAACAGGGTCCCGCGATAACGGCGAAGTCCCTGCCTATTACCGTATCTCCCACGGGTATATAGGTCGTTAATCCGTTTTCTTTTTTTTGAACCATGGGTAACTTCTGCATTTTCTCCACTCCTGCCGTAACGTTTAGGTGTTCCCTGCTCTGGCCTGCCGCAATGTTCACCGCCCGCGGCAGCCGCGGACGTAAAAACGCTTCTGTTGCGGCAGGTATGCGGACAGCAGGCCGGCGCCCTTCCCATATGTTTTCACCTCAGGGCTTCCTCTCTCTGCTTTATCAGGACCTTAATTTCCGATTGTCTCTGTATCATAACCCACATCATTTCCTCGTATGTGTCGAAACGTGTAAACAGAAACCCCACGGGATCGGATTTGTGGTTTTTTATGACATATCCCGGGTCATGAAGCTTTTTTTCGCTGTAAACGTACCTGCGTATGTCCGGCGGAACCCGTATGCCGTCAAATACTCCGTCTTCCTCGGCTATCAGCGCGCGGTACGCCCAAAAGCCGTTCTGAACAACCTTTTCGGGAAAGTCCTTTACGCCGAATCCGCATTTTGCTCGCGCTTCCCAATAATCCCAATCGAACCCGCCGCACAGTCCCTCTGCCGGGATTCCGTAGAGGTTTCCGAGCACCCTTCGCATACATTCGAGAATGTATGCGTTGCCGCCGTTGAGTATGTACTGAAGGTGAAATATCCCGTCGGAAAGATTTAACGCCCGGGCAATGCGTTCTATCTGTCCCACAAGATCACTGCACACGGCTTCCGTACACGCCGCGGGGAAGGTATCCGCTTCTACCCGGTAGGGATTTATAAAGGAATGTTCGTTATTGGAACACACCGCTGCAACCCTCTGGTTTATCAGATAAGTACACAGGCCGTGCTGAGTTCCCTCTATAAAAGGTTCTATCACTACCCGCTTGACCCTTGAGCTTTCAAAGGCGGTTTTTATGCGTTCGCACAGCTCGCCGGCACTGTCGGCGCGGCATATCCCGTTTCCTGCGCTCAGGTCCGCGGGTTTCACAATAAGCGGGAACTCGTGTCTGGACAGTTTTGCCCACCGGGAAGCTTCCTCCGGATCAGAGAAGGAAACCGCCGGAGGAGTGCTTATGTCGCCGAGTTCGGCGGCAAATTCCTTGAATTTTGCCTTATTGTGCAAGATCGTCGCCGTATTGTAATTATCCTGCCCGGAAAATCCCATTTTTTCGGAGACATATGCCGCGGTCATGACTCCGAAATCGTTGCAGCACGGGCATACCGCGTCCACGTGTTTTTCCTCCGCCAGCGCAAGCATTGCTTCCTTGTCGGTGTAATCGCCGTATGCGTATTCGTCAGCCTCGCGGTGCCCCGGCAGCCCCGGCCTGTTCCCCGTGGTTATAACGTAGCAGCCCAGTCTTTTTAACGCTCTCAGGAGCCGTTCGTCGTTATGGCTCGCATTTAGGAGCAGTACGCGTTTCGAAAACATTTCCCCATTTATCATCGTATCTCCCCGTATATATCCTGACGGAAGGCTCCCCTGTCCGCCGCCGCCCGGTTTTTGTTGTTTTTGCCGTCAAATACCATCTGGATCACCCTGAAACACAGATGTATGTCCAGCTTTAGGCTGCAGTTTTCCACGTACCACACATCGTTTTCAAACTGCTCTTCCCAGCTCCACGCGTGGTCCATCGGGTGGTATGTAGGGCATTCAAGGCCGGGGCGCACGGCGTGTCTCATGACTTGACGCGCGTCATATCTGTAAAGATACTCCGGAAGCAACGGCCGCGGACCTATAAGGCTCATATCGCCTTTCAATATCAGAAAAAGTTGCGGCAGCTCATCTAGGGATGTCTGCCGGATTTTTTTCCCGATTCTGGTTACCCGGTATTCCGCAAGGAGCAGCTGACCGTTTTCGTCCCGCTCGTCCGTCATGTTTTTGAATTTTATTATTGTGAACGGTTTGCATCCCTTTCCGATGCGGGTCTGTCTGAAAAGCACAGGTCTTCCCACATCAAAAAACGTTATAACCGCAACCGCTCCCATCAACGGCAGGGCTATGGCAATGCACAAAAGGGATATGATAACATCCAGTATCCTCTTGCCGTGGCGCGTATAAAACGTGTCCCGCACTTTTACCCCGGCCACGGCGGCGTTCAGGATATATTCCTCGTCTTTTTTGAATACAGTCATCTCGTCAATTTTATGCAATACCGCCCGCTTTTCCGCAATCATCCCTCTCACCTCCCGCAGCCTATAAGTTCATATTCGACATCTCCTGCCGGGCGATACCCTGCTCTTTCATTTGCCGATACGTAACGGCCCGATAATATATCCTGCAGCCATTCCCCGTGCTCCTTATACCAGTTCACTGTGCCGCGTATGCCGTCAATGAATTTTGTCGTCGGGTTCCATCCGAGCTCATTTGTGATTTTTTGCGGGTCTACGGCATACCGGAGATCGTGTCCGGGGCGGTCGTCCACAAAGGATATGAGCGACTCGGGTTTGCCCAATTCGCGTAATATGAGCCTGACAACCTGCAGATTGCTGTACTCGTTGCGCCCACCCACGTTGTATACCTCTCCGGCTCTGCCGCGGCGAATTATCGCATCGATGGCCGAACAGTGGTCTTCAACGTGCAGCCAGTCCCTGACATTTTCCCCTTTTCCGTAAACCGGCAGCTTTTCGTCGACAATCGCCTTGCATATCATCAGCGGTATCAGCTTTTCCGGGAACTGGTAGGGTCCGTAATTGTTGGAACAGCGTGAAACCGTGGCTTTGAGCCCGAACGTTCTTGAATAGGCGCCTACAAGCATATCTGCGGACGCTTTTGACGCGGAATACGGGCTTGACGCGCGCAGCGGGGTCGTCTCACTGAATGACAGATCCGGCCTGTTAAGCGGCAGGTCGCCGTAAACCTCATCGGTGGAAATCTGATGGAATCTCTCTGTTTCGTATTTAAGGCAGGCGTCCATGAGTGTCTGCGTGCCGATTATATTGGTTTTGAGGAAGATCCCGGGGTCTTTTATCGACCTGTCAACGTGGCTCTCTGCCGCAAAATTGACGACGGCATCCGGCCTGTATTCCTTAAACACTCTGAAAACCGTTTCCCGGTCCGATATGTCGCCCCGTACGAACTTTACTCCGCCGTTTTTCAGTGCCGGCTTTAACGTGTTTATGTTGCCGGCGTATGTAAGGCTGTCCAGACAAAGTATGCTGTCCGCGGGACGATGCCTGAGCTCATAATATATGAAATTTGAACCTATGAACCCGGCTCCTCCGGTTACCAGTAGCTTATTCATATACACACTCTCTTCCGTATGACATCAGATACTGTCCGTATTCCGTCATTTTCAGTGATTCGCCTATAGCGGTCATCTGCTCCTTTGTTATAAACCCCCGTCGCCACGCGATCTCCTCAATGCAGGCTATGTAGTATCCTGTATTCGCCTGTACGGTTTCAACAAATGTGGACGCTTTCAACAGCGCACTGGGCGAACCTGTGTCCAACCATGTTATCCCCCGCCCGAACAACTCCACATGAAGCTCTCCCAGCTTCAGATATGCGTTGTTTACGGAGGTGATCTCGATTTCGCCCCGGCGGGACGGTTTCACTTCTTTCGCTATATCAGATACGCGATTATCGTAAAAATAAAGTCCCGGGACCGCGTAATTTGATTTGGGATTCGATGGTTTTTCCTCAATTGAAAGCACTTTCCCGTCCCTGCCGAGTTCCAGCACGCCGAAATCTTGGGGATTCTTTACGGGATATCCGAAAATCGTCGCCCCTCTTCGGCGGCCTGCAGCCCTGCTGAGGACCAGCGTTATATCCGTGCCGTAAAAAAAGTTGTCGCCCAATATCAGGCATACGTTGTCATTCCCTATAAAGCTTTCACCTATGATGAACGCGTCTGCCAGGCCGCGCGGGACCTTCTGTACGGCATAGCAAATATTCATCCCCACATGCGACCCGTCCCCCAAAAGCCGTTCAAAATTGGGCGTGTCCTCCCGCGTTGATATTATGAGGACGTCCCTTATTCCGGCGAGCATGAGCGTCGAAAGCGGGTAATATATAAGCGGCTTATCATAAATGGCAAGCAGCTGTTTCGAGATCACTTTTGTGCTCGGATACAGCCGTGTCCCTTTTCCGCCCGCGAGAATGATTCCTTTCATTTTTCAAGACCTCTTTCGCCATATGATCACAGCCGCCGCAAAGCTGCGCACACGTAATCTACCTCTTCGTCGCTTATTTCCGTGTACAGCGGCAGGCACAGAACATTATCGGATATATAGCGAGCCACGGGAACTGCGGCGGCGCCGTATTCGCGTCTGTAGCAGGGGAAATCGCACGTCGGCGGATAAAAATACCTGCGAGTAGTGATTCCCCTCCGTGCAAGCTCCGCACGGAGTTCATCTCTGGAAAGCTCGTACCCGTTGAGCAGTATGGGATAGTATGAATAGTTTTTTTGAACCCCCGGTTGCGCAGGCAAGGTCCTTATCCCGTTAATTCCGGACAGCTGCCGATCGTACCTTTCGCAGGCGTGTTTTCGCTTCTGTATGGTTTCCCCGATATGACGAAGATTGCACAGTCCCATGGCGGCTCGAAATTCGTCCATTTTCCCGTTCCCGGAAACGTACTCCACCCTTTCGGGGCCGGTCATTCCGAAATCCCGCAGAGCCGACAATCTGACGTCCATCTCTTCCTCCTTAAACGCCGCGGCCCCTCCCTCTACGGTGTGATAAAGCTTTGTAGCGTGGAAACTGAACATGGAAGCATCCCCATACGCGGCTATGCCTCTGCCCCGCACCCTTACCCCGAACGCATGAGCAGCGTCGTATATCACCTTCAGCCCGTGCTTTGACGCTATCTTCCCGATTCCGTCAACATCGCACGCCGTCCCGTACACGTGAACGGGGATGATTGCGGACGTTTTTTCCGTGATCAGCGGTTCTATACATGCGACATCCATTGTAAAATTGTCGCTCCTTATATCGCAAAACACCGGTCTCAGTCCGCAGTTCACGATAGCGTGCGTTGTGGATGCAAACGTGAAAGGCGTGGTGATGACTTCTCCTGTTAGTCCGAACGCCCGAATGAGGCTTTCCAGCGCACTGTGACCGTTTACAAAAAGTTTGAGTCTGTCTGCTTCCAGGTATGTTTTTAGTTTGTCTTCGAGTTTACGGTGCTTGGGCGCGGCGTTTGTCAGCATACGCGTATCCCAAACTGAGGATATTTCGCCTACGTATTCCTCCAGCGGAGGCATGGACGGCCTGATAAGCGGCACGTTAAGCAGTTTATTTGATCTATGCATCACATTTCACCCGTATCAAAATCGAAACGTATTATCTACTGTACACGGTACGTTCCGTTTTCAAAGGATATGCTGGACAGCCCTGTTTGAGAACATACTCCCGGCGTTATTCCGGTGTCGCGCATTGTATCTGACTTTTTTCTTATACCGTCTCAAAGGAAGAAAAAGCGCCGATTTTACTTTTATCCCCGTCTTTACCGGAGATTTTTCCCGTGCCGGCGCTTTCGGCGACTTCGCCCGTGCACTCCTCGCACATCGACGCAACCGTGTCTCCCGCTATTTATGAAGGCATATTTATTGTCTGTTCCGCCGATATACACACCTATACGTATTTTCGTTCCGGTGATATTCCGCCGCACGCACGCGCCGTTCAGCTCGCGTACGCGTTTTTTAACAAGCTCAACACGAGTAGCCGTATCATACATTTCCGGAAGCCCTCCCAAACGAGCCGCGTAAAAGCCGTCTCATATGCTTAGGTACAAAAAATCCAAAAAGTACGCACCACTAAAAATTTTCAATAAAAAAGACCGCGCGAAAGCGGTCGATATATTTTAAAAAAGTCACGCGGATTCCGGTGGCTGCGAAAGCAGCTTTATCCTTCTTTAACCGGACAATTTTTTCACGTCGAACCGAACACGCGCAGCAAAACATCACACCGGCAAAGATGCCGAGGGCAGCCGCGGCAGGTCCTGTTAAAGCGCAACCTACAGCGACACCCCTTACGGCTGCCGCAGGCGGCGCTTCGCGGCCCGCATAGCCGTCGCATTCCAAATTCATGACAATTTACGGCATTGCCGAAGAGACGGTTATGAAAGCAATACTTGCCAGCGGGGAGCATACCGCCGCCGCACGTCTGCGGTGAAACCTTTTATGCGTCTCCTTTTCGGCGACGCTTCGTTTGACCGCGGCGGCGCGCTCCTCATTATTCAGCATTTGTAACCCCTTCTCTTTCTAATCTTCGCCTGAGGGAATTTTTACCGCGATATATCAGATCTGCTATCTGCTTTTCTGTCTTGCCCATGACGCTTGCGGCTTCGGAATGACGCATCCCCTCAAAATAGACAAGATATAACGCTTCTCGGTAATCAGGGACCAGTTGCTCCATGCAAAAGCGAAGAATACGGTTAAGTTCACTGTTTTTAACTACTTCTTCCACTAACATCTCGCTTTCCGGTTCTTCCGCCAAATCCTCAAGGCTGAAACAGGGTCTGGACATTTGTTTGTGTCTCAGAGCCATGTGTCGCGCAGCCTTATACAGATATGCCCTGAATCCCCCGTCGCGTATGCATGGCCTTTTGCTGAACAGATAGGCAAACGTCTCGATCATAAGATCTTCCGCTTCGTGGATGTCGTGCAGATATCCGTTTATGTACAGGGTGAGCGTACTCCCGTACTTTTCCACCAATTCATCTATACCCCGATCGTCACCGCTGAGATAACGGCGGTAGCGCGCCTCATCATTCATCAGCGCCGCCCCCGGTCCTCGGTAGTCCAGCCGGGATGAAGACCGCTGCATTTTCCAAGTCCGCAGCGCCTGGGCGGCTCCGGACCGCCCGCCCCGAAGTATGCTTTCCCCGCGCATTTTTGTTCCTTGACCACACCGTCTGACAACGCCTCCCCGGCGAAGACACGCATATTCCGGTGCCGCTGCCGTTCAAAGCGTCCGGCGTAAGTAAAATCCGTTTCACGTCCGGCGCTCCGTTTTGCGTGTACCAGTGTGCATACGCACAGTTTCGCCTGAATTTTCAACTTCCCCGAATAATCGGTCAGGCAGACAGTATTTTTTACTTTTTTCTCCCTGCCGCGGCATTGTTTAACATATTTTACCTGATTGCACGGAGAAAAAAGGTCACAATTTGTCGGCGTTTCTTTTCAGCAATGCACAAATGGAAATTTCTGTAATGAGCGCACGGCTAATGAAATCACAAATTTCCAAGCAACAGCTTTCACACCCCGGGGAGACCGGAACAATGTCCGTTAACTGCCTTAAAGTGCACCGGCTCGGCGGTATGATTTGTCAGGAATCCGTATTTGCTTTGCATATATCAAAAATATACTTTGAGCTTGCCCCATATTTAATTTTGACGGTATCACCTTCATCAACGTCCCAACCAATAACAACAAACGGGTTAGTGCTGCTGTCAACCATTGTATATTCCGTATCGTCTATGATGAAACGTATTCGGTCTTTGCCTTCTTGTTCTACGCTCTTGATTACACCGATTTTTTCTTCTGTCAAGTCATGGCTGTATTCGTAGTATGCCAAAGAAATCGAATACAGATTAACATAAATAAAAAAACCATGCCCAGAAACCTATAAGCACACCGCTTATACCAAAGCGTAAAGCTGCTTTTGCGCTTTTTCTTTCAAGATTTTTTGTTTTTTTGATCGTTCCCCAGATAACTAACAAAATCCACAATCCCAAAAATGCCGCTGCAAAAGCATACG
>CASDVX010000070.1 GCA_949284545.1 uncultured Eubacteriales bacterium
GCCCCGCCGGCCTTTCTCTTATTTTGTCCACGCCCGCCGCCCGGACGGAGAATGTTTGTCTCTCCCTGTCATCCCCGTCGCCGGGGTTTTTCATCCCGCCCCGTTTTGCCGCCACAACTTTCGCCTGTCGTCCCCGCCCGCGCCGCCGGGCTTTCTCTTATTATGTCCGCACCCTGTCCCGCCGGGAATTCCCCTATTCTGTACGCACCTGCCGTCCCTGTGCGCGCCCTTGTCCGCGCCCGCCCCCGCCGGGAATTCCCCTATTCTTTGCGCTCCCGCCGTCCGCGCCCGCCCTCGGCCTGAGGTGGCAACAGCGGCCAACGCCGGGGGCGTGTATGAAAAAGGAATGCCGCGCGTAACGAAAGAGCCGCCGGGGAAATGCTCTGTCCGAGGGGCAAAGCGTCCGGATGCAGTCCCTGCCGGGGGAGGCCGGAGAATGATGGATGGCGGAGAATGAAGACGGGGAAGAAAGACGGGGGAAAAGATGGGGGAAAAAGACGGGGAGGCGGGGATAAAAACGCAGTCCCTGCCGTGTCCCTTCCCGCCGCCCGGACGGAGAATGTTTGTCTCTCCCTGTCATCCCCGTCGCCGGGGTTTTTCATCCCGCCCCGTTTTGCCGCCACAACTTCTGTCCCGTCCCCGCCCGCCCCGGCCGGGAATTCCCCTATTCTTTGCGCTCCTGCCGTCCGCGCCGCCGCGCTTTCTCTTATTCTGTCCACGCCTGCCGTCCCTGCCCGCCCTGCGGCCTTTCTCTTATTATGTCCGCACCCTGTCCCGCCGGGAATTCCCCTATTCTTTGCGCTCCCGCCGTCCGCGCCGCCGCGCCCGCCCCCGGGATTTCTTTATTCCGCCCGTGTCCGGTCGCCGCCCCTGCCCGTTTTTCTGCCGTGAACCGCCGGGCCCTTTGTTCGTCCCGCCCGTTTTGCCGGAGATGGGCCGGGGCAAAACAGGCCGGGCGCGTTTTTCACAAGGCGCGGCGGGGAAGCGTTTTGCCAAAGTGAGCATGACAGAGGGAAAATAAAAAAGCGGCGGAATTTTTCCGCCGCAAACGTATTGAAAAGATCAGGAGAAAATCGTGGACACGGGCTTTGCCTCGTAAATGCGCTCAATAGCTTCCGAAAATACGGGGGCAACGGGAAGCTGCACTATCTTGGGGCTCTTCTGGGCCTCCGTGAGCTGTATGGTGTCCAGCAGAACCAGCTCCTTTATGGGAGAAGCGTCTATACGCTCGATCGCGGGACCGGACAGCACCCCGTGAGTGGCGCAGGCGTATACCTCGGTGGCGCCGCCTATTTCGATGATGGCCCTTGCCGCGTTGCAGAGGGTACCGGCTGTGTCCACCATGTCGTCCACAAGGATGACCGTTTTGCCCTCAACCGAGCCGATTATGTTCATGACCTCGGAAACGTTGGCCTTCGCGCGGCGCTTGTCGACTATGGCGAGAGGCGCGTCCACCCTGGCGGCGAAGTTGCGGGCCCGGGTCACCGAACCCAGGTCGGGGGACACAACCACGAGATTTTCCTTGCAGCCCTTGAATTTCTGGGCAAAATGCGGGGCGAGGATCGGAACGCCCAGCAGATGGTCCACGGGTATATTGAAAAATCCCTGTATCTGAGCCGCGTGAAGGTCCATGGTCAGGACCCTGTCGGCCCCCGCCGCGGAGATAAGGTCGGCCACCAGCTTAGCCGAAATGGGGTCCCTTGCCTTGGCCTTTCTGTCCTGCCGCGCGTAGCCGAAATAGGGGATAACGGCGTTGATACGGCCGGCGGAGGCGCGCTTGAAGGCGTCTATCATTATGAGAAGCTCCATAAGGTTATTGTTCACCGGGTTGCTGGTGGACTGTATCACGAAAACGTCCGACCCGCGGACCGACTCGTTTATGGACACGGAGATCTCTCCGTCGGAAAAGGTCTTTACCTCCGAATTGCCCAGAGGGAGCCCCAGCCGCGAGGCTATCTGCTTGGCTACGGGGAGATTCGAATTCGCGCTGAAAATTTTAATGTCCTTGCCGTGAAAATTCATAAATGACCGATCCTTTCGTTTTTATAATCCCACTTGCCGTCTCGTCCGTTCAGCCCCTGTCTTTGGGAGGCGTCCAGTTTTCCTTTATCTCAAGCTTTCCGCGGCCTATGGCCAAAGCCCCGTCCGGCACGTCCTTCGTCACCACGCTGCCGGCGGCGGTGAATGCGTTTTCCCCGAGACTTACCGGAGCCACGAGACAGGTGTGGCAGCCTATGAAGGAGCCGTCCCCTATGCTCGTTCTGGATTTGTTCTTACCGTCGTAATTGGCGGTCACCGTGCCGCAGCCGCAGTTTACGCCGCTGCCCACGTCGCTGTCGCCTATGTAGCTCAGATGCGGCAGCTTCGTTCCCTCGCCCACGGAGGAATTCTTTATCTCCACAAAATCCCCCACATGGACCCCGTCCATGAGCCGGGTGCCCGGACGGATGTGGACGAAAGGCCCTACGGTCACTCCGTCGCCCAGTGCCGAGGAATATATCTGGCTGGAATTAAACGTGCATCCCGCGCCTATCTCGGAATCGCATACCAGGGAATTGGGGCCTATCACGCTGCCCTCGCCTATCCGGCATTTTCCCTTGATCTCCGTGCCCGGGAGAATGACCGCGTCGGGGGATATCTCCGCGTCCGGCCCTATCACCACCCCGTCGGTAAACGGGATCGAGACGCCGGCGTTCATGTGCTTTCTTATCACGTTGAGCCTTGCGATATCGTTGAGCCGGCAGAGCTGCCAGCGGTCGTTTGCGCCGCTTATCTCCTCAAAGGGGGCGACGTACGCGCCCACCTTCCTGCCGCTTTTGGCAAAGAAGCCCGGCACGTCGGTAAGGTAATATTCTCCCTGACTGTTCTCGTTTTTCAGTGAGGAAAGGGCGGGAAGAAGAAGGTCCACGTCGAACCAGTACGCGCCGCCGTTGACTTCGCCCACCGCTCTGGTGGCCTCGTCCGCGTCCCGCTCCTCCACTATCTCGCGGATAAGGCCGCTGCCGTCCCGTATTATGCGGCCGTAGCCCGAGGGGTTGGAGGTGAACGCGGTTATCACGGTGGCGGAAAGCCGGTTATTGCAATGGACTTCGCCCGAAGCCCGTATGGTGGCCGCGGAAAACAGAGGTGCGTCTCCGCAGAGAACCAGGCAGTTGCCGCCCGCGTAGTTCCTGAGCCAATCGGCGGCCTGCATCACCGCGTGGCCGGTTCCCAGCCGCTTTTCCTGCACCACCGCGGCTATGTCCGGGCCGAGATGAGACTCCACCTGCTCCCGCAGGTGCCCGGTGACCACGCATATATTCTCTATCCCGGCGGCTTTTACGGAATCGATGACCCAGTCCAGCATAGGCTTGAAAAGAACTTCCTGCAGGACCTTGGCCTTTGAGGAACGCATCCTTTTACCCTCGCCGGCGGCGAGGATGACGGCGCAATTTTCAGGCATTTACAGCATATCCTTTCATGACCGGAGGGCGCAAAAAAAGAGCGGCCTCTCCGGGGAAATGGCTTCCCGCGGACAAAATCGGAAAACACCGGGGCAAAATCCCGGGAAGCATCGGGGGGAACCCCACGGCGGCACATCGAAAAAACGCATCCGTGCAAAAATCCCGCCCCGGCGCAAATATCCGCGCAGCGGGCATTACCAGTATACATTATGACATCCCGGGAGAAAAATTTCAAGTGGAAAAGCCCGGCGGCGGCAAATATTTTGTTTTTCGTCGTTTTGACAAAACCGGTTGGGTTTTCAGCCGCGTCTTTTGTCCGTTTTTGGAGAACGCCGGCGGAAAAACGGAAAACGCCGGAAGACGGAAGGGGAAAGCGGACACGTCCCGGCGGCGGGGAAAGGCGGCCGGCGGAAAAGCGGCTGGCAGAGTGTGCGGGAAAAAGCGGACGCGGAAAAGCTATTGACCTTAAAGAAAAAAGGTAGTATATTTACGGGGTTATACCGTTTGCGGTGCGCAGGGGAGGCGGGCGGTGCGCAAAAAACGCGGGCGGTGCGTAAAAAACGCGGACGGGGAAGACCGGGAAAGTCCGGCGGGGAAAAGCGGCCGGGAAACATGTTCCGTTCCCGCCCGGGGATTACCGCGCCGGGGGAAGCTCGGAGCGGCGTTTTGAGGAAACGGATCTGCGACCCGGCGGAGACCTTCGCGAAAAAATCACGCGGGGGCATCGCGCGGGGACAACACGGGACGGCGCGCGGGGACATCGCGCGGGTCAACGCGCCGCCGCACGGAAAAAATCACAGCGGAGAGGTGTTTGTTTTGCAGCTTTACGAGATATTCGCGCTGGCGGTGGGCCTTGCCATGGACGCGTTCGCCGTGTCGGTGTGCAAGGGGCTCGCCATGGACAGGGCGACCCTTCCAAGAGCCGCCGCGGTGGGCGCGTGGTTCGGCGGGTTCCAGGGTATGATGCCCCTTCTCGGGTACCTTATGGGGGCCACGGTGGCGGCGTATGTGGATTCCTTCGACCACTGGATAGCCTTCGTTCTGCTGCTTTTCATAGGCGGGAACATGGTGAGAGAGGGCATACAGTCCGCCCGGGGAAAGGAACCGGAAGAAGGGACGGACGGCTCCCTCAGGATAATACCCATGGCCACCATGGCGATAGCCACCAGCATCGACGCCTTCGCCGTGGGCGTCACCTTCGCATTCGAGGACGGGGTGAACCCGTTTCTCGCGGCGGGGATAATAGCCGGAGTTACATTCGTGATAGCCGCGGCGGGAGTGAAAATCGGCAGCATTTTCGGAGGCAGATACAAGGCGGCCGCGGAGCTGGCGGGAGGGTTCATACTTATAGTCATCGGGCTGAGGACCCTGCTGACGGGGCTGTGACGTGCCGCCCGCGCGGGAAGCTCTGCGAAAAAGTAAAAAAACGCGGTCCGCTTTACTGCCGGCCGCCGCTTTCCCGCCGACTGCCGTTTTTCCACCGCCGGCCGCCGTCGCTTTCCCGTCGACTGCCGCTTTCACGTCGACTGCCGTTTTTCCATCGCCGGCCGCCGTCATTTTTCCCCGGGACGGCCGCGGACCACGTCCGCAACGTACCCGGCGAGAATTATCAGAAGTCCTGCGCAGCATATGAAGCAGTTTGCGCTTCCGGTGATAAAGTCCATAAAAACCGTCCTTTCCGGCGCGGCGGGGAGCCGCGCTCTTTTTTCAGGCATCGCCCGGTCAAATTGTTTCTTACGGTCAAAGTATAACCCCGGACGGGTACCAAAAATGTCCCCGGGCCGCGCCTGCGGGGAAATTTTAAGAAAGGGATAAAAAAACGTGAAGGTTGCGCCCCGGGTGTTGACTTGCCGGCCGGGGGAGTATATCATATTGAAAGAAAGCGTGTCCGTTAAAATAAGGACGCGCGCCCGCGGAAAGCGGGAACGACCCGGGAGAGACAAACACGGGGAAGGGCGGAGCAGACCGCCCGCCGCCGAAGCGCGTCCGAGGTCAAACGCCGAAGGGACGGGAAAAGGTTCGCCCGCACAGGTAAACGGACGGAGCAAGCCGCCTGCGAAGAAGCGTGACACGGACGTGCACGGCAGTTTCCGGCGCGGCGGGGAAGCCTTTGAAGGGGGTATTCCTTTGAAAATCAGACTGATATGCGCGCGGCTGGCGGCCGCCGCGCTTGCAATATGCCTTGCATTTACTTCCTGCGGCATCATCGGGGAGGAAGGCGGCGCCTCGTCCGGCCCGGGACAGGACGTGGGCAGCTATGAGAGCGGCGAGAGCGATACCTCCTCCGGCGATGCGTCCTCGGACGGTGCGACTTCCGGCGGTACTTCCTCGGACGGGACATCCTCCGGTGACGCGACTTCCGGCGGGACATCCTCGGGCGGTGCGTCCTCAGGTGGCGTATCCTCCGACGATGCGTCTTCCGGCGGTACGTCCTCGGGATTTGAGCCGGGGGCCGACGGAAACTGGGAAATCATAGACAGGGATTCCCCCATAACCCTCTCCGAGTATTATTGGCGGAGCACGCTGAACACGGCCGAAAGGAAGATATATGACGCCGTCGCCTACGCGGCGTCGACGGTGAGCGAGACCGCTTCCTTTACATTGTCGCCCACGAATACGGACACGCTGAAAAAGGTCATTGAGCTGTTTCTGCTGGATCATCCGGAGGTTTTCTGGTGGGGAAACAGGTACACCTACTCCACCGTGGGAGGGAAGGTGACAAAGGTAGAATTTACGTTCATGTATGACAGGGAAAAGATACTCTCCATGCAGGACGAGACGGAGGATGCGGCGAGAGACATACTGTCTCGGCTTCCCGCCGACGCCACGGACTTTGAGGCCGCGCTTTTTTTCCACGACTGGCTGGGAGAAAACGTGGTATACAAGGCCCCGCCGTCACTGTCGAGTCCAGAGGACTATCAGGCGTACACCGTTTACGGAGCGCTCATAAACGGGGAAGGCGTGTGCGAATGCTATTCGGAAGCCTTTCAGTTTCTCTGCCACATGGCGGGCATACCCGCTATCGGGATAACCGGAACGGCGGACAACGGCAGCGTTACGGAAAACCATAAATGGAACGGGGTAAAGCTGGGGGGAGAATGGTATCTCGTGGACGCGACCTGGGACGACGCCGGGGAATACGGCGTGCGGCACAGCTATTTCGGCATGACCGGCGCGGACATGGCAAACCATTTTGTTTCGGAAGACCTGAAGGAGGGCCTGCCGGCGTTTGATTCCGACAAAGCGTCCTATTACGTTTACTACGGCCTTATGTGCGACGGGTCCGACCCGGAGGAGGCCGTGGTGAGAGGGCTTGAGCTGGCGAAGGAAAAGGACGGGGACACCTTCCTGCTGGAGCTGCGGGGCACGGACGCCGACGCGGCGGCGGACTGCTTTGCCCTGCTGAAAGCCAACGGGAGCCGCCGCCTGAGAGCGATAATCGATACATATAACAGGCTTAACGGTACGGATTATTCTCTGGACAGTTACTTTTCCGTTTCGGATATGAATACCTTATGCTATATTATTTCAAAATGAGGAGCGGGAGAGCGCCGTATGATAGATAAAAAAAGAATAGAGAACGCGGTGAGGGAGATACTTCTCGCCATAGGAGAGGACCCGGACAGGGAAGGACTGAAGGAGACGCCCAGAAGAGTGGCGGATATGTACGCCGAGGTGTTCTCGGGGCTGGAAAACGACCCGGAGAGGCACATAAAGACCTTTTCCACCGGCCACGAGGAAATGATAATAGTGAAGGACATACCCCTTTACTCCATGTGCGAGCATCATCTTCTCCCCTTTGTGGGAAAGGCCCATGTAGCGTATATACCGTCGGACGGGAGAGTTGCGGGGCTTTCAAAGATAGCGAGGATAGTGGAGGATTTCGCCCGGCGTCCCCAGCTTCAGGAAAGGCTCACCGGGCAGATAGCGGATTTTATAATGGAGAAATTCAACGCCATGGGAGTGGCGGTGATAATAGAGGCGGAACACCTGTGCATGACCATGAGGGGCGTGCGGGCCGCGGGGAGCAGCACCCGTACCAGCGCCCTGAGAGGCACCTTCAGGAGCGACGCAAAGACCCGTTCCGAGGTCATGACCCTTCTGGGGAAATAACGCTTAAAAATCCCCGGAGCGTTCGGGGCGCAAAACCTGCGGAGGCGGTGCGGAGGCCGGCGGACCGGGAGGAGCGTCCTCCCGGCGGAGCAAACCCCGGCGGCAACACGGCGGGCGGCGCGCTCAGGCGGGAAAACGGCGGATAGCGTACCCGCGTAATCACAACGTGCCGGAAGGCGGCTGACGTATCCCCGTGCATAATGTGTCCCCGACGCGGCGAAAAAACGGGCAGGGGAGGAAAGCGGCGCGGCTGCCCGCGTGCCGCGCAGAATAAGCGGGGTCCCGGTACGTAAAAGCAAAACGGGCGAGACGCCCGGAAAAATAAAAATCGGGCGGCTTTTGCCGTGTGAAAGGGAGATATACGAATGTACAACGCAAAAATGGAAGAGCTGGGGAAAAAGCGTTCCGTGATACGGGAAATATTCGAATACAGCAAAAAGAGGGAGGCCGAGATAGGACCGGGGAAGGTTTTTGATTTCAGCATCGGCAACCCCAGCGTGCCGGCGCCCGACTGCGTGAACGAGACGGCGGTGAGGCTTATTAAGGAATGCGACAGCGTGGAGCTTCACGGATATACCTCCGCCCAGGGGGACGCAGGGGTGAGAAAGGCAGTGGCGGATTACGTCAACCGCACCTGCGGCGCGTCCCTCACGCCCGACTGCATATACATGACCTGCGGCGCGGCGGCGAGCCTGTCGGTATGCATAAAGGCTCTTGCCGAGGAAGGGGACGAGTTCATAGTTTTCACCCCGTTTTTCCCCGAATACAGGGTGTTCACCGAGGCCGCGGGCGGGACGCTTGTGACGGTGGACAGCCTTCCCGACACCTTCCAGCCGGACATAGAGGCCCTTGACAGGGCCATAGGCCCGCGCACAAAGGCGCTGATACTCAATTCGCCCAACAATCCGTCGGGTGCTGTGATAAACGAAGAATCGGTGAAAAGGGTGTGCGGGCTTCTCCGCCGCAGGAGCGCAGAGCTGGGCAGGCCGGTGTTCATCATTTCCGACGAGCCGTACAGGGAGCTGGTGTACGATAAGGAGACCGTGGTGCCCTACATACCCAACGAGTACGACGACACCTTTGTATGCTATTCCTTCAGCAAGTCCATGTCCCTGCCGGGAGAAAGGATAGGCTACGTGGCGGTGTCGCCGAAGATGAAGGATTTTGCCGACGCCTACGCGGCGGTATGCGGCGCGGGACGGGCGCTGGGCTACGTCTGCGCACCCAGCCTTTTCCAGCGGGTCACGGCAAAATGCCTGGGCGCCGTGTCGGATACGTCGGTGTACCGCAGGAACAGGGACCTGCTTTACGGGGAACTGACACGCATGGGGTATTCCTGCGTATATCCCGACGGGGCGTTTTACCTGTTCATGAAGACCCCCGAGCCGGACGCGGCGGCGTTCTGCGAGAGGGCGAAGAAATACGAGCTGCTGCTGGTGCCGTCGGACGATTTCGGCCGTCCGGGATATGTGAGGATAGCCTACTGCGTGGAGACGGAAAAAATACGCGCGGCGCTTCCGGCGTTTGAGGCGCTCATAAAGGAATATAAATAAAGAGACCCGGCGGGCAGGGCCGGGGGAACGGGAGAAGCCTGAGATGACTAAAAAGGAAAGGGCGGCGGCGATAACAGAGGCGCTTAAAAGGGTATACCCGCAGGCGCAGTGCGCGCTTGCGTCCGAGGAGCCGTGGCAGCTGCTCATTGCGGTGCGGCTTTCCGCCCAGTGTACGGATAAGCGGGTGAACATGGTCACCCCGGCGCTGTTTGAGGCCTTCCCCACCCTCGGGAGCATGGCGGACGCTTCCGAGGAAGAGATAGGGGAATACATAAAAAGCTGCGGGCTTTACAAGACCAAGGCGCGGGACATAAAGGCCATGTGCATAATGCTCAGGGACGAGTTTCACGGCAGGGTGCCGGAAACCATAGAGGAGCTGACGCGCCTGCCGGGCGTGGGGAGAAAGACTGCTAATCTTATCGCCGGGGACGTGTACAAAATGCCGTCGGCGGTGGTGGTGGATACTCACTGCATACGTCTGTCCAACCGTATGGGGCTGACCTCGTCCAAGGACCCGGCGAAGATAGAAACGGAGCTGAGGGATCTGCTGGACCCCTCGGAATCTTCGGATTTCTGCCATCGGATAGTAAATTTCGGGCGCGACTGCTGTACCGCCCGGTCGCCCCGCTGCGGGGAATGTCCCTTGGCCGGGGTGTGCGAAAAAAACCTGTGAACAAAGCGGCGGGAAAGGCCCGCCCGGGAACGCACTTAGGTGCCTCCTGTCAAGTAGACAGTGAAAAACAAAAGAATATTCAGTTGGAGATGGTCTCTGTTTTTGCAGGGGCCATCTTTTTATGAAGCTGCATGGAATTCCATCGGCGTATTCCGCTGCCGTTTCGTTTTAATCTCCACGGTCACGGCCCTTTTGCTTGCCTCCTGAGCCCGGCGGCGCGTTCCGCAGGCTCTTGTTTCCCGCAGCCGGAACGTTTTTCAATGCGGGAACGCTTTTCCATGGGGGAACACTTTTCCATGCCGGGACGTTTTCCCCGCCCGTGCACCCTGCCGCGCCGTTCTTTCCGCTGTGCGGTTCGGGCGTATGCAAGCGTTTACCGGTTCAAACCGAATCCGGCTTGCCTTTTCAAAAAGACACGGACGGGCTTGCCCTGCGCCCTGCAGTGCTCGATGACGAATTTCGTCCCTCTCGATTGCCCGTCCCAAAACGCCAGCACGCAGTCGGCGTAGTCGATGATCTGCAAATTCCGCCTGAGGGGCGCTACTCTGCCGTATCGGCTATATTCCGGCGGGAACTCGGTGAGCTTCAGCTCATTTTCACACGCATACTTTCTTGCACAGGTGTCCACGCCCTTAGCCCCGCCGGACACGATCTCCGTGGTTCCTTCGGGCAGATATTTTCCCAAATCTTCTACCGTTAAATTTCTTGAGCCGATGACCGCAACTTTCATAACGCTTCCTCCGATTAACTATATTGAGTTAATTATAAAATTATTCAAGTCTCAATTCAACTCAAATGAGGTAATCTTATCAACTCAAAATGGTTAAACTAAGCTCATAGAATGAAATCGGAGCTGTTCTATGAATATTGGAGAAGCGGTAAAGGAACGCATTTTGGAATTATGTTCCGAGCGGAACATCACAATAAATAAGCTGAGTACCATGAGCGGCGTCACGCAGTCTACGATAAACAACATTGTGAGCGGTCGGAACAACAGCACGACAATAGCAACCATTAAGAAGCTGTGCGACGGTTTGGATATTACGGTTGTCGAGTTTTTCACATCAGATGTTTTCAATCATTTGGAACAGGAAATCAAGTAGAAAAAAGACGGGTCATACGCTGGGAGATGACCCGTCTTTTTTGTTGCATACCATGTGCGGGGGAAGGTCGCGGACACGTTTTCCCCACCCGGCGCGTGGCGGAGGAGGGGAAAGCTTATCCCCGATTTTCGGCGGTCTGCCGCTGCGCCCGCGCGTACCCCGCCGGACGCGCCCCCGGCGGCGGACTTCGCGGGACTTTTTTTGCCCTGAGCCCGGCGGCTTATTCCGCTGCCGTTTCGTTTTAATATCCACGGTCACGGCCCTTTTGCTTGCCTCCTGAGCCCGGCGGCGGACTTCGCGGGATTTTGCCCCGCCCCGGAGGTGCGTTCCGCAGGCTCTTGTTTCCCGCAGCGGGAACGTTTTTCAATGCGGGAACACTTTTCCATGCCGGGACATTTTCCCCGCCCGTGCACCCTGCCGCGCCGTTCTTTCGGCTGTGCGGTTCGGGCGTATGCAAGCGTTTACCGGTTCAAACCGAATCCGGCTTGCCTTTTCAAAAAGACACGGACGGGCTTGCCCTGCGCCCTG
>CASDVX010000071.1 GCA_949284545.1 uncultured Eubacteriales bacterium
CGATTACTTGTCTTTTAACGATTTGAAATAGATGTAAAGGAAAAAACAAGGAATTTTCCACTCGAAAAGTTCTCTAAATACTGATTTTGGGTATAAAATAACCGTCATTCTGTTGTATCAGAATGACGGTTATTCTTTGGCGGAGAGTGAGGGATTCGAACCCTCGAAACCGTTTTGCAGTTTACACGATTTCCAATCGTGCTCCTTAGACCAACTCGGACAACTCTCCATCACCTTTAAACGCCAGATAATCTTATCACAACGCGAAGCCGATGTCAACAGTAAATTTGCTGGCAGAGCACAGAAATCGAAGGATACGGGGGAAGCATGTGGAATTTATATGATGATGTACTTCGGAAGTCCGTTCTCATAAAAATTCTCGGCCTCACCGCGGATAAGAGGGGAGAAATAGGCCGTCGCAGAAGACTTAACACAGTTGCCGTGAACAATCCAATCAGAGGGAACCTTTTTTTCCACATTCGCGATCCCCTGTATGTCAACAAAACCGATATCAACAATGTAAGGCGAATCACCTTTACGGACAAAGGCCATCATAACGCCGGTCTGCCCGGCCATTGCGGCACGGACCGCGGCTGCGCCGATACTGAGCGATTCGTCTATGTCGGTTTTTGAAGCTATATGGGAGGCGCAGCGCTGCGAAACGTTCAGTTCTACGCTGCGGACCTTGCAACCTATTTTTGCCTTTACCGTTTTTTCCAAAAACTTGCCGATGCCGGAAACGTACTTATGACCGAATGCATCTACAGTTTCCGGGGTGAACCCGCCGTCCACATACTCGGGGGCAGCGCATTCGACGCCCTCCGATACAGCCACAATCACTGAGTTTTCATGCTTAAGCTGTTCATTCACATCATTTAAAAACACTTCGATGTCAAAAGGGGATTCGGGAAGGTAAATCAGTTGAGGAGCACCGTACACGCTTTGAAGAATACAGGTTGAAGCGGTGAGCCAGCCGGCGTGTCTGCCCATTATTTCAACAATCACAACAGATTTTGTGTTGTATACGGAAGTGTCCCTGGCTATTTCCCCCACAGACACATTTACAAATTTAGCGGCCGATCCGAATCCCGGCGTGTGGTCGGTCCCTGCCAAATCATTGTCTATTGTTTTAGGTATGCCGATAATGCGGACGTCGCTGCCTATAAGGGAAAAATACCGGCTGAGTTTTGAAACGGTGTCCATTGAATCGTTGCCGCCTATGTAGAAAAATGCGCCTATGTTATATTTTGCAAAAACGTCACGGATATCTTCGTAGATCAAGGGATTTTCGCTGTAATCCGGCAGACGAAAACGGCAGGATCCGAGCGCGGCGGATGGGGTAGCGCAAAGGATGCGAATATCCTCTCCGGTCTTGAGCACGTTTGAAAGATCCACAAAATCTTCCTCAAATACCCCTTTTATACCGAACCTTGCTCCGTACACTTTGTCGATGTGTTCCTGGGAAAGCGCTTCCGTAAATACTCCGGCAAGCGTTGCGTTGATTGCCGCAGTGGGGCCTCCGGACTGAGCGACGATAACGTTCATTTTGCAACTCCGTTCCGCGGCTTGAGCCGCTTTTTATCTACAGGTCATTTAACGTGTAATTCTGTGGTCACGCTGTTTCAGTGCTGGGAGATGTCTGCCTGCGCGAGAGTTCCCGCAGAAAAGCAATCATCACAGGTATGGAAATCGCAAGGGAAAGAAGGTCGGCAACCGGCTGCGAGGCTATAAGACCGTTCAAATCAAAAACTGCCGGGAGAATTATGATGCATGGGATAAACATTATTCCCTGGCGGGACATGGCGATAACCGTAGCGCTCGACGTTTTTCCCACGGTCTGAAGTGTCATATTGCACATGGTGACCCATGACATGAGGGGCAGCGTGAGCAGCTGGTAACGCAGCGCAGCCGCTCCGATCTGTACAGTTGTCTGGTTGTCAGCTTGAAAAAGCATCAGTATTTGAGGAGCAAATATAAATCCCAGCGCGGAAAGGGCAAGAAGGAAGCCGACAGAACTTTTTACGCAGAACCAGAAAGCCCTACGGACTCTGTCGTAAAGTCCTGCGCCGTAGTTGAACCCGCATACGGGCTGGTAGCCTTGTCCGAAACCGATAAGCGCCGATGAAAGCACCGTCATGAAGCGAGATACGATGGTGACGGCAGCAATCGCCGGATCGTTGAAGGCTTTGGCAGCGGAATTAAGCATGACCGTAGATACGCTGCCAAGTCCCTGCCTTGCGAGAGACGGAAGGCCGCCTTTTACAAGTTCTTTATAAACGGCAACCGATGGCCGGAAATATCTCGGAGAAATATTGATTGCGTCGCTTTTCAACATTCCTGCAATAAGCAGTACAAGACTTACGCACTGGCTTATTGCTGTCGCTGCAGCGGCACCTTTGATTCCCATATCAAGCACAAAAATGAACACCGGGTCAAGAATTATATTGAGGATTGCCCCTGAAGTTATTCCAAACATGGCATATAAGGCATTTCCCCGAAACCTCAGCTGATTGTTTATGACCAGTGAGCCGGCCATAACCGGAGCTGAGATAAGAATATACGTCATATATTCCTTTGCAAAAGGAAGAATAGTGTTTGTAGATCCCAACACAAGACAAAGAGGTTCTATAAAAAGCATTCCGATACAGGCAAGCACAGCGCAACACAGCACGGAGGAAAAGAATCCCACGGAAGCCATTCTTTTGGATGTGTCGAGATGGTGCTTCCCAAGCTCCCTGGACATGTAGTTCCCGCTGCCGTGCCCAAAGAAAAAACCGACGGCCTGTATTATGGTCATGAGAGGGAAAACCACGCCGACCGCACCGGTGGCGCTGACGTTTTCCAATTTGCCCACAAAATAGGTATCGGACATGTTGTATATAGATGTTATCATCATGCTGATTACGGTAGGAACAGCCAATCGGCAAATGAGCCGTTCCACCGGATATTCAGTCATTTTTATGAATTTTTCACGTTGAAGCGCTGACTCGTTTTCCGAATTCATTTTTTCATCTCGCTGTTTGAAACATAAATACTGAAGAAGTTGCAGGGCGCTTCCGGGCGCCCTGCAGTTCACTTATTATTTGACTGAGAAAAGTACGCCCAGCGTGTTGGGGCCGCAGTGTGCAGCGACACATATGCCGGCCGTATTTATGACCACTTCTTTAAACGGCACAATAGACAGGACCAGCGCTTTTAGCCGTTCCGCTATTTCCGGGTCGTCAAGTCCGGAGTGGGTTATGAACACCCGGTCGAGCTCGTAATCCGCGTCCGGAACGAGTGTATCCTTTATGTACTGCTCAAAGCACTTCTCCAGGTTGTTACGGTATTTTTTACCGACGATAAGCTTGCCGTCCGGCATAATAATAGACGGTTTTATGCGCAATACATTTGCCCCGAAAGCGGCGAGGGCTGAGCATCTTCCGCCTTTGGCGAGAAACTCCAGCGTATCGAGAACAAAGCTCGTGCTTATATGCGACTTGTACTCGTCCGCAAACGCTTTGATGGAAGCAGCGTCAAGACCTTCCATTGCCTTTTCCGCGCACCTTATTGCCAAGATTCCCTGACCGGAAGAGAGGAGCCTTGAATCAACCGTGCATACGTTCGGCAGCTCCGCGGCGGCAAGAGTTGCGTTCTGGTAAGACACCGACAACTCGCTGCTGATGTTAATATGCACAACCTGATAGCCTTTATCTGTGAAGCTTTTAAAAAAGTCGGTGTAATCAGGTATGGAGCGCGCTGCGGATTTGGGAAGTTTGCCCGTTTCACGGGTATATTTGTACATATCCCAATTGTTTATGGTCCCGTCGTCCACCATAGTCTTATCTCCGAGATTGACCCATAAACCGTATTTGTGTATATTGTACCTCTCACACAGAGATGCGGGAAGATCGCAGGTGCTGTCGGAAGTTATAATGGTTTTTTGTTCCATGTTATAAAAACAATCCTTTCATTTGTTTCTGAGCAGAAGGACAAAACTGCCGCGAAAATTATACCACGGAACTGTTTTTATTTCAAGGGCTATTTACCTGTTCTGGGTCCTCGGATCTTCCGTCGGCCTGATTTACGCCTCTATCGCCGCCATGACGAGTATGCCCACATTGGCGGAGTAAATTTGATCGAACTGTGAAACAGGCAGCGGGTTAACTCCTGCGCCGCACTCTACGGTGTATCCGGGTAAATTATAATTCTGTATAAACCAATCCTTATACCCTGCATAGGATTGCTGCGGCGGAGTAAGCTCCAGAGGATAGCCGCTCACACTACTGAGAATATCGCCTATTTCCCGAGAACGGGGCGGTTCATAGTCGGCAAATTTCCAGTAAATTATACTTCCCTGCGTATGGTATGCGAGGATAAGAGAAAAATCGTTTGAAAGCGTGTAATTATATACATTTACCGCCTCAGGTTGCGTGAGCGGAGCCGTGCCTACAAATTCCCGTGGGGCAGGAGTAGTCCAACCGTCGGCAAACTTCATTTCTTTCGCCTTTTCCCACATGGCGGGGAACTGCAGATTCAGATCCACGCCGGCGATATTTGCTTTCCACCCCGATGGGAACGGGACGTCTGGATAGTTGTCGGCATATCCCTTTGCCCGTGCGTAATATGTGCCGCTCTTCAAAGCTCCGGTAACAAGATCGACGGCATCGGGATTTACCATGGGTACAATAGATATAGACGCCTCAGAGTAAAGGTCTGAGGCACGGACTCCGCCTATGGCTCCGCCGACCGAATACTGATACGCATACTCTTCAATAAATTTCATGAGGACCGGCGTGGTGATCCATTCGTTTGCGTGGAATGCCCCGTTGTAAAAGACCTGCTTATTTCCGCTTCCTATCGTCAGGAGAAACTGTTCTTTGCCCATCACGGTTCGGCCTATGCTGCCGCGCGCGACAAAGGGATATCTTGCTGTAAGCCCCCTGACAAGCTGCTCCACGAGCATGTATGAGTAGCTTATGTCGGTGGGGACCAGATCAAACCCTAAAGGAACAATTAACTTGCTTCCTATGGCGATATTCAAAGGATCGACGCTGGGGTTTGCCGTTTTTATAGCCCGCACGGTAGTGTTATATTTTTCGGCAAGCTTATAGTATGTATCGCCTTTCGCCGCCGTGTGCGTAACATACCCTGTGAGAAAATTTTCCGCAGTTTTCCATGTCACGGGACCCGCCACTCCGTCCGCACGTATACCGTTGGCTCGCTGAAACGCAGTTAAGGCGCCAAACGTTTTGGGACCGAATATTCCGTCCGGTGCGGAAGATAAAAACCCCGCGCGTTTAAGAGCAAGCTGCAGGGCTTCCACTTCGGAACCGGTGCTTCCGATACGCAGTACTGTCATTATACATACCTCCTTGCTTATATTGATATGCGGGCAAAAGACATTTTGACAAAGGCATACGAAAACCGAGCATGGTAATAATCTTAAAGAAATTTGCGCGCAGGATGTTGAAGAAACTCTTTTACAGTGGTATAATTAATCATTAATTTTTAGGAGGAACCCAGTTGAAGTGGGAGTATTCTTCGGCTGACGGGTATGAAACAGATGCGTTGGCCAGACGAACGGGGATAAGCCGCATTGCGGCCCGGATACTGCTTAATCGCGGAGTATCCGATGAAAAGGCCGTAAGGGAGTTTTTCAGCGACATACCGGTGTTGGCAGACCCGTTTCTGATGAAAGATATGGACAAGGCTGTAAAAAGGATAGACGAGGCCCTGGACGGAAATGAGAAAATCGCCGTGTTCGGAGATTATGACGCGGACGGTATAACTGCGACAGCCATAGTGTACACTTTTCTGCGAAGCATGGGAGCAGACGTTATCTACGCACTTCCGGAAAGAGACGACAGCGGTTACGGAATGAATGCCAAGACGGTGGAACGATTTCGGGAGGATCATGTGTCGCTTGTTATTACGGTAGATACCGGGATAACGGCATTTGAAGAAGCAAAGGCGTTTGCCTCAGCCGGGATAGACCTTATTGTAACCGACCATCACAAACCGCGCTGCACATTGCCGCAGGCATATGCAGTCGTAGATCCGCACCGTGAGGACTGTCAGTATCCGTATAAATATCTTGCGGGGGTGGGGGTGGCATTTAAACTGCTGTGCGCTGTGGCAGAGAACAGAAAAAGCACAGAATTGCTGGACGTTTACTGTGATATGATGGCACTCGGTTCCATAGCCGATCTTGTTCCGGTCACCGGTGAGAACAGGCACATTATTCGCGAGGGGCTCCGAAAAATGAACACATCCCCTAATGAAGGGATACGTGCACTTATAAACGCTGCGGGATACTCGGGACGCAGGATATCCGCTTCGGGAGTGGCGTTTGGTTTGGCGCCGAGAATAAACGCCGCAGGAAGGGTGGCGTCGCCTCTGCGGGCCCTGGAGCTGCTGATGTGCTCCGACAGCGTGATGGCGGCACAGTACGCGGACATGT
Organism: uncultured Eubacteriales bacterium; assembly: GCA_949284545.1. GTDB lineage: Bacteria > Bacillota > Clostridia > Oscillospirales > CAJFTT01 > CASDVX01. The sequence continues at coordinate 6,443 of CASDVX010000071.1, forward strand.
TATGCCGTGACAATGATTACAGACGTGAGCTGGAGAGCAATATTTTTTTCAGTGCAGTAAGCGTGATTGAAAGCGACCGAGATATACGCGACAAAAAAATACTTGTGGTCTCGGGGGATAAATGGCACCAGGGAGTTATTGGAATAGTGGCGGCAAGGCTTGCGGAAAGATACTCGAAGCCGGTCATTCTTTTTACGAACGACGGGACCGTTGCACAGGGCTCGGGGCGCTCCCGCGAAGGTTTCAACATACTGCGTGCCATCGAATCGTGTGAAGATATGCTCATAAAATTCGGAGGGCACGAATTTGCTGCGGGCGTCCAGCTTAAGGCGGAATTGATCGATGATTTCAGAGACAGAATAAATGCATATGCAGACACGGAAGAGTCTGTTATCGTTGAAAAGACGTTGTTTATCGACAGCGGCATATCATTGAGTGAGATAAACCTACGTCTTGCAAGGGAAATTTCGCGTTTTGAACCCTACGGGGGAGGTAATCCGCAGCCCGTATTTGCTGCGGCAAATGTGGAAATACTGTATATGTATCCCACGGGTAACGGTAAGCACGTACGCATGGTAGTGACAGACGGTAACGCTCAGGCAAGCCTCGTTGTTTTCGGAAAAACGAAAGACGATATACCGTTTTCGGAAGGCGACATGGTCGATGTGGCGTTTACAATCGTCGTAAACGAATGGCGCGGCAAGGAGACCGCGTCATTGTCCGCTGTTGATTTTCGGCCTTCGGCATGTTACATACAAAACGACGCAAGCATGAATAATTACGGCAGGGAAAGTATTGCGAGGGAAATGCTGCCGAAGCGGGAAGACTTTGCGGATGTTTACAGCTTTTTGGAAAAGAACGGGATCAAATGCTTTGACATATACGCACTTTCTTCAAGGATAAATGCAAGGACGGGAAGAATGACTGCGCTTAAGCTCCGCCTGATAACGGATATTTTTTCCGAACTCGGGATTGCGGACGTAAATATAACGGACACGGCGGTAAAGATAAAAATAATCTCGCTGAAAAACAAAGTGAGACTTGAGACCGCTCCGACCGCTGTAAAATACAGCATTTTTGCCGGCAACGGCTGAGTATTAACGCAAGTGAGGTACGGAAATGGATTCGCCCAACGATCTCTATTTACATCTGAAAACAAGGATAGCAAAGAACTTTTCGGAAGCTGAGATGGAACTTGTACAGGAGGCGTATGAGTTTGCCGTAAAGGCTCACGGCGGACAGTTAAGAGATTCCGGAGAGCCGTATATTACACACCCGCTGTCTGTGGCAATAATCCTTGCCGACATGGGTATGGATTATCCTACAGTAGCTGCCGCCATTCTTCACGATGTTATCGAAGACACCGAAGCGACCGATGAGGAAGTGCGGAAAAAATTCGGGAAAGAGATTTTCGAACTTGTGGACGGTGTCACAAAACTCGGGAAGATACCGTATTCCACCAGAGAAGAGCAGCAGGCCGAGAATATCAGAAAAATGCTGATGGCAATGGCAAAGGACATACGTGTCATTCTGATTAAGCTTGCAGACAGGTTGCACAATATGCGCACGATTGAGAGCCGCCCGGAGGTCAAACGCCTGAATACTGCCCATGAGACCATGGAGATCTATGCGCCCATAGCTCACAGACTGGGCGTGCGCATGATTAAAGAGGAGCTTGAAGACTTATGCCTTCGTCAGCTTGACCCGGTAGCATATGCGGAAATAGAAGAGAGCCTTGCGATACGCCGTGAAGAGAGGCAGGCATTTATAGAAGATATACGTACAAAGCTCAGCAAGCGTCTTACCGATATGGGATTTAAGAATCATATTGAAGGGCGAGTAAAAAGTGTCTACGGAATATACAGAAAAATGTATATCGGGGGTCGGGAGTTTGACGAGATCTACGATATATATGCCATACGCATAATCGTTGATACTGTTGCCGAGTGTTACAACATTCTCGGGATAATACATGATATAATGCACCCCATTCCCGGCAGATTCAAGGATTATATATCCACTCCAAAACCCAACATGTATCAGTCGCTCCATACTACGGTCATCGGAAAGGCGGGCATACCCTTTGAGGTGCAGATACGCACGTGGGACATGCACTACACAGCAGAGTACGGAATAGCGGCTCATTGGAAATATAAAGTAGGCGTAAGCGGCAAAGATTCCATGGACGAAAGGCTGACATGGATAAGACAACTGTTGGACGTGCAAAGCGAAAGCGAGGATGCAGAGGATTTCGTCAAATCGCTTAAGGTGGATCTGTCCGTAGACGAGGTTTTTGTTTTTACTCCGCGCGGAGATGTCATCAATTTGCCCTCTGATTCCACACCGATTGATTTTGCATATGCTATACACACACAGGTCGGACACCGCACCGTCGGAGCCAAGGTGGACGGGAGAATAGTCAGTCTTGATTATAAGCTTCAAAACGGGGAAATAGTGGAGATAATGCTTTCTCCCGATAAGAATCACGGCCCGAACAGAGAATGGCTCAGCATATGCAAGACCAACGGAGCACGGGCGAAAATAAGACAATGGTTTAAAAGGGAGTGCCGCGGAGAAAACATTCTCAACGGCAGACAGGATTTTGAAAAAGAACTTCGTCACAACGGGATAGCTTTGCAGGGGACCGAGTACGACGAATTTGTGACGGACATTGCCCAGAGGATGAAATGTCAGTCCGTTGACGATTTCTATGCGGCAATAGGATACGGCGGCATATCTCTTTCAAAAATAATAGGGAAAATTAGGGACGAATACAAAAAACGCCTGGGTACCGCCGAACCCGTCCCCATAGAAAATATCCAGCGTCTACCCAAATCCAACGGCGGAGTAATAGTGGAGGGCCTTGATAATTGTTTGGTCAGATTTGCGCAATGCTGCAACCCGCTTCCGGGAGACGATATAGTCGGCTTTATCACCAGAGGGAGCGGGGTTAGTATTCACAAAGGCGATTGCCCAAATGCAGTCAAAATAATCTCATCCGCCAGCGACGCCGAAAGGTGGGTCAAGGTTGAGTGGGCGGATACAATGCCCAGGTCGTTTAAGGCTTCGCTGCATATTCTTTGCGAAGACAGAAACGGTATATTAGCCGATGTAGCTATGACTCTGTCTTCAATGCACGTGTCAATTTCATCCGTAAACGCAAGAGAATGCAAAGACGGTAATTCAATAATAGAAATGACCGTTATAATTGACAGCGTGAAGCATTTGAACCAAGTCATAGACAAGTTGAAAACCGTGAAGGACGTTAAGGAAGTTTCGAGGTCGATGGGACAATGAAGGCGGTAATTCAAAGAGTAAAGGAAGCGTGCGTCACCTGCGGCGGAAAGACAGCGGGAAGATCGGACGGCGGGCTGCTGGTGCTTTTGGGAGTGGACAGGGAAGACACATATGCACAGGCCAAAACGATGGCGGAAAAAATCGCTAATATACGCATTTTTGACGATGAAAACGGTAAGCTAAACCTTTCCGTGCTTGATATTGCGGGAAGTGTGCTGGCGGTGTCAAATTTTACCCTGTGCGCGGATGTTTCACATGGAAGACGTCCGTCCTTTGCGGCAGCCGCTGCACCTGAATGGGCGTTAGAGCTCTACGATGCATTCTGTGATGAACTCTTGCAATGCGGTGTGAAAAAGGTAGAAAAAGGGGTATTCGGAGGAGATATGCAGGTGTCTTTGGTCAACGACGGACCTGTTACCCTCTTCCTTGATACCGCATTTTGGAAATAGAAGTCGGAGGAAATACGCAAATGGAAATTTTTACTGTATACCGCAGCTCCAAAGCCTGTAATACATATGTGGTGAGTTCGGGAAATACGGGAGAATGCATTATTGTAGACCCGGGACAGCCGGCGGAATATATTTCGGAACAGCTCAACGAAAGCGGACTGAAGTGTTCGGCGGTGCTTCTCACGCATGGGCATTACGATCATATTGCGGGATTGCCGGGAATCATTTCGGAAGATGTGAAGGTATATATGAGCGCAGACGATATGCCGATGTTGTCTGACGCAATACTCAATCTATCAAGGACGTTTTGCGACGAGGACATTACCGCTCCGGCCCCAAATTGCATTTACGTGAGGGACGGGGACACAATAGAGGCGGCACACATGAGGTTCTCGGTCATACAAACTCCCGGCCATACTCCGGGAGGAATAACGTATTTGTGCGGCAGCGGAGACGGGGGCGTTATGTTTTCGGGAGACACACTGTTTAAGGAAACAGTAGGCAGATGGGATTTCCCCGGAGGAGATATAATACAGCTTAAGGCCTCGGTTCACAGATTGTGCGATATGCCGGATGAGACGACGGTTTATCCGGGGCACGGCCCGGTTACCAGCATAGGCTATGAGCGCAAATATAATTTCTTTTGCAAATGAGCTGATATTTTGAATGTTTATTGTAATGGCCACGGCTGCGGATACGAGGCAGGAAACGTGGCAAAACTGTTTTTTGACGACGTTCACGTTATTGACGGCATACCGGAAAACCCGCCGGACGACGGATATGCACTTACATTTATCTCCTTATCCGACGGGGAGATAAACGCTAGGTGTGTCGCGGCGGATTACGGCATTACGTGTGAAGGGATTCATTCAGAGCGCGCCGACCGTGAAACGCCGGAAAGGGTGCTCGGGAAGGCCATGTTTTCCGCAATGGAAAAGCTAACGGGGAGGCGGCCACCGTGGGGGATACTGACAGGGGTACGGCCGGTGCGCCTTGTTGCCGAGCATTCCGACGACCCGATGGGCTTTTTTATCCGGTCAAGTATGACGAGAGCCGATAAGGCAGAACTGGCCGTGAATATACATAACAACAGCAGAGATATAATTTCCGCATCAGGTCCTGATTCATGCAGCCTGTATATCGGTATTCCGTTTTGCCCGTCAAGATGCAGTTATTGTTCTTTTGTTTCAAAAACTGTTGAAAACGCCGGCAGGCTGATAGAGGATTACGTTGAAAAACTTGTGAAGGAAATTGACTTTACAGGCATGGTTGTGCAGAATCTCGGCCTGAAAGTCACGACGGTATATTTTGGCGGAGGGACTCCTACGTCGCTTTCGGCGGAACAGCTCGACAGGGTGATGAAGGCCGTGAGCAGAAGCTTTGATCTTTCGGGAATACGGGAATATACCGTGGAGGGCGGCCGTCCTGAAACCTTTACAGAAGGAAAGCTTGATGTGATTGAGGAAAACGGTGCCGATCGCATTAGCATTAATCCGCAGACGATGAGAGACGACATTTTGAAAGCAATAGGACGCCGACACACAGTGGACGATGTATACAGAGCGTTTGACATGGTCGGCAAAAGAAACTTTAAAGCGGTAAACGCGGACCTGATTGCCGGGCTCCCGGGGGACAGCGAGGAGGGTTTTTGCTTTTCACTGGACAGGGTGCTGGAGTTGTCTCCCGAAAATATAACGGTACATACGCTTTGCATAAAGAAGTCTGCGTTTATAAACGAAAACCGTCCCATTCTTCCGAATGCCTACGAAGTCGAAAGAATGCTGTCATACGCTTATTTCAAACTTGACAGAGGGGCATATATTCCTTATTATCTGTATCGTCAGCGCAATATTTTGGCAAATGCAGAAAACACGGGATGGTCTCTGCCGGGGAAACAGTGCATGTATAATGTGTACTCAATAGATCAAACCCACACGATTGTCGCCTGCGGCAGCGGAGGGGTAACCATTTTGAAGCAACCATGCGGCAACAGGATAGAACGCATTTTTAATTACAAGTACCCTTATGAATACATTGGCAGGTTTGGCGATATACTTGATAGGAAAGGGGAAATTACCGAATTTTATCGCCGTTTTTCCGGCTGACATCAAATGTTTAAGGAAGAGGGAACAATTATGTACGGCGTTGTTATAGCGGATGAAGGCGAATTTTCCCCTGTATCGGATTACGCCCGCACGAAACGTGACTTTGTTGAAGGGATGGACCGGGGAAACAGGTTTGTACAGTTTACCGTGCAGAGAGGGGCGGTTATCAAAGCGGTGCTGTGCGGCGTCGGTAAAGTCAACGCTGCGTCCGCAGCGTCATTCCTCATTGCGGACGGGGCGGAAGCTATCATAAATATAGGGCTGTCCGGTTCGCTTGACGGAACACGCGGAGGCTCGTTTGTCATAGGCTCTTCGCTGGTCGAGGTTGATTTTGATCTAACAAATCTGGGGTACAGAGAATTTGAAAAACCGGGTCAGGAATATGTTTACCGCTCAGATGCCGATCTGTGCGCCGCGGCGACCCGCGCATTGCCGTCTGCCGTGCGCGGCGTTTTGGGGTGCGGAGATTTCTTTTTGAGTGATTCCGTTAAAGCCGGGCATTTGAGGGATTACGGGGGTATAGTTGCCTTTGATATGGAAAGCGGTGCAATAGCGTCCGTGTGCTACAAATGCGGGGTGCCTTTCATATCAATAAGGCAAATATCCGACGGTGCGTCGGAGGATGCAATAGGTGAATACAGAGAACGCAACAGCCGAGAAGCTCCGGATTTGCTTAACGCGCTTCTCAACTGCGTAAAATACTACCGAGAGGTGAAGTCCTAATAATGGAGGGTTCCAAGAGAAGAAGCTTCATGCAAAACTCTGTGGTGCTGATGCTGTCATTGCTTTTTGTGAAGATATCGGGGCTTTTGTTCAAGCTGCCGATTGTTTCGCTTATCGGTGCAACGGGGTACGGATATTTTAATTCTGCATACAGCATTTATTTGCCCGTTTACGTGTTGGCGCTCACAGGCTTCCCGGCGGCTGTTTCCAGGTTTGTCGCGGCGGAGCATTCCATGGGCAACTACAAAAATATCAGGATGATACACAAGGTATCGCTGTATTTCTTCGTGTCTATCGGGCTGCTGGGAACGGCGTTTTTGGCAGTTGGGGCGGATTTTCTCTCCTCTGCCGTAAAAAATCCGAATGCGGCTCCCGCACTCCTTGTTCTTTCTCCGGTAGTGTTTTTTTGCTGCCTCATGTCAGTGTACAGAGGATATTACAGCGGTCTTTCAAACCTGTACCCTTCGGCAATCTCTCAGGCGATAGAGGCTCTGTGCAAGCTTGTTGTGGGAGTTGGAGCAACATACTTCATGCTTCAGTACGGCCTTGAGCGTTTTGAGGAGACAGGAGAAGTGTTCGGTACAGCGGCGCAAACAAGGGAGGAGGCAATAAGCCTTTTAAGCCCCTATGCAGCCGCTGCGGCTATTTTCGGCGTTTCATTTGGCGCAATTGTGGCATGCGCGTATATTATTTTGAGGCATAAGATACTTGGGGACGGTATTACGCGTGACCAGCTTGATTCTCCGGAGCAGTCTGTGCTGTCGTCCAAGGCTGTTTTAAAAAAAATTCTCAGAGTGGGCATTCCGATCTCTCTCGGTGCCGGGGTCATGCAGCTCAGTTCTATCATAGACAATTTCATGATAATAAACATGTTAGGCGGAATTGTCCAAAACAATGAATCGCTTATACGTGAAATGTACGGATACGGGGCAGATGTGGCGGCATCCGCCATACCTAACCTCTTGTGGGGCTGCTTCAGTGTCACGCTGATTTTTTATAACCTTGTCCCTCTTGCCGTACAGTCGTTCAGCCAGAGCGCAATACCTGACATTACGGAATCGCATGTACGGGGAGATAAAGACAGTATTTATGCCAAGGTCCGGATTGTTGTAAAAATGTCATTGCTTGTTGCACTTCCTGTCGGTATAGGAATTATGTCGGTGGCAGACCCGATTGTCAAAATCTTCAGCGCAGACACTGTGGCCGAAACTGTCCCGATTCTCAGAATTATGTGCGTCGCTGCGATATTCTCGGCGCTTTGTCAGCCGGTCACCAGCATACTCCAATCCATAGGAAAATACGACAGTCCGGTAAAGGTTATGCTGATAGCAGCTGTAGTGAAGTGCTTGGCAAACCTGGCGCTTATATCAGTTCCGAGTCTTAACGTTAAAGGAGCCGCGCTGGGGAGCTGCGTCAGTTACCTTGTGCTGTTGGCAATACTGATTTCTCTTTTGAAAAAATATACCGGCATCCGGTTTAACTTTATTAAGATGCTTATTCCGCCGCTTGTTTCAGCTGTTGCCTGCGGCGCGTCTGCGTATCTTGTCGTCTCGTTGCTTTCGGACAGAATCGGTAACGTTGGAGCGCTTGTCATTGCTATTGTTCTTGCGGCGGTGGTGTACTTTTTGCTTTCGGTCATGACCGGAGCACTCGGCAGAAACGAAATAAACTTGCTTCCGTACGGCAAAAAAATAGCAAAAGTACTTGAAATGATGCACATTTTGAGGTAGAATAGCCCCATGAATAACGATATAAATGAACTCAAACTGAAAACTGAATACGGATTTGATGATCTTGTGGCTATAATGAAACTTCTGAGGTCTGAGTGTGGGTGTCCGTGGGATAAGGAACAAACACACGAGTCAATAAGAAAAAATCTTATTGAGGAGACCTATGAGGTTGTTGACGCTATAGACCGGAAAGATGTTGAGGCGTTAAAGGAAGAGCTCGGAGACGTACTTCTGCAGGTCGTGTTTCATTCACAGATGGAGTCTGAGCGCGGGCGTTTTTCTGTTGATGACGTGTGCAACGATGTTTGCCGCAAGCTTATAGTCCGTCATCCTCACATCTTTGGTGACACTGTTGCGGATGATGCCGGCACTGTTTTGAAAAATTGGGAAGAGATAAAAAACAAGACTAAAGGAATGAAGAAACAGAGTGAGTCGCTCGCAGCAGTGCCCGCGTCGTTACCGGCGCTTATGAGGGCGCAGAAGATGCAGAGCAGAGCTTCAAAAGTAGGGTTTGATTTTGCCGGAGCGGATGCGGCCGTTGAAAAACTTGAGGAAGAGACAAAAGAGCTCAGGGAGGCGTTGAATTCCGGTTCGGGGAGTGCGGAAGAGCTGGGAGACGTTCTTTTCTCTGCGGTAAACGTAGCAAGATTCATTTCAGTTGACGCCGAGGAGTGCCTCTTCCGTGCTACCGAAAAGTTTCTGAGCAGGTTTCAGACTATGGAGAGGCTGGCCGAGGCAGAGGGAAGGACGTTGGCTGAGGCGGATATGTCCGAAATGGACGAGCTCTGGAGTAAGGCTAAGGAATAGATGTGATTGTTTTCCGTGATATACGGTTGCAATAAAATTTTTTAGGAGGAATTTTCAATGACTAAGACAGAACTTGCGGCGAAGGTCGCGGAGAAGGCGGGCATTTCCAAGAAAGCCGCATCAGAGGCTGTTGATGCCATGCTCGTGTCCATCACCGAAGCGCTTGATGCCGGAGAAAAGGTTTCTATCGCCGGTTTCGGTATCTTTGAGGTACGTACCCGCGCGGCGCGTCAGGGTGTCAATCCCCGCACGAAGGAGACCATTCAGATTCCCGAGTCTAAGTTGCCGGTATTCAAGGCGGGTAAGAGCCTCAAGGATGTTATCGCAAAGTAAGTTGTTGATTTTACGTGAGGACCGGAGGCTTCCGGTCCTCTTTAATTTTTCGGGTAAAGGATATGATTGTTGATGAGACTTGATAAATATCTTAAAGTATCAAGACTTATAAAACGAAGGACTGTTGCAAACGAGGCATGTGACGGAGAACGGATAGAGGTTAACGGTAAAGCGGCAAAAGCTGCCTATGAAGTAAAAATAGGTGATGTAATCGAGATAAAAATGGGCAGCAAGCCCTTGAGAATCAGAGTGACGTCAATTGCAGAGGTGATCAGGAAAGAAGATGCGGCTACTCTGTTTGAAGTCATAGATTAAAGACTTTGCACATATAATTTCCCAAATGAAGAACGGGGGAGTTATTATGGCAGAACAGTTTTCTGCGAAAAAGCAGAATCACAATCTCATAATCGAGAACAGAGAGAGCGTGACAATGTCCGGGGTGACCGAGATAGGCAGCTTTGATGAAAAAGCGGTAGTGCTGTATACAGATTACGGTGAGGTCGCAATTACGGGATCGGATTTGCACATGAGCAAATTGAGCGTTGACAGCGGTGACGTGGACGTATCCGGTCATATCAAATCCGTTACGTACAGCGACAGCGGCTCCAAGAAGGACGGTATAGTGAAAAAACTTTTCAAGTAAAGGTGGCCGGGTATGGAGATCAGTCTGACTCAACAGGTCATCACATTTGGCGCGTCAGTTGTTCTCGGCGCCGTCCTCGGCGTTGTTTATGAATTGTTCCGTACCGTGCGTTCGCTTTTCGGCGGACGCACGGTGGCGGTTTTTTTGCAGGATGTACTTTTTTGGATAGTCAGTGCATTTGTTGTATACACGTTTTTTTTGATTTTTACCGGCGGCACGGTAAGATATTTTGTACTTGCCGGAGCTGCAGTGGGATTAATAATATACCTGAAAACCGTGGGAAGGCTTACGGCGTATTTATTTAGCAAAATGTTTATGCCTGTCAGGTATGCGGCGAGGAAAATCGCCACGGGTATAAAGTGGTTATTTTCAAAAATATTTTCACGTAAAACGGGCAAAAAGAGAAAAATAATTTCAGAAAACACTTGAAACGCCGTTAACATATGTTGTATAATCAACAAAGGATATTTTCTGTGGGAGGGAGCGGGATGAAACGTTCCGTGAAGAGCGTGATTATTAAAGCTTCCGCCGGGCTGTTTATTTGTTATGTTTTGTTCACTCTTGTGTCTTTGCAGGTTTCCATTGCTCAGAAGAAGCATGAGATTGCAGATCTGGAGGCACAGATAAATGACCAGCAGATAGCTAACGAAGAAACAGAGAAGATATTAAGCGACGGTGACCGAGAAGAACTGATAAGGCGTTTCGCTGAGAATCAGGGGTATGCTTATCAGGGCGAAAAAATTTTTATCAGCGAAGCTGGTAATTAACCGGGGAGGATTTGTTCTTTAATGCAGTTAGAAGTGGGAATGGTCATGGATGCGAAAGTGACCGGAATAACAAATTTCGGGGCTTTTGTCGATCTCGGCGAGGGTAAGTCAGGCATGGTACATATTTCCGAAGTGGCCTCAACATATGTAAGAGATATACACGACTTTATAAGCGAAGGCCAGCAGGTAAAAGTTAAAATAATAAATATATACCCTGACGGCAAGATAAACCTTTCCATAAAGAAAGCACAGGAAACTTCGCAGCCCGGCCGTGAACGTTTGCCTTCCGACAGGCATGGGACGCAGGGAAGGCCTCCTCGGAGAAATTTTGCCCGGCCTGCCCAGACGGCATCTACGTTGTCCGAGGGCCCGGTTTCTTTTGAGGACATGCTGAGTAAATTCAAGCAGTCCAGCGACGAAAGAATCGCGGATTTACGGCATTCGGAAAATAATCGGCGGTCAACTGCACGCAGCCGTTCGAGAAAATGAATAGATTCCATAAACGGAGTGTTTCGGCACTCCGTTTTTAATAAAAAAAATCGCCGCACTGAGGCGGCAATCAAAGTGATTATGAAGGGAGTTGCAGGTATTATTTTATACTTGCGGACAAGCTTTTTCAAGGGTTAAAAAGCACTACTTTTGTCGTCTGACGACAAGTTTTGTCAAAAATAACGTCTACAGGAGGGCGGGTATACCGTGAGAGAGGTTTCATGCAGCGTGATAACACAAAAGGTAAGGAACTTGTTTTTGCAGGCAAATACGAATTTGCCCACAGATATAGTGGACTGTATTTACAAGTGCGCAAAAACAGAGACTTCTCCGACGGCGTCGTCGTGTTTTGAAGACATGATAGAGAACTTTAAATTAGCCAAGGACAACGGCCTTCCTATCTGCCAGGATACCGGTATGGCGGTTGTGTTTGCCGAAATAGGGCAGGAGGTTGTTCTCACTGACGGGAACTTCGAGGAGGCGGTTAACGAAGGTGTGAGACGCGCCTACGCCGACGGAGCGTTCAGGTGTTCAGTGGTTGCCGACCCGCTTAGGAGGGTCAATACAAACGACAACACCCCCGCCATCATTTTTACGCGCATTGTCCCGGGCTGCAGCGTGAAGCTTACCGCTGCGCCTAAAGGCTTTGGCAGTGAAAACATGAGCCGTCAGGCAATGTTTACCCCGGCTGCAGACGAAGAAAAAATCATTGATTTTGTTCGAGATACGGTGAAGCGCGCCGGCAGTAACCCGTGCCCTCCGATCATTGTAGGTGTGGGAATAGGTGGGGATTTTGAATATTCCGCGTTATTATCAAAAATCGCTTTGTGCAGGGAAGTAGACAAACGTAACACAGATCCGTATTACGCCGAACTTGAAGAGCGGATGCTTCAGGCCGTAAACTCATTGGGAATAGGGCCACAGGGATTTGGCGGTGACGTAACAGCGCTTGCCGTGAACATTGAAACGTTTCCCACGCATATCGCCGGGTTGCCGGTGGCAGTTAACATAGGTTGCCACGTGACGAGGCACGCAAGTACAGTCATATGACATAGAAGGAATGATAAATATGTTTGACGTTATCGTGCCATGCATGTTCGGATTGGAATCGGTGGTATCTTTTGAAGCGGAGAGCTTGGGTTTTTTCAACGTCCGTGCGGAAAACGGAAGGGTAAGATTCAACTGCGACGGGGAAGGAATTGCACGTGCCAATATAGGGCTTCGCACAGGGGAGCGCGTTTTACTGTGTTTGGCTGAGTTTAGGGCGGAGACATTTGAAGAACTGTTTCAGGGTGTGAAAAATATTGATTGGCAGGAATGGATAGGAATTACCGATAAGTTTCCGGTAAAAGGATATTCAATAAACTCGACTCTGCACAGCGTACCGGACTGTCAGGCAATAATAAAAAAAGCAGTCGTGGAAAAACTTAAATCAGTCCACAACATTTCTTGGTTTGAGGAATCGGGGAATTTGTACCAGATACAGTTTTCAATCATGAAGGACATGGTGTCTGTAATGCTTGATACGACCGGAACGCCGCTTCATAAAAGGGGGTACCGCGAGGTTTCGTCAGCGGCGCCCATAAAGGAAACGATTGCTGCGGGGCTCATAGACATCGCCAGATATAAAGGAGATGTTCCGATGCACGACCCGATGTGCGGCAGCGGAACGTTCGTAATTGAGGCTGCCATGCGTATAAAGAAGGCGGCTCCAGGGCTTTACAGACATTTTGTCTCTGAACAGTGGCCGTTGATTTCCTCTGAGGCGTGGGAAAGAGTTAGGGAGGAGATGAAGTCCGCGATATCGCGCCCTGCTGTTACCGTAACAGGCAGCGATATAGATGCTTCGGTGGTTGAGATTGCTAAGAGTAACGCTGAAAAGGCGCATGTTGACGATGTAACAGACTTTTTTGTTGCTGATGTACGCGATGTAAAGATAGAGGACGGGGCCACAATAATTACAAATCCGCCGTACGGTGAGCGACTCCTTGATGTTGAATCGGCTCGCGAACTCTACAGACGTATGGGCAGGGCGTTTGCTCCGGACAAACATAAATCATTTATAATAAGTCAGGACGACGAATTCGAAAAATTTTTTGGCAGGCCGGCGGATAAAAAACGTAAAATTTATAACGGCATGATTAGGTGCTATTATTATCAGTATTTCAAATCTGTGCAAAAATGAAAAAATAACCAATTTTCGTATTGACAAATTTTATAAGGCATAGTACAATGTATTAGCACTCAGATAACATGAGTGCTAAAATCTTGATTGGGGGAATCAGAAATGGTACTTAAGCCGCTTTCCGACAGAGTCGTTATTCGCATGATAGAAGCGGAAGATACGACAAAAAGCGGAATTATACTTGCCGGCAGCGCGAAAGAGAAGCCGCAGGTTGCAGAGGTAGTTGCAGTGGGCCCCGGAGAAATCGTTGACGGCTCTCTCGTTCCGATGAATGTAAAGGTCGGAGACAGAGTCATAACGAGCAAGTATTCCGGAACCGAGGTCAAAGTGGACGGCGAGGAGCTTGTGATTGTCAAGCAAGGCGACATACTTGCTATTGTCGAATAATAAGGAGTTGAATTGATATGGCTAAACAGATCATTTACGGCGAAGAAGCCAGGAAAGCGTTGCAGACAGGTGTTGACAAGCTCAGCAATACCGTGAAGATCACGCTGGGTCCCAAGGGAAGGAACGTTGTGCTCGATAAGAAATACGGCTCGCCGCTCATAACGAACGACGGCGTTACGATCGCAAAGGAGATCGAGCTTGAAGACGCTTTTGAAAATATGGGTGCCCAGCTGGTCAAAGAGGTTGCCACAAAGACCAACGACGTTGCAGGCGACGGAACTACCACCGCCACTTTGCTTGCTCAGGCTCTTGTCGGCGAAGGAATGAAGAACGTGGCCGCCGGAGCAAACCCGATGATAATAAAGCGCGGTATAGCCAGAGCCGTTGACGCTGCGGTAGCGTCGATCAAGGAAAATTCTCAGGCCGTTTCGGGTTCTGCGGATATCGCCCGAGTAGCGTCGGTTTCTTCTGCAGACGAGAGCATAGGTGCGCTTATTGCCGAGGCTATGGAAAAGGTTACAACGGACGGCGTTATAACCCTCGAAGAAAGCAAGACTGCGGAGACATATTCCGAGGTAGTGGAAGGAATGAAGTTCGACAGGGGCTATATCACGCCGTATATGGTGACGGATACCGATAAGATGGAAGCTGTCTTAGATGACGCTTATATTCTTATAACCGATAAAAAGATTTCGGTGATTCAGGACATTTTGCCGCTGCTTGAGCAGATAGTCCAGGCCGGAAAGAAGTTGTTGATAATCGCCGAAGACGTGGAAGGCGAGGCTCTCTCGACTCTTATCGTGAACAAGCTGCGCGGAACATTTGTATGCGTTTGCGTTAAGGCTCCCGGTTTTGGCGACCGCAGGAAAGAGATGCTCAGAGATATTGCCATACTGACCGGCGGAGAGGTGATTTCCGAGGAACTTGGCTACGATATCAAGAACACTCAGATCAGCCAGCTCGGACGCGCCAATCAGGTAAAGGTGCAAAAGGAAAGCACGATCATTGTCGGCGGTGCCGGCGATCCTGCCGAGATTAAGGCCAGAGTCGGACAGATCAGAGCTCAGATTGAAGAAACTACGTCTGATTTTGACCGTGAAAAGCTCCAGGAACGTCTTGCAAAGCTTGCCGGAGGCGTCGCGGTGATAAAGGTAGGCGCAGCGACTGAGACGGTGATTAAGCAAAAGAAGCTTCGAATTGAGGACGCTCTCGCAGCAACAAAAGCGGCTGTGGAAGAAGGAATAGTGGCCGGCGGCGGGACGGTGTTTATTAACGCCATACCGGCGGTAAAGGCCGAAATGGCTAAACTGTCCGGCGATGAAAAAACCGGGGCTTCCATCGTTCTGAAAGCTCTTGAGGCGCCACTGCGCCAGATAGCCGCAAATGCTGGACTCGACGGTTCTGTTATTGTTGATAAAATCATGAACAAACGTAAGGTTGGGTTCGGATTTGACGCTTACAACGAAAAGTATGTAGACAGCATGATAGCAGCCGGAATAGTCGATCCCGCCAAGGTTTCTCGCACTGCGCTTCAAAATGCGGCTTCGGTGGCTTCCATGGTTCTTACCACTGAATCCCTTGTTGCCGATATTAAGACCGAAGACAACGCGGCTGCGGCTGCCGGCGCCGGTGCCATGGGCGGCATGTACTGACGAAACAGCGGTACGTGCCAAGGTAGTGGAATCGTACCTACTTCCATATCGTACTGAAAGCACCGGGAGGTTTCCTCGGCTGCATTAACACCGTCCTTTGAATACTTTGCGGTATTCAAAGGACGGTTTCTTTATCGTCCGGCGCATTACCGGAATCCTCATCGGTTTTTACATGGTTACTCAGTAGAATTATAACAGGCAGATTTATCAGAAGCATGATACCGTTGAGGATATCACATACCATATGCAAGGTATTAAATTCAAAAAATACGGATACAGCAGCGACTGAAACGAAAATAATTTTATATGCAAATACCGACTTTTTTTTGTTTGTTATGTGGCGTATGGCCTGCGTGCCGTAATACGACCAACATATTAGAGTTGCCATTGCAAAGACTGTTACGGATACGGTAATAAACAATCCGCCAAAGGACCGGTAGCAGCTGATAAATGCATCATACGTTGCGCCTGCCGGGGCGGAAAGCGAAAGATCAATTCCTGAGCATAATACCGAAAGCGCTGTTAGCGTGCAAATGACGATAGTGTCGAAAAATACCTCAAAAATTCCCCAGAGCCCCTGCTTTGCCCCGTTTTGTTCATCTGTCATGGACAAGACTATACTTGAGCTTCCCATGCCGGCTTCGTTGCTGAAAACGCCCTGAGCGACGCCGACACTGATACAATGTTTTACAGTACCTCCCGCTGCGGCACCGGCTACCGAACCGACATTGAGTGCTTGGGAAAAAATTGTTTCAAAAGCTGTAGGCAGAGATGAGATGTTCATACATATTATGCCGACACACCCGGCAATATAAATGACGGATATTATTGGAATTATACGCTCGGCGGAACCGGATACTGCGCTGTCGCCTTTCAGTATAATTACGGCAAACGGAATCAGTATTGCAACCGTCATAAGCCACGGCATCGGGAACCCCATACCGGTAAAGCATTCCTTTACCGCCCCGATTTGTATGCTGTTGCCTATGCCGAATGAAGCTGCTACGGTGACAAGTGCAAAGAAAATTGCAAGCCGCGGAAATTTCAGACCGTTCTTTATATAGCCCATAGCTCCGTATGAGTTTTGATCTTTGAACTTCACAGCTAAAAAAATTTCTGCGTACTTTATTCCCATCCCTATGAATGCAGCAACCCACATCCAGAAAACGGCTCCGGCTCCGCCGATAACTATAGCGGTACCGACGCCGATAATATTTCCTACACCCATCGTTCCGGCCAGCGCCGTGGCAAGAGCGGCAAACGGGGAAAGCCCTCCGAATTTTTTGCGTTTTTCAAAAGGCAACATGAGGGCAGGAGCGAGTTTCCTAATTTGGACAAATCTGCATCTGATAAGTAAAATAACACCGCACAGAGCAGTCAGCGCGAGAGTCCCATTTCCCCAAATCAAGCTGTATAAAGAATTGAGCATATACAATCACCGTGAAAGTATATGCTAAAAAAAAACAAATTAATTGTCTGATTTTTTGACCTGGACCATACAGTATTCTGACAGGGCGGCAGCTAAAAACGTACAGATAATGAAAGCATATCCCGATGTAATAAGCTGATTCCCAAGCTCAAAATTACTTAAATGGATGTTGAATTTTATGGGCTCGTAGTATATAATTATTCCTGACAGCAGGAATAGAATTGCAAGAGTCATTCCTATATACAATATGTACCGTGTTACAGACGATAATTCTGATATTTTAAATTTTAAAAAGCGTTTTTTCATACACACACCCCACAAGGCATTAGTCAGGTAATTCTGCCTGAATCAATGATAACATTTTTTTGTGCGATATCAACAGGATATTACAGGAAAACCTTAAATTTGTCTGTTTTTGACACATTGAGACATTGCTAAATTGTAAATATTTCATCAATAAATATTCAGCAGCACAATATATATTATTTTAAAACTATATATTGTGCTGCTGTCGATAATTGTCGATTTATTTTGCTTTACATTCCGGGGCTTGCAGTGTTATAATTTCCGCAGATAAGTATTGGAGAGGGGAATTATAATGTACTGCAAAGAGATTCTTTCACCGGACGCTGTGATTTCCACTGAGGTCATCGAAATTTATTCCGATATTGAAGGCGAGTGTGTGCTTGAATACGGAATAGAAGTCACGTTGTCTGTAGGTGAAAAGATTGTGTCACGTTGTGTTATTCCCGGTATTTCCAACGATATTTCGTTTGTACGTGAGATTGCCCGGAAATTGGCAGATGATAGGGTGACGCCGGCACGTTGCGCAGAGTATGTTGAAAATGAGTTGTCAAAATAATCAGCAATGCGAGGAGAGAAAGCTATGAAATGCCCCTACTGTGGTTATCAGGAAAGCAGGGTTGTTGACTCACGTCCTTCTGAGGACAACGGAAAAATCCGCAGGAGAAGAGAATGCCTTAAATGCGGAAAACGTTTTACTACATATGAAATCATTGAAAGCGTTCCCGTGATGGTTATTAAGAAGGATCGCACGAGAGAAGTTTTCAGCCGTGAAAAGCTCCTTAAAGGGCTGCTTTCCGCATGCTATAAACGACCGGTGTCTTTGGAAGAGCTTGAAAATATAGTGAATGAGGTAGAAAGTTCTATACAGAATTCCTTGGATAGAGAAATTGAATCCAGACGAATCGGTGAGCTTGCCATGAGCATGCTGAAGGATATCGATGAAATAGCATATGTTCGTTTTGCGTCGGTGTACAGACAATTCAAGGATATAAATACATTCAGGGATGAACTGAATAAGCTGCTTGAAGAACACTGAACGTAAGAGTAAATGTGGGCATCTTCACAGCGTTAAAGGACAGCGTTTTCGGAAACTCCCGGAAACGCTGTCCTGTTTTTACTTTTAAGTTGTATAAATCAAAACGCTTTCAACTAAAGAATGTTCTCAAAACTTATCTTTTCTTCATGCAAAATTATATTAAGTCTGGTCAAGATGTTGTATATTTCGGCTAAACTGTCGTTCTGGCTTTGATTTTCCACATAAGCTTTGAGCCTCTGCAACGAAAGTACAATTTCGTCCAGACGCACGTGTGGGGTATATGCTGACATAATTTTACTGCTTGTTTTGAAATATTTGACCATCTCGTCTACTAGTTCGAGTGCGCACTCGTAATCCTCAATTTTTACGGCCTCCTCGACGCGATCGGCAAGTGAGTGCATCTTGTCCACGGATGCCGCAGTGTATAATTGGGTAAAAATTACGGCTGCTGTTACAATGGCCAGCAAAAGTGCTCCCAATATATATTTTTTCATAATCTCTCACCTATGAAATTTAACATTATTCTTTTTCCTTGTAGACAATGTTGATATTTCCGCAGTTATTGACAGACATAAGAAAAACATCTCCCACCGCCAACGACCTTGACTTAAGATTTTTCATTATCCATTTTTCATCATGCCCGAAAAAGTCAAGATTTTTTTTGATTATTTCTCCGTCACATATTACCGGAATAAAGAATCCACCTGTATCTGCATTATTATTTGGAAAAAAGCTTATATCACCGTTATTTTCCAGCACCGCATAATCTATCTGTGAAGGATCGCTGTATCCCTGAAGTCTCATTGCCTCGACCAAATCGTCAAGGGTTATGTTTGAATTATGCAGGGCTTTTTGAATTATTTGCCCGCCCTTTATCAGAGCTACAGGATTGCCCGTTATGATCCTGCGTATCTGATGACGTTTCATGACGATTGCCGACAGTATGACCTCAAGAGCAATTATAGTTATCAAGGGAATAATACCACCCACGAGGGGAAGGGAAGTATCCTGCATGGGTACCGCGGCGATATCCGATATCAGCATCATTACCACAAGATCAAAAGGCTGCAATTCACCGATCTGCCTTTTGCCCATGAGCCGTACTCCGAACAAAACAAAAATATATATAACGGCCGTACGTATGAAAGAGACGCCCATTTTTTTCACCTCGCCGTTATTATTTTCAAAATTGACTTTATAATACAATGGTACTTATCTACGTTTGAGAGCATTAAAATCATTTTTGACGGCGTCGATTTATAAATGCTGCAAGAGACTGCATGCGCACGGAAATACCGGGTCTTTGGAAAATAAATATGCGCGTCAGAACGTTTCCAAGATCTAACGTTTTGACACGCATATTATTATGTCACCAGCGGATAAATTGAAGGTAAAACCAACCGTACAGAAACGCTTCCGGAATATCGTCAAATAATTGAAAATACGTAATACAAAGCCAGTCCGGCGGCCCCTGTTAACAGCATTACCGTGATCGGACTCAATTTGAATTTTCTGAGCACGATAAACCCGACGGCAGACAGGCTCATGGCGATGAAGTCAGGAAAGTCCAGAGAAAGAATACTTGAAGACCCAAAAACACTGAGCATCAGCAGCGAAAAGGCTGCACTGCCGATTAAACCCGCAACCACGGGATGAATTATTACCATGGTATCGTTAACAAAAGAGGTGTGTTTATATTTTTTGTAAAAATAAGCGATAACAGACACGATAATTATGGATGGAAGCACGCTTCCGAGAGTCGCAACGACTGCTCCCCAAGGGCCGCCGATACGCGTACCCACAAAAGTTGCCGTGTTAATAACGATCGGCCCAGGGGTCATCTGAGATATGGAAATCAAATCACCGAATTCACCCATGCTGAGCCAATGGTATTGATCAACGACCTTTGACTGTATCAGCGGTATGCAGGCGTATCCGCCGCCGAATCCGAATAGACCTACTTGGGCAAAAATCAGAAACAATTCCAGATAAACCATTACGCACGCCCATCCTTTTTATTGCGTATTGCTGTGAGCAGTAATGCGATAACAAAAGCGCCAAGCAAGACAAAGACGATATTTACCTCAAAGAAAGCGACCAGAATAAAAGTAAGCAGTATGACAAACAGCGACCGGTACTTTTTATCACGCAGGTACGGCAGCACGAGCGAAACCGTCACGTCAGCAACGACAGCAGCAACGCCGGCCTGCATTCCCTGAAGGACCCATTGAACAACCTGATTATTTTGAACTACAGCGTACCCGTAGGACAGTACTGATAATATTGCAAAGGGCGGCAGCACGGTGCCGAGAACAGCGACAAATACGCCGGCGGCTCCGCCGAGCCTGTTTCCAACGAGTATAGACGCATTGACCGCGACTGCCCCCGGAGCAGCCTGGGCGATAGCGGTATAATCGAGCATTTCGTCCTCCGTCAGCCAGTGCAGCTTATTCACAAATTTTGACCGCATCAGCGTTACTATCACATATCCGCCTCCGAAGGTGAATGCGCTTAACTGCAGCATGCTTAAAAACAGCGACAAATATTTTTTAACAGCAACTTTCAAAATCTCGCACTCCGTTCAAAGACTTATTGACTTTGTATCAAAAATATATTATACATATAACAATTGTATCGTTATTTTGTTATGGAAAGGGAAGGCGTGGCATGACCATACGGCATCTGAATATATTTGTCTGCGTATACCGGGAAAAGGGTATAACAGCAGCCGCTAAAAAACTTTATATGGCGCAGCCTGCCGTCAGCCAGGTAATAAAAGATATGGAGAGGTACTATAATGTACCTCTATTCGACAGAATATCCAGGAAGCTTTATCCTACGGCGCAGGGACAGAAGCTGTATCGTTATGCAGTCGATATTCTGTCGCGCTGCGACAATATGGAAGAGGCCATGAGACAGGAAACGTCAAATGATGTGTGCATTGGTACGAGTATAACCATAGGTTCGCACATGCTTCCCGGTTACGTCAAACGAATAAAAGAAACATATCCGCATTTTAATATAGGTGTCAGGATAAACAGCTCTGAGACCGTAGAAAAAATGTTGACGGAAAACGTCATAGATTTCGGACTGATAGAAGGACAGGTGCATTCCCAGAACATTCACAGCGAAAAATTTGCCGTGGACAGACTTGTCATAATTTGCCCGCCGGAGCACAAAATTACCGGCTTAAAAAAAGTTACACTAAGCACGCTTACAGAATATCCCCTTTTGCTGCGGGAACCGGGAAGCGGGGCGAGGGAGATATTTGATTACGCCATGCATATCAGAGGACTTTCATATGAACCGGCATGGGAAAGCGTGAGCACGCAGGCACTTGTGAACGGTGTAAAAAACGGACTTGGGATATCTGTTCTTCCTGAAAAAATGGTGGAAGAGGATGTCGGGAAGAAAAACGTGTCGGTAGTGGCGGTTAACGAAAAGTCATTTTTGCGCGAGTACCACATTATTACCCACAAGCATAAACACCTGAGCAATGCTGCAAATTCGGTGATCGAGCTGATAAAAGCGGTCGAAAACGGCACAGAACCAGGCAGTTTTACATCCCTCGCCGCAAATTATAACAGATAAAAAAAACGGAATCAATATTGGAATAGATAAGATTGCATTTATATTTTTTATGATTTATATAATAATTTAAATATATAATTATAAAGCGATGCCATAGCTTGTACAAAGTATTCCCGAAGTAAAGCACAATTTTGCCGGTTATGCTTTTAAAAAAGCTTTTTGTGTGCTATAATGAACTGTTGAGGAGTGCGTGCTGCACATTGTGTTTCTGGTGTACAATTATGTGAAATGACAGAATCATACAGCACGAAAGCTACAGTTTACTAAGTCAGAATATGGGGAAAAAGATGAAGAATTCGTTTAAATTAGTCTCAGAATTTAAGCCTACCGGAGACCAGCCGCAGGCTATAGCAAGGCTTGTGGAAGGTATAGAAAACGGGACAAAAGAACAGACCTTGCTCGGCGTTACAGGCTCCGGGAAAACGTTCACCATGGCTAACGTTATAGCTCAGGTAAACAAACCGACGCTTGTTCTCGCTCACAATAAAACCCTTGCGGCGCAGCTTTGCAGTGAATTTAGGGAGTTTTTCCCGGAAAATGCGGTAGAATATTTTGTATCATACTACGATTACTACCAGCCGGAGGCGTATATCCCGCAGCGAGACCTATATATTGAAAAGGATTCGGCCATAAACGGCGAAATAGAGAAGCTCAGGCATTCAGCCACGGCGTCACTGTCCGAGAGACGGGACGTAATTATTGTAGCGTCGGTGTCCTGTATTTATTCTCTTGGCGACCCGATTGATTATCGCAATATGGTAATAAGCCTTCGCCAGGGTATGGTTATGGAGCGTGATACGCTTCTGGAGAAGCTTGTGTCACTTCAATACGAGAGAAACGATGTCAACTTTACCCGGAACAAGTTTCGAGTTAAGGGTGATACCGTTGATATATTTCCGGCATATTCGGACGATACGGTGATACGGGTTGAATTTTTTGGCGATGAAATAGACCGTTTGTGCGAGATCAAGTATTTAACGGGAGAGGTTTTGGCCCGGGACAGGCACATAGCCATATATCCCGCGTCCCATTTTATAGTGCCGGAAGAAAAAATGAGCAAGGCAATTGACGATATTTTTGCGGAAATGGCGGAACGCGTGGCTTTTTTCAGAGATAACGGAAAGCTTCTTGAAGCGCAGAGGATAGAGCAGCGCACCAAGTATGATATTGAAATGTTGCAGGAAGTAGGTTTTTGCAAGGGAATTGAAAACTATTCAAGAGTTTTGTCCGGACGGGCTCCGGGAAGCGCACCGTTCACGTTGATAGATTATTTCCCGAAAGATTTCCTGCTTTTCATAGACGAAAGCCATGTGACAATACCTCAGGTGCGCGGCATGTTTGCCGGGGACAGGGGAAGAAAGCAGAATTTGGTGGATTTCGGGTTCAGGCTTCCGTCTGCCTACGACAACAGGCCGCTGAATTTCGCAGAGTTTGAGAAGAAGATAAATCAGGTGATCTATGTAAGCGCAACGCCGGGTCCGTACGAGCGCGAACATGCCGGGATTACCGCCGAGCAGCTTATACGCCCGACGGGCCTGCTTGATCCGGAGATATCCGTTCGTCCGTCAGAAGGGCAAATCGAAGATATTGTTTCCGAGATCAATGCCTGTACTGATTCGGGAGAACGTACGCTCATTACGACTCTTACTAAGAAAATGGCCGAAGATCTCACGGAGTATTTAAAAAATGTGGGTATAAAATGCCGCTATATGCACCATGACATAGATACGATTGAGCGCATGGAAATAATAAGGGATCTGCGCATGGGAGAATTTGATGTGCTTGTGGGTATAAATCTTTTGCGTGAAGGGTTAGACATACCCGAAGTTTCGCTCATAGTGATACTTGATGCAGACAAGGAAGGCTTCTTGAGAAGCGAAACGTCACTTATACAAACTATAGGCAGGGCTGCGCGTAACGCCAACGGCAGGGTTATAATGTACGCAGACAGCGTGACCGACTCCATGGAGCGCGCCATCAGCGAAACGCAGCGCCGCCGTGAAATACAGATGAAATACAACATCGAACACGGCATAGTACCCAAGACTATAAAGAAGGATGTCAGGGATATTCTTGATATTACGATGAAGGAAGATGACATAGAAGCCAAAGTAAAAAGCACAAAACACATGACTGCAAATGAAAGGAACCGGCTGATAGCAGAACTGACAAAGCAAATGACAGCGGCGTCTAAAATGCTGGAATTTGAGCATGCCGCGTACCTGCGCGATAGGATAAAGGAACTTCGCGGGGAATGATGCAGACAGACGGCGTGCTTTTGTTCTGACACTTCAAACACAGCTGATAATACCTGTTAAACACGGAAGGAACAAAAATGAGACAGAATAAAATAATTATACGTGGGGCCCGTGAACACAATTTAAAAGGCATAAATGTGGATATTCCGCGTGACAAGCTTGTGGTCTTTACAGGGCTTTCGGGGTCCGGGAAATCCTCTCTTGCATTTGACACTATATTTGCCGACGGGCAGCGTCGATATATGGAAAGCCTCTCATCGTACGCGAGGCAGTTTCTCGGACAAATGGAAAAGCCCGACGTGGATCTAATCGAGGGGCTCTCTCCGGCAATATCGATAGATCAGAAAACAACGTCGAAGAACCCCCGTTCCACGGTTGGGACGGTGACGGAAATAAATGACTACCTGCGCCTGCTTTTCGCACGTGTAGGCACGCCGCACTGCCCCGTCTGCGGCCGCGAAATAACAAAGCAAACCGTGGATCAGATGGTGGATCGTGTCTGCGAACTTCCGGAAGGCACCAGGATACAGATACTGTCGCCGGTTGTCAGGGCGAGAAAGGGAGAGCACGCAAAAGTACTTGAAAGCGCTGTAAGAAGCGGTTTTGTGCGCGTGCGTGCAGACGGCATAACATACGACCTCTCGGAAAAAATTGAGCTCGAGAAAAATGTGAAACACAACATTGAAATCATTGTGGACCGGCTGGCGGTAAAACCCGGAATAGAGAGCAGGCTGGCGGATTCACTTGAGACGGCTCTGGATATGGCAAAGGGGCTTGCTATCGTTGACGTAGTTGACGGCGAAGAAATAGTATTTTCTCAGAACCTCGCGTGTCCGGATCACGGATTCAGTCTCCCTGAGATCACGCCCAGGCTTTTTTCGTTCAACAATCCTGCCGGAGCGTGTCCGAAATGTGCCGGTCTCGGTATTTTCATGAAAGTAGATCCCAACCTTGTGCTCACTAACCGCAATATTTCCATAATGGATGGTGCCATAAGAGCCAGCGGATGGAATGCGCTCGACGAAGGTACCGTTGCGAAGATGTATTATGACGGCATCGCGTCAAAGTACGGCATATCGCTTAATACCCCGGTACGCAATCTGCCGGACGAGGTCGTAGACGTTTTCCTTTACGGAACCAAAGGCGAGAAGATAGAGTGCCGTCGTCCGTACGGAAACGGCACATACATGACTGAGTTTGAGGGAATAATCAATAATCTCGAACGCAGATACAGGGAAACCACAAGCGAGTGGTCGCGATTCGATATACAACAGTATATGTGCGAGGAAACCTGTCCCGAATGCATGGGCGCAAGACTGAAACCGGAAGTGTTGGCGGTGACGGTTTCGGGTAAAAGTATAGACGACGTGTGCAGGATGACCGTGGCGGAATTGACGGATTTTTTCGGTTCAATAGAGCTTACGGAAAAGAATTACGCCATAGCCAAGGACATCATAAAGGAAATCAAATCAAGACTGTCTTTCCTGATAGACGTGGGGCTTGACTATCTGACTTTGTCTCGCGCCGCTTCCACGCTTTCGGGAGGAGAGAGCCAGAGGATAAGATTGGCTACGCAGATAGGTTCTTCGCTCATGGGGGTAATATATATTTTGGACGAGCCCAGTATCGGGCTGCACCAACGCGACAACGACAAGCTGCTTGACACGCTGCGGAGGCTGAGAGACCTGGGAAATTCACTCATCGTTGTAGAACACGACGAGGACACCCTGTTTGCGGCGGATTACATTGTAGATATCGGACCGGGGGCGGGGATACACGGAGGAGAAGTAGTTTGCACGGGAACGCCCGAAGATATAATGAACTGCAAGGAGTCAATAACCGGTCAGTACATGAGCGGCGAAAAAATGCTGCCGACACCCAAAACCCGCAGAAAAGGTAATGGTAATATGCTTAAGGTGATGGGAGTAGAGGAAAATAACCTGCGTGGCTTTGACGTCAATATACCTCTCGGTACATTTACCTGTGTGACAGGTGTGTCGGGTTCCGGCAAATCCTCACTTGTCAATAATATCATACAGAAGAAACTGTCATGTGAACTTAACGGATCCAGGCAGAAGGTGGGAAAACACAGGGCTTTTGAGGGTATTGAACATCTGGACAAAGTTATAAGCATAGACCAATCCCCCATAGGGCGTACGCCGCGATCAAACCCGGCGACATATACCGGCGTGTTCAACGACATCAGGACGTTGTTCTCACAGCTGCCTGAGTCAAAGGCGAGAGGGTATAATTCAGGCAGGTTTTCATTTAACGTCAAGGGCGGAAGGTGCGAAGCCTGTCAAGGGGACGGAATACTCAAAATCGAGATGCATTTTCTTGCGGATGTTTATGTTCCGTGCGAGGTCTGCGGAGGCAAGAGGTATAATCGCGAAACGCTTGAGGTGAAATACAAGGGAAAAAATATTTACGATGTTCTGAATATGACGTGCGAAGAAGCGATGACGTTTTTTGAAAGTCAGCCTAAAATTGCGGGGAGACTTTCAACACTCTGCGACGTCGGCCTGAGCTATGTAAAGCTGGGACAGCCGGCAACGACCCTGTCCGGCGGAGAAGCCCAGAGAGTGAAGCTTGCCACCGAACTGTCAAAAAGGTCAACCGGGAAGACATTTTACGTCCTCGATGAACCTACTACGGGCCTTCATGCAGCTGATGTGCATAAGCTGGTGG
Source organism: uncultured Eubacteriales bacterium (assembly GCA_949284545.1). Classification (GTDB taxonomy): domain Bacteria; phylum Bacillota; class Clostridia; order Oscillospirales; family CAJFTT01; genus CASDVX01. The sequence goes on from CASDVX010000071.1 coordinate 33,318, forward strand.
ATCAGCTCCAGAAGCTTGTGGACTCCGGAAATACGGTTCTTGTTATAGAACACAACCTTGATGTGATAAAAACAGCTGATTATATCATAGATTTAGGCCCGGAAGGCGGGAGCCGCGGAGGTCAACTTGTTGCCAGCGGTACGCCGGAAGAGGTCATGGAGTGTGAAGAATCTTACACGGGCAAATATCTCAAGCTTCATGCGCTGCGCGAGCAGGAGAAATTACAAAAAATTAAACATTCGTTGTCTGTTTAAACGCCTGTATTGACACGGTACGGTAAGTTGTAATATACTCAGCATCATTGGGGGCGTGCAGGTGTTTGGATATGTCAAACCAAACAAGCAGGAGTTGCTTGTCAAGGACTATGAAACGTACAGGGCAGTATATTGCGGGCTGTGCAAGACCCTCGGGAAACGATACTCCGTTTTTTCCCGGTTTGCCTTGAATTATGACTACACGTTTCTGGCGGTAGTCGTCATGTCTGTATCTGATGAAGTACCCGTTTTCGCGAATGAAGGGTGTTTGTTTAATCCGCTTTCACGCAAACGGTGCTGCAAACGTTGCGTTTCCCTGGATCACGCAGCCGATGCGCTTATACTTACTACGTACTTTAAGCTGTCGGATGCAGTAAGGGACAGCGGCTTTTTTAAATCGCTTGCCTACAGGTTCGTGCGTGGACTCTGCAAACCGATGATGCGTAAGGCCAAAAAACATTGCCCTGAGGTATATGAGCTCTTAGAAGAGTATGTTTCGGCTCAGGGTGACGTGGAGGAGCGCGAATCCGTTTCCCTTGATGCGGCTGCCGAACCGACCGCGAAATTTATGTCTGAGCTTCTGTCCTTTAAAGCGACTGCGGACGATGAGCGGCGTGTCACGTCGGTATTAGGGTACAATATCGGGAAGTGGATATATATCCTTGACGCTGTGGACGATTTTGAGAAGGACAGAAAAAACGGGTCCTTTAATCCGCTGATGCAGACATATAAATTTTCTGAAAACGGCGGCGAGGACATGAGCATGATGATTTCAGAAACGGGAAAGGTTCTTGATGCCTGTGTCCTTGAGGCCGCAAAAGCTGTTGACCTGTTGGATTCTCACAAATTTGAGATGATAATTAAAAATGTTGTATATGTCGGCATGCCTGCCGAGCAGGCAAGAGTTTTTTCAAAGCTTAAAGCGAAAGAAGGAATTTGATTATGGATCCATATGAGGTTCTCGGCGTTTCGCCAAACGCTACTGAGGCTGAAATAAAGGAAGCGTATAAGAAGCTGGCCAAAAAATACCATCCGGATAACTACGCCGATAACCCGTTGTCAGATCTTGCGCTGGAGAAGATGAAGGAAATTAATACCGCTTACGATGAGGCGATGAAAAGGCTTAAGAACAAGGGCTATTCCGGTAACGGCAGCGGAAGTTACGGCGGAAGCCCGGCTTTTACGCAGATCCGTATAGATATCAACGCCGGAAGGCTCGATCGGGCGGATACAGCGCTCAACGGTATGCCCGACTCGGAACGTAACGCCGAATGGCATTTTTTGAAGGGAAGTATTTTATACAAGCGCGGATGGTATTCGGAAGCTTTTCGTTTTTTTGCACAGGCCGTGAATATGGATCCGGGCAATGCCGAATATCGTGCGGCATACCAAAATGCCCAGCGCAGCAATAATGCAGCCAGAGGCTACAACCCATACGGCAACGTGTATTCTGCGGGGCCCAGGAGCGGCAATGGCTGTTCAGCATGTGAGGTTTGTCAGACGCTTTGGTGCGCTGACGTATGCTGCGAATGCATGGGCGGCGACCTGATACGCTGTTGCTGATATGAACAGGAACAGAGAGTTGAACCAAAAAACAGTTCGTGTTGCGGTCGGCGGTGTTTGTTGTGCTCTTACAGTGGTATTGTTGATGCTGAACAACCTGCTGCCGTCGGCCACTGTAGCGCTTACCGCTTGTGCGGCAGTCGTGGTGTTTTTTATATCCGTTGAATACGGGATAACACTTGCAGCCGCGGTATACGTGGCTTCGTCGATTATCTGCGTGTTTGCCGTTGCGTCAAACCCAAATGTTTTTTGGTTATATACTGCGGTTTTCGGCCTTTATTCAGTGTTAAAAAAAGCCATGGACAATATAAAAAAACGCGTGATCACGGTTGTATTAAAGACACTGTATGCCGTTGCTTCGGCGTCAGTGTACATCGGAGCACTGCTCTTCATTATAGGTGTGGAGCAACCGCTCGAATTTGCGCGTGATAATATTTGGGTTGTGCCTCTGTGCACCGTCGCGTATCTCGCGTTGTTTTTCATATACGACAGTTGCCTTTCAAGACTCGCGGGATTATATTTTTCCTCCCTGCGCAATCGTATTTTCAGAGGTCATTAACTCAGGCGCGAATTTTTGCGGAAACCTCTGACCATAAATAAAAATCTCATTGCAAATTGTGCATTGCAATGAGATTTTTGTCAGGTGAAAGGTAAAAGAGTTCAGACGGACTATTCGACGCATATGAGATCGGCTATATCGCTGAAAATCCCTTCGCCGATACCGTCCACGTTCATTATCTCTTCAACGGTTATGAATCCTCCGTTTCTTTCACGGTATTCAATTATTGCTTGTGCGCGAGTGGGACCGATATTCGGGAGAGTATCAAGAAGTTCTGCGTCAGCCGTGTTTATGTTGATCTTGTCGTTTGTGCCGGACGGCGCCGCAATTTCTTCAGAAGACGTTTTGTCATTGACAGCATCGGATTGCGTTTCCGCAAGCGAATCTTCAAAATGCAGTGTCGGAACCGATGAGGCGTTTACCGAAACTATCACTGCGCAGAATATGACAGTGACCAAGATAAATGCAACTTTCCTCATTTCCATCCAATTCACCCCATGATGCGCTGTTTCCGACATAACGTTTCCGACAGTATAAACGTTTTTAGCCTGTAATGCAATAATATAATTTTCACCTTGCATTTTTTACGTATATGCTATAAAATACGTACCGTGAAGGGAGAGGAACGGATATGGAGCGTGACCTGCTTACTCTTATTGAGGAGCGTATGCCCGAATTTTCCAAAGGACAAAGAGCCATTGCCTCATTTATATTGTCCCATTATGATAAAGCAGCCTTCATGACCGCCTCCAAGCTCGGCCGTACTGTCGGAATAAGTGAGTCCACTGTGGTGAGATTTGCCTCCGAGATAGGATTCCACGGGTACCCCGAGCTTCAGAAATCTCTTCAGCAGCTTGTATCAAATAAGCTCACCAGCGTGCAGAGAATTGAAGTAACAAGCGATATGCTTGGTAACGGGGATATACTGGATAAAGTTTTAAATTCGGATATAGAAAAGATACGGCATACTGTCGAGGAAGTGTCGCGGGAGGCGTTTGACGGAGCAGTGAATGCGATCCTCAAAGCTGAAAATATTTACGTGGTGGGCGTAAGGAGTGCTCAGTCGCTGTCTGATTTTCTCACTTTTTATCTCAGCCTTATAACGAACAGTGTAAGGCCCGTGACAGCAAATGGGGAAAGCGAGATATTTGAGCAGATATTGCGGATAGGTAAGGGAGATGTTTTCATAGCAATCAGCTTTCCCCGGTATTCGCAAAGGACCGTTGCCGCCGCGAATTATGCAAGCGACAGAGGCGCTCAAATAATAAGCATTACCGATGACCCTCACTCTCCGTTAGCTGAAAAAGCCGACTATTTGCTCACAGCGCGAAGCGATATGACCACGTTTATTGATTCTCTCGTGGCACCGTTCAGCCTGATAAACGCCCTGATAGTGGCGGTAGGGCTCAGCAGACGGGGAGAGGTACTGGCTACCTTTGAGGAGCTGGAAAATATTTGGGAGAAATATCACGTTTACGAGAAACAGGGCGGGGCCGGGGAAAATACTGTATGATGTTTGATATAGTTGTGATCGGGGCCGGGCCGGCGGGATGTATGGCAGCGATATCAGCGGCTTCATCTGGATGTTCAGTGGCGGTTCTGGAAAGGAACAGCAAGATAGGAAGAAAGCTGATTATCACAGGGAAGGGAAGATGCAACCTCACCAACAACACCGGAAACGAGGATATCATCTGCCATGTTGTGAGAAACCCGCGTTTTTTGTACAGTTGCGTCAACGCATTTTCTCCCGCGGATGTTATGTCATTTTTTGAGGGGAAGGGCGTGCGCCTGAAAACCGAAAGGGGAAAGAGGGTTTTTCCTGCTTCGGACAGGTCCGAGGATATTGTAGACGCGTTGTACGAAGAAATCAAGAAAAAAACTGAGCTTTTCCTAAACTTTCGAGCGACCTCTGTGACTGTGGACGAAAACGGTGTGTTTTGCATTGAATCTGCCACAGGGAAGCCGATCAAAGCGTCTAGCGTAATAATAGCTACCGGCGGTATCACTTACCCGTCGACCGGTTCCACGGGAGACGGGTACGCGTTTGCCGAAAGTTTTGGCCATAACATAGTTTGTCCGTCGCCTTCACTTGTACCGCTCAACTGCGCGGATGAAGACATCATAAGATTGCAGGGATTGACGCTTAAAAACGTCTCACTGTCATTGTTTGAAGGAGAACGTTCCGGAGCCGTGTACGGAGACATAGGCGAGTTGCTCTTTACGCACTTTGGTATTTCTGGGCCGCTTGCGCTGTCGGCATCATGCCATATGACGGTCCGGTCAGCTGATTACTTTGCCGTGGTTGACCTGAAACCCGGACTTGCGGCGGAAGAACTTGACTGCAGAGTGCTGAGAGATTTTGCCGGAGCAAAAAATAAGAACTTTTCAAACGCGCTTTTTGCCTTGCTGCCCGTAAAGATGATTCCTGTGGTGATCGACAGGAGCGGTATTCCTCCGGAAACAAAAGTAAACTCAATCAGCAGAGCTCAGCGCATGAGACTTGTTGATACGATAAAAAACTTCAGGCTTTCCGGACTTTCTTTGCGAGGACCGGAGGAAGCAGTGGTGACGCGGGGAGGTATAAATGTAAGGGAAATAGATCCCGGAACAATGGAGAGCAAATTGATGCCGGGACTTTATTTTGCCGGTGAAGTGATTGATTGTGACGCATACACCGGAGGATATAATTTGCAGATTGCATTTTCAACAGGGTTTATGGCCGGCCTGCACGCGGCAAAGAATAAAAGGATAAAGTAATCGCATATGGGAAGCTGTTGATATCACGAAAGTTTAAAAGTTTTTAGGGAGTGTTAAGTGATGATAATTGCCATTGACGGGCCTTCCGGCGCCGGGAAAAGTACACTGGCGTCGCAAATTGCGAGCGAGTTTGGATTTCTTCACATAGATACAGGAGCCATGTATCGGGCGGTAGGAATTTATATTGCCGACAGGTGCATAGACGTAGCCGACGCCGAAAAAGTTGAAGAAGCACTGAAAGGACTCAAAGTGGATATCAGGTTTCTAAACGGGATGCAGCTCATATACCTTAACGGGCATGATGTAACAATGCGAATAAGGCAGCCGGAGGTATCGATGCTCGCCTCAAATGTGTCAAAAATTCCCGCTGTCAGGAATTTTCTTGTTGACCAGCAACGCCTGATGGCCGCAGAAAACAATATCATAATGGATGGTCGCGATATTGGGACTGTCGTTTTCCCGGATGCAGATTTGAAAATATATTTGACTGCCTCCCCAAAAGACAGGGCGGAAAGAAGATATTTGGAGCAGATTGAAAAAGGTTTTGACGTTAAACTCGAGGAAGTCGTGGCTGACGTACAGCGGCGAGATTCTCAGGACATGAATCGTTCTGTTGCCCCGTTGAAGCCGGCGGAGGACGCTGTTATAGTAGATACAACCGGTAAAAAATTTGAAGAATCGTTTGCTATTCTCACGGAACTTATACGTGAGAAGATGAAATTGCAATAAAATTTCGGAACGAGGTACGAGTATGTGGCTTTACACTGTCATGAAAATAATAGGGATTATTCCGTTTAATCTGGCGTTTCTGTTTCGTGTGAGATATTTGTGCGCGAAGAACATGCCTAAAGAAGGTCCCGTGATAGTTTGCTGCAACCATATTTCAGTTATGGACCCGCTTTTTCTCATATGTATGTTCGGGCGAAAGATACGATTTATGGGGAAAGCAGAAGCATTCAAGGGTAAGTTTGCAAATTGGTTTTTAAGGAATTCGGGCGTCTTTCCCGTGAAGCGCGGGACGGCAGACATTGAAGCCGTAAAAACTTCCATACGCATACTGAAAAGCGGCGGGGTGCTCGGAATATTTCCGGAGGGACACCGTCAGGTAGACGGTGCAGAACGTGACACGGCAAAAGCCGGTATTGCCATGTTTGCAGCCAAGACAAAGGCTACGGTTTTGCCGGTCGCTATTTCCGCGAAAAAAGGCAAGGTGTCGTTTTTCAAAAAAGTAGTTGTAAAGTGCGGAGAGCCTATCACATTTGAACAGCTTGGGTTCAGGGAGTTCAACAACGAGGAATATCAACGCGTAAGCGAACAGATAATGGATAAGATTTACAGCATAAAAAGCGAAATTGATTTTTAAGGTTGTGGTCAATTGTCTAGAATTACAGTTGCCGGCACGGCCGGATTTTGTTTTGGCGTGAAGCGTGCAGTGCAGGCTGTTGAGGATCTGATAGAGCAGGGAAAAAAGGTATGTACGCTCGGTCCGTTGATACATAATCCTCAATTTATACAGCAGCTCATTGATAGAGGCGTGCGCGTGGTGGAGTCTGTCGATGAAGTTATGGGTGGTGAAACAGCCGTAATAAGATCCCACGGAGTAAGCAGGGACGTATTTGACGAGCTAGAGAAGAAAAAATTATCGTATTTGGACTTAACGTGCCCGTTCGTGACAAAAATTCACAAAATTGTAAGCAATACGGATAAAGATTATGATATAATTGCCGTGTTAGGTGATAGACAGCACCCTGAAGTTCGCGGAATTGTCGGTCACAGCAGCGCCCCAGCGGTAGTGGCAGGCTCGTTTGATGAGTTTACAGCGCTGTTTGCAGATCCGGAATTCTCCGGAAAGCATATTGTTGTCGTTTCGCAGACTACTTTCAGCACTGAGGAATGGAAAAAATGTGTTGATTTTATTGCAGGCGTAGGAGTTGACTGCACGGTACACGATACAATATGTCAGGCCACAGCTCAACGCCAGGCCGAGGCTGCTGAGATTGCTTCGAAATGCGATGTGATGCTCGTAATAGGTGGGAAGAACAGCTCTAATACTGCAAAATTATATCAAATCTGTTCAGAGCGTACAAAGACCTATTATGTAGAATCCGCGAGCGATTTTCCTGCAGAAATCGCGAAGGGCCCCGTCTGTATTGGAGTTACTGCCGGTGCTTCAACGCCCGACTGTATCATAAAGGAGGTACTTACAAACATGTCAGATGTAGTTGAAAACAACAGCAATTTAGGCGAAGAGCTTGATTTTGCAGCCGCGTTGGAGGACTCGCTAAAGCCTGTCCACAACGGAGATATCGTGAAAGGAGTAGTTGTTGGGATAACGCCCACTGAGGTTCAGATAGATATCGGAACTAAACATGCAGGCTATGTCGCGGTTTCCGAATTTGGCGATCAGCTTCCTTCAATAGGCGATGAAATCAACCTTGTTGTTTTCAGAATCAACGATGTGGAAGGTACCGTTGGCCTTTCCAAGCGTCGCTATGACGCAATGAAAGGTTGGAAAGATATACTGGAAGCCCACGATTCCGGTGAGGTTCTTGAGGGCAAGGTTGAGTCTGCCGTGAATGCCGGGGTGCTTGCTGTCGTTCGCGGTACAAGAGTTTTTGTTCCCGCTTCGCTTTGTTCCTCACGCAGGGTAGAGGACCTTTCCACTCTCGTCGGCAAGGATGTACGCCTGAAGATAATTGATGTTGACAACAGGCGTCACCGCGCCATAGGTTCCGTAAAGGCTGTTGAGCGTGAAGAGCGCAACGCGGCCGCTGAAAAATTGTGGAGCACCATTGAGGTCGGCAATGTATACAAAGGCGTCGTAAAATCGATGACGTCTTATGGGGCATTTGTGGATATCGGCGGCGCAGACGGCATGATACATGTAAGTGAGCTTTCATGGTCCAAAATCAGCAACCCCGCCAAGGTCCTTTCCATCGGGCAGGAAGTTGAGGTTTTCGTAAAAGCGGTTGACAAGGAAAACAAGAAAATTTCCCTCGGTTACCGTAAAGAAGAGGACAATCCCTGGAGAATATTTACTGAGAAATATTCTGTTGGCGACGTAGTGAATGTAGAAATTGTGAGCATTGTGCCCTTTGGCGCGTTTGCACAGATAATTCCGGGGATTGACGGTCTCATACATATTTCGCAGCTTTCGTCGGACAGAGTGGAAAAAGTCGGAGATGTCGTTAAGGTCGGAGATAAGCTCGACGCGAAGATCGTTGAAATAGATCCCGAACGTTCAAGAGTTAGCCTGTCGATAAAAGCTTTGCATTCCGATGAGGATGCGTCCGGGCCCGTTGATGAATTGGGTGTTTTAGGCGATTCTTCTGATAAGTAATTGATAACCTTATTTTGCAGAAAAGCAGTACGGTTTTTAAGACCGTACTGCTTTTCTGCTTGTTGTTGCCGGATTAATTAGAGGATGCGTCTTCTATAAGGGCTTGTTTGTAATCCATATAGTAGTCACCGTAATACGGCTGAGTATTGCAAGGAGTGCAGGTTTCATCTGTGTTTAACGTAGGTGCTGCAGTGTCGGTTGATGAAGCCGAGGTTTCGGGCCTTTGACACCCGGCGTGGTCGATGTAGTATCCGTCAGTCATGATCATTTGAGAGATCGGTATGAACGTGTATCCGTCGGCTTGCAGCGCTTCAATTATTTGTGGAAGAGCCTCAGGGGTGTTTTTGGCCGCATTATGAAAGAGGCATATAGAACCGGCAGAAGCCTTTGAGGTCACATTCTTTACCAACTGTTCTACACTCGGGTCTTTCCAGTCAAGGCTGTCAATATTCCATTGAATACAATACATGTCAAGCCCGTCAAGTGTCTCTATGAGCTGGTTGCTGTAACTGCCGTACGGGGCGCGGAAAAGCGTGGGAGATTTTCCTGTTATAGCCTTTATCTTTTCGTTGCACGATACAATCTCGTTTTTCATATCTTCAACCGAAAGTTTGACCATGTCCGGGTGAGTATTGCTGTGATTCATTATTTCATGGCCTGCGTCTGCAAGAGCTTTTACCGATTCCGGATATTTATCCACCCATTCTCCTACGACAAAAAAAGTAGCTTTAATGTTATATTTCCCGAGAATGTCTATCAGTTGCTGCGTATCTTCGTTTCCCCAGGCTGCGTCAAAAGACAGCGAAATCACCTTTTCGCTTTTCTCAACATTATATATTGGAATCAATCTTGTTTGAGATACCGTTTCACGTTCAGCCTTGGCAATCGTAAAACCGAAGACCGTTAGTGAAACCACAAGAATTGCAGCGGTAAAACCGAATATTATTTGTTTTATATTCAGAACGTACATCTTCATACTGATCCCTCCGAGTAAATAATATGAAACATTTGCGATAAAAATAACGGCGTTAAAATTTAACGCCGTTATTTTTATCGACAGTTATCAGCATTATTTGGTTTCTTTATGCTTAATTTTTACCGATGAAAGGGGAGTAGAGCTCGCTGCATTTTTAAGTTGTTCGGTGGACAAATGAGTGTATATTTCCGTAGTACCGAGATTTTCATGTCCTAAAATATCTTTTAATATGCGTATGTCTACATGGCCATATTGATACATGAGCGTAGCGGCTGTATGACGAAGTTTGTGCGTAGAGAACCCCATATCGGTCAAACCTGCTTCAGCCAGCTGTCTGTTGACTATCCATTGAACAGTCTTGGGACTTATCCTTTTGTTCAAGCGGCTCAAAAAAAGCGCACGTGAGTCCGCAGGGCTGGCTGCCTGAGCTGGCCGAACGGCAAGATAGTTTTTTATCGCATCAATACAGTTATTGTTCAAAAAGACAACGCGTTCTTTATTTCCCTTACCAAGAATTACCATGGATTTTTCGTCAAAATTTATCCGACCAATGTCAATTCCTACCAATTCTGACAACCTTAAACCGCAATTAAGAAAAAGCGTAAGAATGCAAAAATCGCGTTCTGCAAATTTTCCGTCAACGCTTTCAAGCAACGAAACGCTTTGCTCAAGCGAAAGATGCTTTGGCAGAGATTTTTTCTTTTTGGGAGTTTCAAGTTCCGTAGTGGGATTCAGCGCAATTTGTCCGGTTTTGTTGCACAAATAATTAAAGAAGGTTCGAAGGCTTGAAACCTTACGTGATCGTGTTGAAGCTGTGTTAGATCTTGACATTTTCAGATAATTCATATATTCAAGAATATCCTGTAAAGTGATAGACGAAATAAAATCGATATCGATGCCGCTGATGTCTATAGATTCAAATTCACAGTCATCCGGAACTTTGCCTTTAAATATTTTCATAAACCTGAAAAACGTGCGTAGGTCAGTATAGTATTCGTTTACGGTTTTCGGAGAGCAGTTTTTAACCGAACCTATGTAAGTTAAAAAAGATCTGACCGCAGGACACGCATCGGTATAATAACTGATTTTTATATTATTTGACATTTGTCATCCTCCCTTAATTTCAACTCCCCTGAATTATACAAAATATTCATTTTGTATAATTCACTATATGGAGAATACCACATTTCCCCGGCTTTGTCAATACTTTTTCAAATTTATAGACCATGTTCAAAATGAGCGTACGTAGTCCTACCATTGTACTCTATTGCATGTTATAAGGTTTGGGTAATATGCACGCTGTTCGTTTGTTCACAGATTGGCTGTGTTGACAAGTTTAATACTTTAGAACTATAATAATGACATCGCGAATATGTCCATGACAATTATGCGCAAACGTTGGTGTTCAGTTTTGGACGAAAGGAAGATGGAGTTTTGTCTGTTAATGATGAATATCTCAAACTACTTCCCTTTTGGGATAAGCTTTCTGAAACTGAAAAGGCGTTTGTGGCTGATCATGCGGTTCTAAAGCATTACAGAAAAGGTCAGTTGATTTCCAGCGGCAGCGTTGAATGTCTTGGCATGATTTTGATGCTTGATGGCGAGTTGCGCGCGTATGTTTTGTCGGAGGAAGGGCGCGAGATCACACTTTTTAGAATTAAGAAGGGCGATACGTGCGTTTTATCAGCATCATGTGTGATAAATCAAATTACGTTTGAAACCCATATTTGCGCACAAAGCGACAGCATAGCCGTTGTGATAAACTCCGGAGCGTTTTCAATATTGTCCCGCGGCAATATTTATGTCCGGTGTTATATGTATGAGCTCTTGATCACACGTTTTTCCTCTGTTATGTGGGTAATGCAGCAAATACTGTTTAACGGATTTGATAAGCGGCTCGCCTCTTTCCTTATTGATGAGAGCGAGCGATGCAAATGCACTGAGATAAGAATGACCCATGAGGAAATAGCTACGTATACAAATTCGGCGCGTGAGGTAGTTGCCCGAATGCTAAAACGTTTTGCCTCGGAAGGACTTGTCGATCTCAGACGAGGAACGGTTGTTTTGAAGGACATTGAGGCTCTGAAAAAATTGTGCGACTGAATCCGCCGAAACGAGACTCAGTCACAGAATTAACACTGAAAATGGGTAAAATATAATCATAATAAAATTTATTTTGTCAGGAGGATAATTATGGCTGAGATCACACTCACAAAACAGAATTTTCAGGACGAGGTTCTCAAATCAGGCAAAACGGTTCTGGTGGATTTCTGGGCTACATGGTGCGGACCGTGCAGGATGATTGCGCCGATAGTACATGAAATTTCTGAGGAAATGGCGGACTCTGTCAAGGTATGTAAGGTAAATGTTGACGACGAGCCTGAACTCGCGGCGGCTTTCGGCATTTCAAGTATTCCCACCCTCATGGTATTTAAAAACGGAAAAGCGGTAAATACTGCTGTTGGATACAGGCCAAAGGACAACATTGTCACCATGCTGAAATAAAAACCGGCGGCTTTCAATACGCACGCACACAGCCTAACGACGCATTTCTTTGAGCATTGCGTGAGCAGCAATATCAAAATACGGTATTTCTGCCGGTGTTTGGCTGTGTGTTTTTGCTTTATTTTGTTTTAATGGGCATCAATACAGCTTTATAGACTTAAATCCGATAAATGATCGACAAGAAGGAGCATTTTAATGAAAGTTGTTATTGTGGGCGGTGTCGCCGGCGGAGCGTCTGCCGACGCAAGGATACGGCGCCTTGACGAAGACGCAAGCATAATTATTTTTGAACGTTCCGGGTTTATATCTTATGCTAACTGCGGCCTTCCCTATTATGTGGGCGGAGTTATAAGAAACAAAGATGAGCTTACACTGCAAACCCCGGAAAGTTTTAAAATGAGGTTTAATATAGACGTACGGGTACGGCATGAAGTAATTTCGGTTAATACACACACTAAAACCGTGACGGTCCACAATATAGACACAGATAAGACGTTTGAGGAGAGTTACGACAAGCTCGTTTTAGCGCCGGGCGCGAGACCTACAGTGCCGGATCTGCCGGGTATCGATAACAACAGGATATTTACGCTTCGTTCCGTGGAAGATACCTTTAAAATCAAAGAGTTCATTGAAAGAATACATCCTCGCAAAGCTGTGGTTATAGGCGGCGGCTTTATTGGACTGGAATCTGCGGAAAATTTGCTTTCATCCGGCGTAGAAGTTACGCTCATTGAATATGCCGATCACGTCCTTGCCCAGCTTGATTTTGATATGGCGTGTTTCGTGCATTCCGCTGTGATTAAAAACGGGATTTCATTACGCTTAGGCACGGCTGTCACGGGCTTTACATCACGCGGAAGTAATGTGGTTGTAAACACTTCTGACGGATCCTCCGTTGAGGCCGATATGGTTCTTCTTGCCGTCGGCGTGACACCGGATACGGCGCTTGCGGCCAAAGCCGGACTGAAGCTCGGAGCAAAGGGAAGTATTTCTGTAAACGAAATGATGGAAACATCGGCGGCGGATGTCTATGCTGTGGGAGATGCAGTTGAGATAACAAACTTTGTTACGGGGCTCTCTTCCCTTGTGCCTTTGGCAGGTCCTGCAAATAAGCAAGGACGTATTGCGGCCGACAACATTTGCGGCGGCCACAGCGTATACAAAGGGGCACAGGGCTCTTCGATAATAAAGGTTTTTGATATGACCGCAGCAGTGACCGGACTTAACGAAAACGCGGCTAAACGTGCCGGTATACCATATGAAAAAATTGTCATCTCTCCCCTTTCCCACGCATCGTACTATCCCGGCGGAACCGTCATGACAATAAAGGCATTATATGACCGTCAAAACGGCAAACTTATTGGCGCTCAGATCGTTGGGTTTGACGGAGTGGATAAACGCATAGACGTGCTTGCCACAGCAATACGCGCAGGAATGAAAATAACCGACCTTATTGACCTTGACCTTGCCTATGCTCCTCCCTACTCTTCCGCCAAGGATCCGGTAAACATGACGGGATATGTGGCAGAAAATGTTTTGACGGGTAAAGTAAAGCAGTTTCATTATGACCAACTTGACGTCCTGCCTCGTGACGGAAGCGTATTTCTTATGGATACGCGCACCCATGGAGAATATCTCAGGGGACATGCGGAAGGGTTTATCAATATACCTGTGGATGATCTCCGAGAGCGTATTGGCGAAATTCCGAAAGGCAAGCCGGTTTATGTAATGTGCCAAAGCGGTTTGCGGAGTTATTTGGCGTGCAGGATTTTGTCGCAGCGCGGGTACGACTGTTACAATTTTTCGGGCGGATATAGGTTTTATGACGCCGTCATGAAGGGGCGTATCCAGGCAAATCACGCTTATCCGTGCGGTATGGAAAGTGACCGATAGGTCCGAACCTATGAATTGACGCGCGGAGATACAACGGTTGTTTACTGTTCTCCGCGCGTCCTGATTATCAATCCTGATGAGAGTTGCCGGTTTTATTTTTGCATAAGCTGCACCCTGTACCGCATTTTTTTGAATGAGGACAGCCTATACATTTCTGTCCTCTTTTTTTTGCTATACGTATATAGGAAACGGCAACCGCCAAAACAACAGCAAGAATCAGGATAATTATTACATTTTCCATGTATTTTATATCTCCTCCCGTTTTATCATATATTCCCGTTTGAGTTTTCTGTCAGAACGTACCATCAGAAATATTACTACGCCTATCATTGCTGCAACAGCGGCCAGCCCCGGGAAAAATCCGTTTCCTACCCTTCCTTCGGTAATAAGAGTGCCTAACTGATACGTAAGAAAAGCGACAGTATAGCCGGTGAAAAACTGAAGCCCGATTCCGCCAAGCAACCACTTGCGGTCTCTAATTTCACTGCGCATTGCGCCGATAGCTGCAAAACACGGCGGTGTAAACAGATTGAACATGAGACAGGCAAGTGCAGCGGCTTTGGTAAGCCCGAAGATTGCGGCAACTTCATCTGCTCCGCCGATCAGAGACAGTTCTTCCGTATCTATGAAATTGGTTATCCCATAACAAACGGCAAGAGTGCCGACCACATTTTCTTTTGCTATGAAGCCGGTAACGGCTGCCGCAGCCATTTGCCACACGCCAAAGCCCAAAGGTATAAGCAAAACAGATACAGGCGTTGCTATTGATGCGAGGATAGATGTGTTTTCTGCTCCTTCCTCAACCAATGCAAAGCTCCAATTGAAGCTTTGCATAAGCTGAACGATTGTGTTGCATACAAGGATTATAGTCCCCGCCTTGACTATGTATGCCCAACCTCTGGAGCACATGGACAGAAACGAACGTTTTATCGACGGAAGTTTGTATTCCGGGAGTTCAATGATAAAAAATGATTTTCTGTTCTTGTATCCTGATATTTTATTCACAACCAGAGCGCCGATAAATATAAGAAAAATACCAGCAAAATACATTAAGGTACCCACCCATGACGAATCGGCAAAAAACACGCTTGCAAAGAGCGCTATGACCGGAAGTTTTGCTCCGCACGGCATGAAAGGCGCCAACATGGCCGTGGTACGGCGTTCGCGTTCGTTGTGTATGGTACGGCATGACATTATTCCCGGAATTGCACACCCTGTCGTAATGACAAACGGAATTACAGATTTGCCTGAAAGACCCACCTTTTTGAATATCGGATCCAAAACCACTGAGGCGCGTGCCATATACCCGCAATCCTCCAGAAGTGCTATGAGGAAATACATCACCATAACCAGCGGGAGAAAGCCGACAACCGCGCCAACGCCCCCTATGACGCCGTCAACCAATATTGCTTTCAGTAACGGATGCGCATTTTCCACAAGCCCTGCGCCCAATTTTGAAAAGTTTCAATCCAACCCACCAGCGTATCCGCAAGAAACGGTCCCAGAGATGCCTGTGAGATGTCAAAGACAGCAAACATTACAACTGCAAAAATAGGAATGCCAAGCCACTTGTTAGTAAGAACGAAATCTATTTTATCACCAAAATTTTTTTCCCTTGTCAGTAGTTTGCGAGTTTCTATCTGCTCAACTATTTCGTTGACGAAGGCAAAACGTGTTCTGTCGGCCTCCTCAACCGATTTCTTATTGCTCAAGTCAATATTTTTCTGAGAATACGGAGCGGGTTGAACGCTGCCGTATATTTCCGTCGCGGCGTTTATTACTTCACGTAATCCTTTTGATTCAGTCGAAACAGTATTGATTACCGGACACATCAATTTTTTTGAAAGCAGTTTTGTATCGATTACCGTCTCTTTCTTTTTATTGATATCGCTTTTATTTAAAGCTACAACAATCGGAATACCGAGTTCAAGGAGCTGAGTGGTAAAAAAGAGACTTCTGCTCAAATTAGTTGCGTCAACTATGTTTATTATGACGTCAGGATTCTCGTTTCTCACATATGAGCTGGTTATGTTCTCTTCGGAAGTAAACGGGGACATGGAATATGCACCGGGAAGGTCTACCGCGATAATATCGTCTGCAATATTGCTGTATCCTTTTCTTATTGCATACTCCTTTTTTTTTCGACGGTAACCCCCGCCCAATTCCCGACCTTTTCATTTCGTCCGGTCAAAGCATTGTACATTGTAGTTTTACCGGAATTCGGATTTCCTGTTAAAGCAATTCTCATATTGTTTCCTCCTTTTATCTATTCATCTTACAGGGAAATTTGTAAATTTTAGTTAGCTATAGCTAACTAATGCTCAAAAAAATATGCGGACACCATACTGCTTAGACCATAATTGCTTTGGCTAAATTATGGTCTATGTTATATCTGCCGTCTTTGACAGAAACGATGCAACCTCCGACCAGTTGAGACACCACAGTCATCGGTTCACCGCTGTAACATCCGAGTGAAAACAAAAATTCATCCATTTCCCTGTCGCCTGTTTGAACATTTTTTATGACATATTCTCTTCCCTCAACGGCTTGTATCAAATTCACTATCATCACCGCCTATCCTATGACCGATTTTGTACTGTTAATTTAAAAACTAATCGTTAGTTAGCACACGCTAACCAACGATTAGTTTACACACACTACTGTGCTTTGTCAATACTTTTTTTGATTATTTTATCTTTAACCTTTCAGAGCTACCACCGGATCAAGTCTTGCGGCGGAAATTGCGGGAACAAGCGAAAAAACGATTCCCACTGATATTGCGAGGATACAGGTTTTGGCGTATTCGGTTACCGGGACTGAAATTTCTATAAGCAGAATTTTAGCGGCTAAACTGAGGGCGCCGGATGCAAGCACTATGCCTGCCAGACTGCCGAATCCTGAAATTATAGCGGATTCTGCGAGAAATTCTGCTATTATGTGTCCGTCATAGGCTCCTATTGATTTTTTAATACCTATTTCTCTTGTACGTTCTTTCACCGTTATCATCATTACGGTCATTATACTTATTCCGGACACAAACAAAGACACGCTTCCTATTGCGGAGAGCATGCTCGTTAAAGTGGACATGATGCTGTCAAAGCTGTCTTTTTTTTCATTCAGGTTTTCTATCTGTATATCGCCAAACCCGTTATATTCTATATTAAGGTATCTTACAACCTTTTTTGCAACGCTTGTTTCGTCATAACCGGGGCTTGCCTTGAGGGCCAGACGTTTGACTGTGTTTTTTCCCACAATAGCAGTATTTGACTCGTTTGGCACGTATACGAATGATGGCACATACTCGCTCAAAACAGAGGACAGTTGACCGCTGCCTGCTTTAATGACGCCGCAAATAGTGAATTCTTTCTGTCCGGAGGGATAATGAATGTAGATTTTGCGCGATACTGCGTCAGCCGGGGAAGAAAAATATTTGTAAGCAAAATCTTCCGTTACAATACAGACATTGAGACACTCCGTGCAGTCCTGCTGCGTAAACATTTTTCCGTAGCTCACATTGAGATTCATAGCCGAGTCGGCGTTTTCGTTCACCCCCCAGATCACACATCCTGAGGTTTCATCCGCTACGCTTACTGATCTGTAGTCTGCCGAAACGGGCGTAATGGCCTCTATGCCCTCCACATTTGCGGTTATTTTTTGAACATCGCTGTCGGTAAAGTAATAGTCATTTTCCTGGTCAAATTTTATACTCATTCCGTATAGCCCCATGGTATCAAGCTGTGTGGCAATAACTTCCCTGCCGCCCGTCGATACGCCGTTTATAACGGCAATTGAAAACACTCCTACGGCCACGCCTGTCATAATAAGCAAGCTGCGATACGGCCTGCCGATTATGCGATTAAAGGCAATTCTGATAAGCTCCATGTCAGTCACCCTCAGTTATTCGTATATATTGCCCATCCAGCAATTCTTCATCGTTTGCCAGCACTATTTCTTCACGGCCTGTAAGCCCCTCAAGAATCTGCGTATATTCGGCGCTCCTTACGCCGAGCCGCACGCTTATCTTTTTAGCTCTGCCATTTTCACATATGAATACATGGCCCATGTCTCCACCATCTTCAAATACGCATTCAAACGGCAGTAACAGAGCGTCAGTGTTCCTGTCTGTTATGACCTTAACGCTTACCGGAAAGCCGCTTTTCAGGCCATTATACGAGTTGTCAAAACTGAGAGAAAACGCTACCTGTCCGCTGTCGCTCGTTGTTGGGGAAATATTGGTTATTGTTGCTTCAATCTCGCCGTCAAAACATTCGGATGTAACAACCGCCTGATTGCCAATCTGAAGGAATCTGCTGTATTCGGCGGGCACGGAAGCATTAATTTCCATGATACTTCTGTCTGAAACAACAATCTTAGTTTCCTCAGTAATCAACTCTTCCGCAACAAACGTAACTTCGGTGACAACACCGTCGCGCGGTGAACGTATTATCCCGTCGGATTCCAGCAGCATGTCTATTGTTTTGCTGTATTTGGACAATTCCGGAATTTCGCCTGCGATAGCGGCCTGAAGAGACTCTGTGATGCCGAGTGCATGCAGCATTTGCGCAATAGCCTCGGCATCCAACCTTTCAAGAAGACTGACAGTACGGTCAATATCTATTTTTGCCAGAACATCCCCGGCGGATACTTCGTCTCCTGGTGACACCATGACCTCACTGAAATACGCCGGATGATCTATATCGACGGTTGAAGCGTTGAGATCATTTATTTCCCCTGTGCAAACCACGACGCTTTCGGCCTCACCGAAAGCACAGTGAACGGTTTCATATTCTTTCACGCTCAAAAGCATGCTTTCACACGAAAAAACAATAGCTGCGTATATGGCGACCACGGAGCATAACAGTTTAATGTACTTTTTCAATTAATTCCCCTCCCCGGTATATTTTTAACGGGCATTGGGGAATTATTAATTACATAATAATTTTATTTTTAAGGACTGATATCATGATATTTTGCAACAACAACTGCGCATATCAAAGCGACGGATACTGTACATTAAACAGAGCATTGCCGTTTGCAAGCAACAGCAATGCTCTGTTAAGCGACTGTATGTACTTCACGCCCGCGGGATCAGAGAGTTCCGGAGATAGCCCTGCACAGCTCCCTGATACTCCTGACCCCAACAAGCTGGACGCCTGATTTTTCCGCAAGTTCATAGTTTGCATCAACACTGTGTTTTGGCAAAATGCATTTTTTGAAGCCAAGCCGAGCTGCTTCGCTGATTCGCACGGGTGTATTTGACACGGCTCTTACTTCACCGGCAAGGCCAACTTCCCCGAAAATTACCGTATCCTCTGGGATAGCAGTGTCCTTCATGCTTGAGTAAAGAGCAGCGACCACGGCCATATCGGCAGACGGCTCAAAAATGCGCAACCCGCCCACTACGTTCACATAGGCATCGAAATTCCCGAAAAGCACCCCTGCTCTTTTTTCAAGAATCGCAAGAAGTAAAACGAATCTGTTAAAATCAAATCCGGTGGACATTCTTCTCGGCGCGCCGTTGCCGGATGACGAAATAAGCGCCTGTACCTCCGCGAGTATGGGGCGGGTACCCTCGAGAACGCATGTCACGGCGGTTCCTGAAACGCCAGTGGGACGGCCTGAAAGCATGACAGCCGACGGAT
Organism: uncultured Eubacteriales bacterium; assembly: GCA_949284545.1. GTDB lineage: Bacteria > Bacillota > Clostridia > Oscillospirales > CAJFTT01 > CASDVX01. The sequence continues at coordinate 52,807 of CASDVX010000071.1, forward strand.
TCAAAACCTCGCAAAGCCCGTGGTCGCTCATATCAAACACGCCTATTTCGTTAGTTGAACCAAAACGATTTTTTGCCGCTCGCAGTATCCGGTACGAAAAATTTCCGTCGCCCTCAAAATGAAGGACGCAGTCAACGATATGTTCGAGAACCTTAGGCCCTGCAATGGCCCCTTCTTTGTTTACGTGTCCCACTATGAATGCCGGTATTTCAGCGTCCTTTACAGCTCTCATGATAGCCAGGGTGGATTCTCGGACCTGAGTGATGCTGCCGGGAAATGATGACACCCCGCTGAGCTGCATGGTCTGTATTGAATCTACGATGAGTATGTCGGGAGAACACTTTGAGAGCGCCGCTACTATTTTCTCGACATTGTTTTCCGCCATCAACATTAAGTTCGGAGATTTTACCCCAAGTCTTTCAGCACGAAGCTTGATCTGGCTCAGAGATTCCTCCCCCGAAACATAAAGGATCTTTCTCTCCCTTCCCATGAACTCGCAAATTTGAAGCAAAATAGTGGATTTCCCTATTCCCGGACTTCCGCCCAAAAGCACTACCGAACCCTTTACAAGACCTCCGCCGAGGACCCTGTCCAATTCTCCCATGCCCGTGCTGTAACGGATATCACTGTTGATATTGATAAGATTAAGAGTGTTTATTTCCGACATGTCAATATGCACGCGTTCGGAAGACTTGGAATGCATCGACGAGTACGGCTGCGAGGACTCCTCCTCTACCATTGAGTTCCACGCTCCGCACGTAGGACATCTTCCGAACTGACGGACCGAAACTGCCCCGCACTCGGTGCATACATAATCAACTCTGCTTTTAGAAGCCATGACAATTAGACGTCCTTTCAGCTTTTTCCACGGCGTTTACAGCCCTGTAATGTTGATACCTGCTGCGACAATAAGACATATTTTTATTTGGTACTCTGATTCGCACAGAAGTTTTTCTTCTTCCGGGTTAGATAAAAATCCGCATTCGACCAAAACGGCCGGCCCGGGTGCATTGTACATAATGAACAGGTTATCACCTGCTTCTTTCAGCTGTCTGCGGTTATCCGGCTGCAAATACTCGAGCAGGCTGCTTCTCAGGTTTTCGGCAAGTACCTTGCTTTTTCCGTTGTTGGGCGAATAGTAAAAACACATGCCGGACTGCCCGTGATCGTAAAAATTATTTTGATGAATGCTTATATAGGCGGCGGATTCATGTTCTACAGCGATTTTGAGCCTGTTGTGCAAATCAGACGTTTTCATCTGCCTGACTGTTGTGGCGTCGGGATCGTGTATGGAGATGTCGGTGTCGCGAGTCATTATAACGTTGTATCCCATAAAAACCAAAAGATCTCTGAGAGCCAGCGATATTGCCAAATTGACCTCTTTCTCAACGGTGCCGCTGACTCCTACTGCCCCGCCGTCAATACCTCCGTGGCCGGGATCAATGATTATCTCACGGCGTAGATCGGTTCTGACTCCAGAGGCAGGAAGATAAAGCGCACACGAGGTCTGTAAGCACAATACGGCCGCGACAAAAAACGATACAATAATCTTTCCCACAGCAAACACCCCGCTATTACAGTTTGTGTCTTACAGAATATGCTGTGGAGATAAAATTTAGAAATCAGGCTTTTTCGACGTCCCCTGTGTGGGAATCTTTGCCGTACATCAAGCGCTTGACTATGAGTTTATTGTTATATCCCCAAATATAACCGACAAGAGAAATAATCGGCAGTGGTATAACAAATATGAAACATAGGTATGCGCCGTAAGCACATGACTCAATCAAGGTATTTACGAGGAAAAACGGATATGCATGCAGCAGGATGAAGAGACTTTTAGATATTGAAAAAATTGCAGGGGAAAATACGTTGCCGATGACAAGCAAAACATACAAAATCAATCCGGGTATACACGCCACGAGTCCGATTAAAAAACCGCGGCGCGGGTTATACCTGAGTATGCCGCGACTTTCCAAGCCTATATCTCTGAACCCGCGTTGCCAAGAGGCCGAGTATATCATGGTCACGTATACCACAGTCCCCATACCTATGCATATGAAACTGGACAGAAAATCCCCTATAAGCTCGTCCACGGATGTAAACACAAACTGAAAAACAATGGCTAAAATATCGGCAATGCACAAAACCCCAAAAAGTTTCACCCCGGCGCCAAAAGTGGTGTCAAAGAAAAGGACTTTCTCTCTGTTCGCGGTCATTTTTGATCTCCCCCGTCATTATCATGAATCTCGTCGGAACATATAATTTCTTCATCTGCCGACGGCTCATATTCCGATTCCCTTACCACCGGAGCCGTAGGAATTTCCCTGTCGCGGTACGGGTCAATCATTGTTTTTTTGATCACGGGGTATGATATACACACGGTGGCGAGACCTACAAAACTGAAATAAAACAAAACGATCACTGCAAATCCGAGAGCGGTTACGGCAAGTTGGCCCGCTGTAGGTACTGTTACCACAAAAAGCGAAGACAATATGATTATTGCAGTAATCAAAATATTTTTCGGAAGTGCGTAAAACGCCAAAATAAGCGAATTCCTGTACAGCTTTTTGATTGTAATATCAAATGTTACAAGGATTAAATACATGTAATACTGCATAAAGAGCAATATTATCAGGCCAAGCACGCACACGGCAAGGGGGACAGAAAAAAGCATAGAAGGATTTCCGACATAGCAGGAATACCAAAACCATATTGCAAATCCAAGCATTACAAACAGTAATGTGTTCAGTATGCCGACAATAAAGGATTGTTTAAAATTTTTTTTGGCGGTATCTATATAGTCGTCCCACACAAATGCATGTTTTTCCTGTGAAAAATTTCGCAGAACATAGGAAAAACCGGCCATGGCGGGACCAACAAAAATGATAGTACAGCACGAGACCGCAAAAATCAAATTAAGCTGAACAAGCCGCCCAAACTTCCTGAAATATATTTCCCAGAAACGAAAAAACCCTTTTTTCTGTTTTTCATTCTTGGAGACACCAGGTCCGTCTTTGTTGTAATCCGAAAACCCAAACAGTCCCATTTTAACATCCTTTCCCCTGTGATTCCTCTGTTTCGTCAAAACAAAGGAATCACAAACAAAACAATCACGGAATGTAACAAACATATCGCGGAGGATACCGCCAGAGAAAACATGCATGTCATTGTAAATTTTCTAAACATCACGGGTATATTGGCGCTGCCGGAGCCCGTACATAACCTGAAAAGGCATAAAGAAAGAGTTATATTGCATTTTGAAAGATATATGTATATACCTGTCGTAAGCACCGTGAACGGAAGAACTGCGAGGAAATAATCCAGCCAAAGCCCGTCCGCACATACGTCGCAGATTGCCTTACCGGTCGTCAGGCCGTAAATGAGCAGTACAAGAGGAGAAATGAATCCGATTGCAGACGTCCCGCAAAAAAACAAAATGAATATGTAAATCGAAGCTGCTGAAAACGTGCAGAAAAATACATTTAAAAAGGACGCCTCGCCGCTGCCTGTTCCCCAAACAACCCATCCGGGCAAAATATCCGAAAGCAGCATCCCTACCAGCATGCCGGCGGCTGATATACCGCCTAAGATCAGATATTCTATGTTTTCAGCAATGAATTCCTTAAACTTATGCTTGTCTGAAGGCGCTTTTAAATGTCTCATACTTATACACTTCCTTTCTCAGAAAGGTATGTACAAGCACATCGCTTTATGACAAGAAAGACGTATCCTCAGGATGAAAGTTCGGCAGATCTTTGCTCGCAAGCGTCGAGAGCATCTTCCATAACTTTGCGCATATCATTGATTTCAAAGGAGGACAGCGCAGCAAGAGTAGTTCCTCCGGGAGATGACACATCTCTAATGAGCTCGTCCGGCGTCTTACCGGCTTTTCTCAGCATTTCAGCGCTTCCGGCCATAGACGCTGTCGCAAGATCAAGAGCGCTTTCTTTATCTACGCCATGCTTTTCAGCCCAATCTGCAATCAGTTTTATGAAGAGGTAAAAATATGCGGGACTGCTCCCGTTGACGGCAACTATCGTATCCATTTGTTCCTCGGGGATTATTTTGACTGTTCCCAGAGGGGCAATAAGCCTAAGCACTGCGTCTTTTTCTGCATCGGCGACGACATCATCAAACGACACGGCCACCGCCCCGCACCCGAGAAGCATGGGGGTGTTAGGCATCGTTCTGACAACATGAGCAAGCTCTCCCAGGCGGCTTGTAAAATATGATATCTTTTTTCCCGCGAGAATAGAGACAATTACCGTTTCGTGTTTGAGAGTACCGGCCAGCTCGTCGAGCACAGCATCTCCCTGCTGCGGTTTGACACAGATGAAAATAATATCGCAGCTGTCGGCGAGATCCTTAGGACGCTCGCACCATACTGCGCCTTTACTTAGAAAAGGAAGCGCCTTCTGCTTGGTTCGGGTATGAATGTAAACATCGTAAAAACTCACACCGGCCTTAGATGTTATCCCGCTGATAAAAGCGGAAGCCATATTTCCGCACCCGTAAAAACCAATTTTTTTCATTTAATTTTCCCCCTGCAGGTGTAAAACATCATCGGACGACATCCATCAAAACAATCTGAAAGAAAATCACCTGCGGCACAGATTCATCTTAAGTATTCCGCCTATTCCCCCAAAGACAACAGAAAGGAGCACTTTCAGAAGATATGTTCCGAACAGGTTGACAACAAACCCTGCGGCGCCGCCTATCAGAGCAATCAGCAGAATATACACAAGTCCTACCAGCGCGCCGGTCATCATACCTTTACAACGCATTATCTGAGCTCCGACAAAGCCGCCGCAGAAAGCAGCAAGGCATATTATCACAAACGATATATAAAACCCTCCGCCCGTGGGGACCTGCTGTATCATCATAAAAACCGAAAACAGCACTAGCAGAACGACACTTGCTGCCATGGCTGCTATTGCGCCTATGAGCAGCGCCTGAATAAAATTGTTATTAGTATCCGGTTTCCTTTTTCTCATACAAAACACTCCCGAATAATTACTTATAAAAGAATATTCGGGTGGAGTTTGTATTATTCAGAGAGCGCCTTTAAAAAATCAGTCATGTATCGTTTCGTTTGAGGCAATAGACGATTTGAGCAGCTTAATTTTTGTTCTGTCGCTGCCTGTTTCAATCACCACCGTCTCCTCCTTGATGCTGACGACTCTGCCGATAATACCGCCTGTGGTGGTGATATTATCGCCCACCTGGAGCTCGCTGCGCATCTTTGCGACAGCCTTGTCCTTCTTTGATTGCGGACGGATAAAGAAAAAGTACATGACAACGACTATCAATACCATAAAGCCCAATGACAGCCATGTTTCAATTGTAGAGGTGTTGGCCATAGTGATAATCATGTTTTTCATTATTGTTCCTCCTAAAACTGTATCAAAATTATATGTTCCCGCCGCTTTTGAGTAATTCGCCTATTTCATCAGACGTAAAGCTGTACAATGAATGACAGAATTCACACTTGATTTCCGTACTTTTTCCGGATTCATGCATGGATTCCAAATCGTCTTTGCCGAGGGTGAGAAGGGTTTTTTCCACAAATTGTCTGCTGCACATGCATTTATAGGAAACGTTATACCCGTCCAGCACATCGTATTCTATATCCCTGAAAAAGGCTTTGACCATTTCTTCTGGCCCGCCTCCGTTTTCCATCAACTGAGTTACGGGCAGCGAGGACGAGGCGTTACGCTCCAAACGCTCAGCTGTTTGTTCATCTGCAAAGGGCAAAAGATGCATCAAAACACCGCCGGCAGCTTTTACAGAGCAATCCCTGTCCACAAGAACTCCGAGAGCACATGCAGTGGGTATCTGCTCGGAACGGGCAAAATATTCGGTGATATCCTCTGCTATTTCGCCGTTAAGGAGAGGTATACATCCGGAATACGGTTCTTTAAGGCCTATGTCCTTCAGTACGTAAAGCATACCTCCTTTACCGACGGCTCCGCCCACATCAAGGTGTCCCACACGGTTAAGAGGTAATTCCAAATCGGGACGTGATACCAATCCTCTCACGTTTCCAAGGCTGTCTGACGTTGCTATCACGGTGGAACACGGTCCGTCGCCGCAAATCCGGATTGTAAGTGAATCCGTTGGGTTCTTCATAGAGGATCCCATAAGTGACGCTGCGGTAAGCGTCCTGCCAAGAACTGCAGTCATCGTGGGAGACAGGCCGTGTATCTTTCTCGCCTCTTCTACAATGTCGGTAGAATCCACTGCGAAACACACCGCAGACCCCGACTTCGAGATGCTCCTTATGAGTTTTCCCATGTGCTACCCCGCCTTTTAGCTATATAGTGTGTCCTTTGGCTGTTTTGTGACGGAGGTGTAGGACAAAAATCCGCATATTTCCCTAACAAGTCAAACCCGCATCTGTTCAACAGGTCCAAAATATACTCGTCTGAATAGTAATATTCAACAACGGAATCTTCCCGCCTTTTGTAAAGTTCGCCTGCCCGTTCAAAAACATCCATGCGTATATCCGCTTTTTTTCCGTCAAAAGTGCTTGTCCAAACGCAGAACATGTCGCCACAGTCGCTGCAATAGCAAGCATCGTTCAGCAAATTCTCAAATTTATATTTGCTGTTTACGTCAAATACAAACAGCGAACCGCTCTCTGCAAACAATGCAACACGTTCAAAAACCTTTTGTATGTTTTTAGGTGCAAAGTGATTGACAGAATCAAGATTACATACAACCGTGTCCACTGTCCCGTAAAGATCCAGCTTGTGTGCGGGCTGTTGTAAAAACAGTGCGTTCGAGCCGCGTTCAATTTTCCCTTCATAGGCGACATCCAGCATGTATTCGGAGCAGTCCACACCGATCACGTCTATCCCGTCTCGTTCAAACGCAAAGCAAAGCCTGCCGGTACCGCACGCAAGGTCAAGGAGTATGTGCGGGTGATGACCGAATTCTTCAAAGACCTGTGAATAAAACCTATGGACTTTGCCGTAATCCACGTTATCGGTCAAGATATCGTAAAAAGACGCTATTGCGGAATAGTTGTTCATGATGCAATCATCTGCTCCGAAAGTAATCATCCCGTAGATTTTACCACAGTGCCGCCAAGAAGTAAATAGCGCTCACTTCAGTACATCGTTTTTTACAATGTCCTGATATGTCTCGCGTCTTATTACGACCCTCGGTTCACCGTTTCTTAAAAACACCGCAGCCGGGCGACAAATTCTGTTATAGTTTGACGACATTGAATAATTGTATGCGCCTGTGGAAAAGACCGCTAGGATGTCACCTGGTTCAGGCCGCTGTATGTTGCAGTTTTCCTGAATCAGGTCACCGCTTTCACAGCATTTTCCGGCTATCGTGACCACAAAGTCCCTGTCATTATCCGCTTTGTTTGCGATGCAGGCCTCATAGGGTGATTTATAGAGAGCATATCTGGGATTATCTGTCATGCCTCCGTCAACGGAAACATACGTACGTACCCCAGGGATGCTTTTCACCCTTCCGACTGTGTAAAGGGTTATACCTGCCTCGCCTACTATACTTCTCCCCGGTTCAATAATAAGGTAAGGTAGCTCGTACTTAACCTCGGCACATTTCCTTTTCAGCGCTTCGCATATGGCTTTTACGTACTCACCGTATTCGGCGCGGTTTTGCTCGCTCGTGTATCTGATACCGAAGCCGCCGCCAAGATCAAGTTCATGCAGCTCGACGGAATAAGTGGAACGCACAGCACACATAAAGTCGATCATCACATCCGCCGCATGTGCAAACGGTTCAGTTTCAAAAATCTGTGAACCTATATGGCAATGGAATCCCTTCAATTCAAGGTTTTCCATTTTGAGCACGCTTCCGACAGACCTGAGAGCATCCCCGTTTTCAAGCGTTACGCCAAATTTTGAATCTATTTGTCCCGTCTTGATGAAGCTGTGTGTATGTGCGTCTATCCCTGGTGTTATACGCATGAGTACAGCGACTTTTTTTCCCACGCGCCCAGCCATGTTATTTAGCGATTCTGCTTCTTCCAGGCCGTCAACGACGATTCTGCCAACGCCGCAATCTACGGCAAGTTCAAGTTCGTCGTGGGTTTTATTGTTCCCGTGAAAAAACATCCTCGACGCGGGAAACGCAGCCTTGAGCGCGGTGTATATTTCACCGCCGGATACCACATCAAGGCTCATGCCTTCCTCATTCATTACTTTGGCCATTTCGGCGCAAAGGAAAGCCTTTGAGGCGTAAGCCACCGTGCCGTTACCGTAATGCTCACGCATTGCGGACACGTAGTTTCTGCAGTTTTCTCTGATGCGGTCCTCGTCAAAAAGATAAAGCGGTGTCCCGAATTTCTCAGCCATCAAGACAGTATCAACCCCACCTAAAGTAAGGTGTCCGTCTGTAATTCCCAGACTGTTTGAAACAAACATACTGTGTCCCTCCCATATAATCAAACAGATGCACCTATAATTTTTTGCCCGGCAATTTTTTCTATCATACCGAGGACTTCCTGTTTTCCCGTGCGGTCAATACTTGAAAAAGGTACAACCGCAATCATATGTCTGTATGTCATAGCTTTAAAACAGCCGACAATTTGTTCGCGCTCTGACTTTTTCAGCTTGTCCGACTTGGTCAGCACGACCGCAAAATCAATACCGGATCTTTCTAAGTAGTCCAGCATGGTCTTATCCGCCTCGGACGGTTCGTGTCTGATGTCGATCAGTTGCAATACTGCGTCACAGCGCCGGGCATCGGTAAAGTATCTGTCAACGACGTCCGACCACGAATAACGCCCCGGATTAGAAGCTTTGGCATAGCCGTATCCGGGCAGATCAACGAAACGGCACGCATTATCAATGTTGTAAAAATTGATCGTTACGGTTTTCCCCGGAGTTGCGCTGACCCGCGCAAGCGATTTACGGTTCAGCAAACAGTTGATAAGAGACGATTTGCCCACGTTGGATCTCCCCGAAAACACGATTTCAGGGAGACTTTTGGATGGAAACTGTTTCGAAGACGCCGAGGAAATTTCAAAGAAAGCATTGTTTAAGTTCACTTGAGCTCACCTCAAAGCGACAGTGGAGCGCGGGATCTCACAGACATCGCGGACCGCGTCAAGTTTGTTGGGTTTGTCGTCCGGAAAGAAATCGCAGGTGTCCGGTATTACGTCTGGTTCCAGCGCGGCCTCGGCCACCTGTACATATTCCGTTACGGGCAAAAAAGTTACTGTTTTCTTGACCGTGTCGTCCACATCGTAAAGGTCGTGTACATTTGCAGCGGGGATGATCACAGTGTCGATGCCGTGTTTATAAGCTGCCATGCTTTTTTCTTTCAGTCCGCCTATGGGAAGAACACGTCCGCGAATGGTTATTTCACCGGTCATGGCTATGTTGCCGCGAACTTTTTTCCCCGTCAGCGCCGAAATGATAGCGGTGGCGATAGTTATACCGGCGGACGGTCCGTCTTTCGGAGTGGCGCCGTCCGGCACGTGAACGTGGATATCATTTTGCTTGTAAAAATCAGGCTGTATACCGAAAAATTTGCAATTGGACCGTATGTAACTCACTGCAGCATGGACAGACTCCTTCATGACATCGCCGAGAGATCCTGTCAGTTCTAATTTACCGTCCCCCGGCATTACATTAACCTCTACCTGCAGTATCTCTCCTCCCACTGCCGTCCATGCGAGGCCGTTGGCTATTCCTACATTATTGCCCCTAAGAACAGTGTCATCAATGTACTTTTCCGGTCCCAGATAATCATGAAGATTTTCGCCTGTAAATCTTATCGACTTTACATCTCCGAGGGCTATTTTCTTCGCGGTTTTGCGGCACAGGGATGCTATTTGCCTTTCCAGCTCTCTCACGCCTGCCTCGCGGGTATAACCGTTAATAAGAAGGCGTATGGCAGAATCTTCTATGACAACCTGACGTCGTGTGAGACCGTGTTTTTTCAGTTCCTTGGAGATAAGATGTTCCTTGGCAATATGCATCTTTTCATCAAAGGTATAGGATGACAGTTCAATTATTTCCATCCTGTCTTTAAGCGGATCAGGAATGGTGTCGGGATTGTTGGCCGTAGCAACAAATATCACTTTGCTCAGATCCACAGGGATTTCAACATAATTATCTCTGAACGCCTGATTTTGTTCCGGATCCAACACTTCAAGAAGTGCTGAAGAGGGATCTCCTCTGAAATCATTCGACAGTTTATCTACCTCGTCCAACAGGATAAGAGGGTTCATACTTTTTGCCTGACAAATAGCGTTTACAATTCTGCCCGGCATCGCGGCAATGTACGTTTTTCTGTGTCCTCTGATTTCAGATTCGTCTTTGACACCTCCGAGGGATATTCTGACAAACTTTCTGTTGAGAGCCTCTGCGATGGAAGATGCTATCGAACTCTTTCCAGTTCCCGGAGGACCTACGAGACAAATTATCTGCCCGTTGATATCAGGAGACATGCTTCTGGCTGCGATAAATTCAAGTATGCGTTCTTTTATTTTTCCAAGACCGTAGTGATGTTTGTCAAGTACCTTAGCCGCCTTACGAACATCGGTCCGGCTCTTTGTTTCAATATTCCACGGTATTGACAAAATAGTGTCAAGATATGTACGTATTGCAGCCGCATCATGCGATCCGGAAGGCATTTTAGAAAATTTGTCTACTTCCTTAATGAGTTTCTCAACGCTTTCCTCAGGTATTTTGAGCGTTTCAATTTTTTCACGATATTCATCAGCCTCGCTTCTGGGATCGTCGACGGCTCCCAGCTGAGCATTAAGCTCGCGTATCTGCTCACGTATATAATATTCCTTTTGGTTATGCTCCATGGATTCCTGCACACGTTGGTGAATTTCAGATTCCATGGAGAGTATCTCATTTTCTCTGTAAAGCATTTTGATGACCAGGCGAAGTCTTTCCAACGGTTGCGCGGTCTCCAGAATAAGTTGCTTATCTTCGATTCTGAAATTACAGTTATTCGCAATGTAATCGGCAAGATATCCCGGGTCTTTGGCATCAAGGACGGTAATAATAACTTCAGGAGGCACCCGCTCAATTATATCTGCGTATGTATCAAAAGCTTCTTGGGCAAGACGAATGTGGGCCTCGCATTCCGTGGCAGATGCGTTTTCCTGAGTGACATCGGGTTTAATATCGTCTATTGCGGCACTGTAGAATTCATCCGAATGAAATACTTCGGATATTCTGCCTCGTGATATTCCGCGTACAGTTATTCTCAGGACGTTGCCGGGGGCCTTGATTACCTGCTGTATAACAGACAGGCAGCCGACTTCAAAAATATCCGACGGAGTGGGATTATCAATTTTTATATCCTTTTGAGACGATACGAAAATGAACCTATCTCCTTTAATCGCATCCTTCACTGCTGCTACGGAACGTTCTCTCACCACGTCAAATGATACTACAGTTTGAGGGAAAACCGTTATACCGCGAACGACAAGTATCGGAAATCGTTTTTCAGAGGAATACATTTTAGCACCACTTCCCGAATTGTCGGGATTCCTTTCATTTACGCAAAACAATGTACCGGAGTATGCACCGGCATTAAAAAGCAACGCAGGCAGTCAAACAGCATTATTTGCCGAAAGCTGCCTGCATTGAAGCTATGACGCGATTCCCTTCTTGGAAATTCTTCCGGAGGAGGCACTGAGCCTTTTCGGCTTTTTTTCAGGATTTCTGAGAACATTGACAGGACTTCCGTCAACAGCCTCAGGGGTCACTTCTACCACGTCCACTGAATAGTCTCCAGGTGAAAAAAACATAGCGTCCTGAAGTATCTTTTCCATTATCGCTCTCAGTCCGCGGGCGCCTGTCTTAAGCTCAAGCGCCTTTTCTGCGATACGTTCAAGTGATCCCGGCGCAAATCTGAGAGAGATATCGTCAAGGGCAAAAAGACGGGTATACTGCTTTACAAGAGAGTTCTTCGGTTCTGTCAGAATTTTAACCAGGGCGTCTTTGTCAAGGTCGTGAAGCGTATTTATCACGGGCAGCCTACCCACTAATTCCGGAATCATACCAAACCTCACGAGGTCCTGGGGTATTACGTTCTCCAGAACGGCAGCCTTGTCACGTTGTATTTCTGAAGACGAGCCGGTAAACCCTATCACGGCTTTCCCCATTCTGTCTGAAATGATAGATTCAATTCCTTCAAATGCTCCTCCGCAGATAAACAGAATATTCTTTGTATCTATCTGTATAAATTGCTGCTGAGGATGTTTTCTGCCGCCCTGCGGCGGGACCGAAGCCACGGTACCTTCAAGTATTTTGAGAAGAGCCTGCTGTACGCCCTCTCCGCTTACATCACGAGTTATAGAGGTGTTTTCCGATTTTCTCCCTATCTTGTCAATCTCATCGATATAAATTATTCCCGCTTCAGCAAGTTCCACATCGTAATCAGCGGCCTGTATAAGCCTGAGCAAAATGTTTTCAACATCGTCGCCGACATAACCGGCTTCAGTTATCGTGGTAGCATCGGCAATAGCAAACGGAACCTGAAGCATTTTAGCAAGCGTCTGCGCAAGAAGAGTCTTCCCTACTCCGGTGGGTCCCAAAAGAAGGACGTTGCTCTTCTGCAAAACTACGTCGTCATCGTCAGTTCCGAGGTAAATTCGCTTATAGTGATTATAAACCGCGACCGACAACGACTTTTTAGCTTCATCCTGCCCTATCACGTATTCATCCAGCCGCTGCTTCATTTCGGTTGGATTAGGCAGCCTGGAAAGAACATCGTCAAGCCTGGAGTGTTTTTCGTTGTTTACGGTCTGTTCGAGCACATCGGAACATGCTTTTATGCACGAATCGCATATGGCAACGCCGTTGTTAACTATCATATGCCGGACGTGACTCTGATCGCGGCCGCAAAACGAGCAAAGATACCCCGATTCTTCATTTTTTGCCAACGGGCTCTCCCGCCTTTCTTGTGAGATAGTTTATCCGAAACCGGGTCAGTGATGGGATATCACTTTATCTATCAGGCCAAATTTCATGGCTTCTTCAGCTGTAAGGAAGTTGTCCCTGTCCGTCTCCCTTTCGATAACGTCGTACGGCTGATCTGTATTCGCAGCCAAAATCGTGTTCAACCGCTGCTTAATCTTTTCAATGTGGTCGGCGTGTATCTTAATGTCCGACGCCTGCCCCTGAAATCCTCCAAGAGGTTGGTGGATCATTATCTCACTGTTCGGAAGGGCAAAACGCTTTCCCTTGGCCCCGCTTGACAGTAAAAACGCTCCCATGCTGGCGGCCATACCCACACAAATGGTGGAGACATCAGGCTTAATGAACTGCATGGTATCGTATATTGCCATTCCGGCGGTGACAGACCCTCCGGGGCTGTTGATGTAAAGCGAAATATCCTTTTCCGCGTCCTGACATTCAAGGTACAGAAGCTGGGCTACTACAAGACTCGCGGTTGTATCGTTTACCTCATCTGACAATACCACGATTCTGTCGTTAAGCAGCCTGGAAAAAATATCATACGAACGCTCTCCCCTGTTAGTCTGCTCAATTACCATAGGCACCAATGCCATACAAATCACTCCTTTTCGAGCTATTTTAGGGATACTTTACTATGTTTATTCATTTTCCTTGGTTTCAGAAGAATTTTTATCTTCCGAAGCGGTATTTTTCTTTGCGGTCCCTTTTCCGGCGGAAGGCTTAACTGCAGACGATTTGACAAAATCAATAGCCTTGTTCATGGCAAGATCGGCTGATATGTCTTTAGCAGGGACACTTGCCTGTATTCTTTCCTTGTCAACTCCGTATCTTTCCGCCATTTTGTCCATCTCTGCATCCACTTCTTCATCCGAAACCACAATGTTTTCGGCTTTCGCGACTGCCTCAAGCGCCAGCCTGATTTTGACTTGCTTATCAGCCTGTTCACGAACAGAATCTCTCATGGCTGAAACTTCCATACCGGTGTATTTCATATACATTTCAAGATTCATTCCCTGTGACTGGAGCCTGTAATCCATATCGGTAAGTATCTGATCTATGGCGTTTTCCACCATTACCTGAGGAATATCCACTTTCATATCCGCAACAACTGCGTCAATGAGAGCATTTTCAAATTTTGTGTCGGCTTCCTTTTCTTTCTCCTCGATGAGTTTCCTCTCAATATCTTTCTTTAATTCATCAATGCTGTCAAATTCACTGACGTCTTTTGCAAATTCATCGTCCAACTCAGGCAATTCCTTGCACTTGATATCCTTGATGTTGATCTTAAACACCGCGGGTTTGCCTTTGACTTCCTCAGAATGGTAGTCATCGGGGAAAGTAACGTTTATTTCAAAATTGTCCCCTACGTCGTGTCCCACCATCTGCTCTTCAAATCCGGGAATAAACTGGCCGGACCCGAGAACGAGGGAGAAATCCTCAGCCTTTCCGCCGTCAAACTGTTTTCCGTCAACATACCCGTCAAAATCAAACTCAACCGTATCGCCCATAGCGGTCTTTCTGCCTTCCACCGCTACCATGCGGGCATTTCTGTCTTGAAGGCGCTTAAGCTCCGCTTCAATTTCCTCGGCACCGACTTTTACTGATTCCTTTGCGCACTCAATGCCTTTATATTTCCCGAGAGTGACCTCCGGCTTGGTAAAAACGGTCGCGGTAAACGTGAACCCGTTTTCCTTGCTCACGGAAGTGACCTCCATCTTGTCATGTCCCACCACTTCAAGGCCGGATTCCTTTATGGCGTCATCAAGTGCCTGAGGATAGAGCGCGTTTACCGCATCCTCAAAAAACACCTCGGAACCATACATTTTTTCCACAATAGCCATCGGGGCTTTACCAACCCTGAATCCCGGGACATTGATCTTACGTATATTCTTTTTGTAAGCCGCAGTTACCGCAGCCGAGAATGATTGTGCGTCGACAGAGATCTCAAGTTCGTATTTGTTTACTTCCGGATTTGTTGTCTTTACCAAGCTCATTTTGCTTCCTCCCAAATGATTTGAAAAATCGTTTAATTATAGCACAATATCATATTTTTGCATAGATGGTTTTTTGAAAAAAGTATTAATTTATAACACCTTCAACGGCACAAATTTGAGATAATCGGCCGATACAAGCCTGTATTCGGTTCCGTTGAGTTCACCGTTAAACGCTCCTGCCGTTGCATGTCCGTGCAGGTGGCCGTAAAAGCATCTTTTCACATTGTAACGGCGCAGAGTATTCACAATTTCGTTACAGATCCTGTTTTTATATATGGGCGGAAAGTGAAGAAATGCTAATTTGTTTTCCGCTCCGCCGTTTTGTGCGGATGACAGAGACAAATCCAATCGGGTGACTTCTCTTGCTGCGACACGTTCCGAAAAGTTGTCTGCGTCTTCAAAAAACCAACCCCTTGCCCCGCAGACGGCGGTATCTTCATACACAAAATGGTTGTTTTGGAGAAATGAAATGCTGAATATGCCGTTTGCTTTTACAAAATCAGTGTTTTTTTTGAGCGTCGTCCACCAAAAATCATGGTTTCCTTTAATGAGAATCTTTTTCCCGGGCAGCGCGTCCACAAATTTAAAATCAGGCAGAGCCTCTTCAATTTTCATAGCCCACGAAAAATCCCCCGGAATAACAACGGTATCATCGTTATTCACGAGATTTATCCAATTGTCCCTCAGCAATTCGGTATAATTTTCCCAACCGCCGAAAATATCCATTGGCTTTTTCACACCGAAAGACAGGTGCAGGTCCGCTATAACAAATAAAGACATGTAAATTTCTCCTCATAAAAACACGGGTGAGTTGGAATAATATGACTGAAACGGGGTGAAAATGAAATGGATAACGACAAAAAACACGGTTGCGACAAAACCGGACTGAGTAACGGCAGTGTATGCTGTGACGTGACCAACTGCCATTACCACTGCGGCGAGTACGGCTGCAAAGCCGAACAAATTAAAATCGGGCACGGTTTTGCGGCAAATTCATCAGATACCGTATGCGATACCTTCAGACCTAAGACAGTTGACTGATTTGAAAAGAAAACCCGCTGCGGGCATGCGGCGGGTTTTCTTTTCAGCGCACATCATCGTAAACAAGCGAGGACCTCTGCGTCCATGTCGGTCTTCTTGACAACTCTTTCAAATCTGACGGGCTTATTTCTCAACGACCACAAACGCGCTGGTATATCTGTGTCAGTCTCCGCGGACAATTCCCTGATAAGCTCAAATTCATCACCGCTTCCAATCCCGCCGTCAAGCGCAGAAAGGACACTTGCCGGAAATTTGTAAGGACTCGCTGTTGAAACAATAAGCGTATGCGTGATATCTCCTGTGTCGTTTCGATATTTCCTGTAAACATTTTCTGCTACCGATGTATGCGGGTCCATAAGATAACCAAATTCTACGAACGTGTTTCTTATAGTCTGCCTTGTTTCATCATCGGTGCTTGAGCCGCATGCAAAAAGGCTGCGGAGTCGGTCAAGAATGCTCCCATGAACCTCAAAATATCCTCTGTTGGAGAGAGATTTATAAAGAGACTGTACATATTCGTCATCATATCCGCTTAAATCGAATATAAGCCTTTCAAGGTTCGAGGAAACCAGAATATCCATGGAAGGTGAGATAGTATTATAAAATTCTCTGCGCTTGTTATAGACACCCGTGTTCAAAAACTCGGTCAGTACGTCATTTCTGTTGGAGGCGCAAATAAGCTTTTTTATGGGAATGCCCATTTTTTTTGCGTAGTACGCAGCCAGTATGTTGCCGAAATTTCCGGTGGGAACGCACACATTGAATCCGCCGCCCGGACGGATCGTTCCATTATCAACAAGCTGCAAATACGAATACACATAATAAACTATCTGTGGAACAAGTCTGCCCCAGTTGATGGAATTTGCGCTGGAAAACGAGTACCCGCTGTCATCAAGTGCTTTTTTCATATCAGGGCTGTTGAAAATTCGTTTGACACCGGATTGTGCGTCGTCAAAATTGCCGTCGATACCGCAAACACGTACATTGCTGCCCTCTTGCGTAATCATCTGCAATTTCTGCATTTTGCTTACACCGTCCGAAGGGTAAAAAACAAGGATCTTCGTGTTTTTAACGTCTTTAAAGCCCTCCAACGCTGCTTTGCCGGTATCTCCGGACGTAGCGACAAGTATCAAAATCTTTTGGTCGCACTGCGATTTTTCCATACACTTCACGAGGAGCCTCGGGAGTATCTGCAGAGCCATATCCTTGAAGGCACAGGTGGGACCGTGCCACAACTCCAAAACAGACTGCTGTCTGTCAAGCAACCTTACGGGTGCAACTGATTCCGATTCAAACTTTAAATCTCCGTAGGCTCCGCGGATGCAGGCGGAGAGCTCCTTTGCGGAAAAATCAGGAAGAAATTTTGAGAGCACAAATTTTGCGCAGTCACAATAACTGCTGCCGATAAGGTTGTCTACGTTTTCCAGAAGAGGTGTTTCGGTGGGAACAAAGAGCCCGCCGTCGTCTGAGATACCCTTCAGAATCGCCTCATACGAACGTATTCTCAGCTTGTTGTTTCTCGTACTTTGATAAAGCATTATGCGTTCCTCCAATGCGGTTACGTGCCGAAAGCTTCCTTATGTTGTACTATTTTTTCAACAACGGTTTGATCCTTCATGTAAACTTCAATTATATCAAACCTGAATTTGCGGTAAGTGACCTTAAAAGCGGCGACGTATATCTGTGCAGAATGTATAATACGCTTTTGCTTAGCCACATTTACACACTCATACGCCGGAACAAACCGGCTGATCCTGGTCTTTACCTCCGTAAAAACCAGTGTGTCCCCGTCGGCGGATATGATGTCTATTTCGCCGAATCTGCAACGGAAATTCGTGGTTATGATCTCATGTCCGTGATCTCTCAAAAAACGTGTGGCAAGCACTTCGCCGTATGCTCCGAGCTTGTTCATGATATAAACTTCCGTATAAAACTCATGCGGTGTATTTCGCACGGTCCGTATTCCTTTATTGCTGCAATATGCATAGCGGTGCCGTATCCCTTATGTTTTCCGAATCCGTATTGGGGATATTTTTCGTCATATTCCGAAAGAAGCCTGTCTCTGGTCACTTTTGCCATAATTGACGCCGCCGCAATATTTGCGCTGAGAGAATCCCCTTTTACAATAGTCAGCGTGTCAATAGTCAGCGCCGGGCTTTTGTCGCCGTCAATCAACGCAATATCAGGCTGCACCGCCAATTTTTTTATTGCACGTGACATGGCAAGCTTTGTGGCATTCAGAATATTGATTTGTTCGATCTCCTCCACAGTAGCAAAGGCGACGGCACAGGATACGGCACAGCTGCGTATTACGTCAAAAAGCTGTTCCCGCTTTTTTTCCGAAAGCTTTTTTGAATCGTCCAATCCGTCAATGTTTTCACCAAACGGAAGAATAACGGCACCGGCGCACACAGGACCCGCCAACGGCCCCCTGCCCGCTTCATCGACGCCGCAGATGACTTTATATCCACGCTCCTCGGATAAGCGTTCATATGTCCATAAATCAACGTTCTCCCGGGCTTTCAAGCGTTATCCTCCCCAGTAATCCTGCGCGAAACTCATCCATTAACACCGCTGCGGCTCGTTCAGTATCTGGTTCCGCTCCTTTTTTAAGGAAATTCCTCTTCAGGGCAATCCTTTCCAGCACCTCAAACACAAAATTTTCATACTCGACGCCTATTCCGTAACGCTGCGGTATTGCATCGGGATATTTATCAATGAGAACCTCTATCAGACGCACGGCCAAGGTCTCGATATCCACAACGGTGTCCTTTATTGCTCCGGTAAAAGCAAGCATTTCACCGACCTTCGGGTCATCAAATTTCGGCCATAAAACCCCCGGCGTATCAAGCAGTTCCACGCCGTCCCCCAAATTTATCCACTGTTCGCCGCGCGTCACACCCGGCCGGTCCTCGGCCTTTATTTTTGAACTGCCTGTGAGGCGGTTTACCAGGGTGGACTTTCCAACGTTCGGCACACCGGCTATCATAATTCTTATTCCTCGACCGCTCATGCCGCCGGCTGCGTATTTTGCAAGTTTCTGTGAAAGCAATTCGCGAACTCCAGGAACAAACAGTTTTATCCCGGAATTGTCCCTACATGATATTTCCAGTACCCGCAAACCTTTCTGCGAAAAATATCTGACCCACAGATCGGTTTTAGACCTGTCTGCCATGTCTGACTTGTTCATCAGCAAAAGACGCGGTTTTCCGGAGATAAGCGTATCAATTTCAGGATTTCTGGAACTTATCGGTATTCTGGCATCAATTATTTCCGCCACTGCATCAACACTGTGTATGAGTTTTTCCATGTGGCGCCGGGTTTTTGTCATATGCCCGGGAAACCACTGAACAATCATTTCTTCCGTAGTCTCAGCCTCCGTATCAGTCGACAGGCCCAAAGACGGAGCCTTCGTATTCGGATGTGTCTCTGTAAACTCTAAAAATAACTTTGCCGAGGATCTGTCCGTACTCTATGGCACCGACCTCACGACTGTCCGTTGAATTGCCTCTGTGATCTCCCATCACAAAAACACACCCCTCCGGCACGGTATACGGATACACCGTGGTGTCGGTTCTGGAACCGAATCCGAGCACTGGGTCCGTATATGCGTGTTCATCATCGATGGGGTTCCCATTCACATATACCGTGTCTGTAGTGTAATCTACGGTGACCACGTCATTTTCCAGAGCAATCACACGCTTTATAAGCGGACGGTCCGGCACGTTCTCACGGGAAACGACAATTATATCTCCGTAATCCGGCTCATACAGGATTCCGTTCAGGATCAAAACGTCACCGTTATAGAGGGTGTTGTTCATAGAATCGCCGTTGACTACGACGGGACGGAACAGAAAAGACATGATAAGTATAAAAACCACAAAATATAAGACGAGATCATCAATCCAGCCGAAAAGAAAATCCGGAGACATCCTGCTTTTTCCGTCTTTGTGGTTCGAATCCGTTTCGCCGATATCGCTGCTTTCAAGTGCGATTTCTCGGCCTGGTTCTTCGAAATCAATTGTTTTTTCCGTGTCCGGCATCACACAACGCCTCACTTTCATATATCAAAAGAGGGACATAATCCGTCCCTCTTTTGATAATATGGGTGGAATTACTTTATCAATTCCTTGACCTTGGCCGCCTTGCCGACCCTGTCGCGCAGATAGTAAAGCTTAGCCCTACGGACCTTACCGTGTCTGACTATCTCTACCCTGTCCACATTCGGTGAGTGAATGGGGAAAACCCTTTCAATTCCGACGCCGTGGCTTACGCGTCTGACGGTGAAGGTCTCAGAGACGCCGCTCCCTTTACGGGCGATGACGGTACCCTCAAAGAGCTGTATCCTCTCTTTATCGCCTTCTTTGATTCGGCAATAGACCTTTGCCGTGTCGCCTATTTCTATTTCGGGAACATTTTCCTTCATAGAATCCTGCGCAATGATCTTGAGTGCATCCATTTCTTTTTCCTCCCAAAATTCAGACATTCATGCCCGTAAACAGCAGAGGACTGCCCGCTTTAAATTCGGCTCACGCCGGATTTAACCCCCAGATGCGGTAATCCGCAAAAGGTCAAATTCCTGTAGATGTTACCACACTTTTCCCGTAAAATCAAGAGCTTTTTAAAACTTTTCCTGCCGAATCGTTCAAACTTATCAAACGTAAACCTAATATCAAAATCATCTGAACGGTTTACCGTATGTGTCAAGCAACGCAGTCCTTGTTATGAGCACATCGCCGGCACTCGCATTAGCTGCACTGATGACGGTTTCAAACAGCTGCCCCGGGTTGACGCTGAATTCCTGAGAGGCAGGTAACCTGAGAGATACATAAATGCGTGTTCCGCAAAATGAAATATCCATCTTTTTTATGTATCCGGCCAAATTCAGAGTTTTTTCTCCGCCCTTCCCCTTCTTTACACAGTAAAGTTCACCGGAGTGAAAAGCTTTTTCAACGGACCCATTGTCCGATACCGTTGCTTCAATGTTGTAGTCTGAAAATGCTATTTCCGAAAACCTGCGTTCCGATTCGTATGATTCCACCGCCGATATGCAGTCGGGCAAACATTCGTTAAGCCTTCCCGCAACCGCGGCAACGTTAAATTCATCGTCGGTCAGCTTGGTTTCCATTATGCCGTACTCGTTAAGAAACCCCAGAGACAGCGGATTTGTGAACGTAAGGTATATATGCTGATTATAGCCTTCCGTGTACCACACAGGGATGTCGCTGCGTCTGATCGCATGCTGAAATATCCTGTTAAGATCAAGATGAGAAATGAAGCGCGCCACACCGGACGTTTTAAACATTACACGAACTTTTTTCAAAGCACTTACCTCCGATCAGCTTATTCGCTCCGCAGGCCAAACACTGCTCGCGGCAGTTTGGTGAGGTTTTTCCGGCATGTGCTTTTCTGCTCTCGGAAATAAAGAAGTCCTTGTTGACCCCTATGTCTATATGATCCCACGGGAGAATTTCGTCATATTCTCTTTCTCTGCATGCGTAAAAATCCGGGTCAATTCCGCAGGCTTTAAAGGCTTCCATCCACTTATCGTATTTAAAGCACTCATCCCACCCGTCAAGGGTGCAACCGCTCCTGTGGGCGTATTCTATAACGTCGCACAGTCTTCTGTCCCCCCTTGCAAGCACGGCTTCAAGGTAACTGGTACGATAAGAATGGTAATTATATGTGATTTTTCTGCTTTTGATGTTTTCTGCAACGATATGCTGTTTGCGTTCCATTTCTCGCTCCGTGTCCTGAGCCTCCCATTGGAAGGGAGTAAAAGGCTTTGGCACAAAGCACGCCGTGCTCATGGTGATATTCACGCGCCCACGTCTGCTGTTTCCGGCACCTGCACAGCAACAGTCAAGTACCCGGTTGGCCAGGTCGGCTATCCCGACAACATCCTCGTCTGTTTCGGTTGGAAGTCCCAACATAAAATATAGCTTGACCGAAGAATAGCCGCCTTCAAACGCAATTCTGCAGGAACGGAAGATGTCCTCTTCGGTTATATTTTTGTTTATTACGTCACGTATCCTCTGAGTGCCTCCTTCCGGAGCAAAGGTCAAACCGCTTTGCCGGACTTTTCTGATTTTCTCCAGCAATTCTTCCGAAAAATTATCAATCCTCAGAGAAGGGAGAGAAAGATTTATGCGCTTCGGCAGAGTCCATTCAAGCATTTCATCCAACAATTTTCCAAGATCTTCGTAATCGCTCGTGCTCAACGAACAGAATCCCAGTTCATCATATCCAGTATTGTCGCACAACGCTTTTGCCTGTCGGTTAAGCACATCCGGCGATTTTTGCCGCACCGGTCTGTAAATGTAACCCGCCTGGCAAAACCGGCAGCCGCGTATGCACCCGCGAAAAACCTCCACGGTTGCACGGTTGTGAACTATATCCGTAAACGGCACGACAAAATTATCCGGGAAATAACAGTTGTCTACGTCTTTTATTATGCGTTTTTTAATTTTTTCGGGTACGCCGGGCTTTGTCGGGTGGAAGCTCCTGATGGTTTTATCGTCATTATATTCCGCTTCATAGAGAGACGGGACATAAAACCCTTCCAGCTGAGAAGCCCTTAACAGAAACTCCTCCCTGGTGGTTCCCTCCTGTCTGCACTGCCTGAACAGCCGGACTATCTCCGGAAGAGCTTCCTCCCCCTCGCCTAGGGAAACCACGTCCGCAAACGCTGCCAAAGGCTCACAGTTATACGCACACGGACCGCCCATTATCACTATCTGACCGAGTCCTTTCCTGTCCGCCGCCCTGATGGGAATTTTTGCAAGCTCCAGCATATTAAGAACACAGGAATATGACAATTCATATTGCAGGGTAAAACCGATAAAGTCAAAATCAGTGATCGGGTCTCCGCTTTCAAGGCCCCACAACGGCATATCGAGCAGCCTCATCTTTGCTTCCATATCGGTATCCGGATGGAAAACGCGCTCGCACCATACGCCGTCCATATTATTTAGCAGTCCATACAGTATTTTCATGCCCAGATGGCTCATACCTATTTCATACTTGTCAGGGAAGCAAAACGCGAACCTCACATCTACGCCGCTTTTATCCTTAACTATGCTGCCAGGTTCCCCGCCCGTATATCTGGACGGTTTCTGCACGGACAAAAGTATCTCGTTCATATTACACATATTTTCCACCGCTTTTCAAATTCTTACCGACAAAATCAAAATCACGCGGCAAACTGCCGATTATGCAGTTGCGGCAACAAACTCCTGTCGATTCTACACCAAACTTCCCTTTAAGTCAATGCGGCCTGTGGAATCAGAGACGGCGTTCATGTAGATTTGTCAATGATGTGAGACAGAGAAAAGCGAAAGAGTTTTGTTTATGGAGAATTGATTTTTCTGACGGAGGGAGGGCGTAGCCCGACTGAAGTCAGAAAAATCAAGCGGTTTCCATTTCCCGCTGCTTTTGATT